>JBKHBM010000001.1:0-114542 GCA_046542385.1 Desulfatibacillaceae bacterium | reverse complement strand
TCACCCACCGGGTGAAACGAAGATTTGTTCAAGAACACGCCAAAAGTCCGATTTACAGGGTTCTTGAAAGTTTTTTCAATATTTTCGTCACGGATTCAGGGTAATGGCAACACCCGTACGAGGGACGAACAATGAACATCGTGGAAGCAAAGGGCGTGGAAAAGGTCTACCAGCAGGGCAAGGTGGAGGTGCGCGCCCTGCAGGGGATCGACCTATCGGTGGAAAAGGGCGGATTCGTGGCG
Source organism: Desulfatibacillaceae bacterium (assembly GCA_046542385.1). Taxonomy (GTDB): domain Bacteria; phylum Desulfobacterota; class Desulfobacteria; order Desulfobacterales; family Desulfatibacillaceae; genus JBKHBM01. The sequence continues at coordinate 114,300 of JBKHBM010000001.1, read as the reverse complement.
CTGGCCGGCCCGTCCGGGTCGGGCAAGACGACCATGCTCAACATCATCGGCGGCCTGGACTCCATGGACAAGGGCACGGTCACCGTGGAAAACAACCGCCTGGAAACCATGAGCCAGTCAGGCCTCGCCGAACTGCGCCTGAACCGCATCGGCTTCGTCTTCCAGGCCTACAACCTCATTCCCGTGCTGTCCGCCGAGGAAAACGTGGAGTTCGTCATGCTCCTCCAGGGAGTGTCCAGGACCGAACGCCGGGAAAAGACCCACGCCATACTGGAGGACGTGGGCCTGGGCGGCATGTTCAAGCGCAGGCCGTCCGAGCTTTCCGGCGGCCAGCAGCAACGGGTGGCCGTGGCCCGTGCCATCGTGTCGGACCCGGCCATCGTGCTGGCGGACGAACCCACTGCCAATCTGGACAGCAGGACCGGCAACAGCCTGCTCGAGATGATGCGGGAGATGAACGAGAAAAGGGGGGCGACCTTCATCTTCTCCACCCACGACAACATGGTCATGGAGTACGCCCGCCGCCTGGTCCGCATGCAGGACGGCCGGATCGTGGGTGAGGAGGACCATTGATCCATATGTCCGGGAAGCAACCCGGAAACGAGGAACGAGGGAGGTCCCGTGGTTAAACCGACCGTCACAATACTGCTCGCGGCGATCCTGGCATTGGTCACCCTGCCCTGCTCCGTGTCCGCGGACGCCGGGGAGAACGGGGAACCGGGCTTGTTGCAGCGCCTTCCCGGCCGCTACGGAGGACACCTGAAAATCCGGGGCTCCGTGGCATGGCCGGGAGGCGATTCCCACTATTCCCTGGTGGGCGCCGAAGCCATGGTGGACGGCGCGGCCGAGTTCCGGCTCAAGGCGGAATACGAGGCAACGGACGACATATCCTTCACGGCCCATTACGAGAACATCTTCTCCGCCGGGGATACCCGAAGGCGCAACAAGGCGCTTAACCGCCGTTTTCCGGCGCTTTCCGCCACGGGTGTCACCACAAGTGCCCAACCGGACGACGACCGCAGACTGTTCGACCTCACCGCGACCCTGGACGATGCCCCGGGCCACGTCTGGTACCACAGGATGGACCGGCTGTACGCCGCCTACACCACGTTCACCCTGGACGTGCGCGCGGGCAGGCAGGCGGTGACCTGGGGCAACGGCCTCGTCTTCAACCCCATGGACCTGTTCAACCCGTTCGCACCCACGGACGTGGAGCGGGACTACAAGAACGGCGACGACATGCTGTCCGTGCAGTACTCACCGTCCCGGGGCAACGTGCATCTTCTGTACGTGCCACGCCGGAACCCGGCCGACGGCAACCCGTCCCGGGACCATTCCTCCCTGGCCGCCAAGTACCACGTGATGTCCGGCGACCATGAACTGGACTTCATGGTGGGACGGCATTACCGGGACATGGTGGCGGGCTTCGGCGTCACCGGCTACCTGGGCGCCGCCGCCTGGCGCATGGACGTCGTGGGCGTCCTGCTGGAACCGGACGACGGGCGACGCCTTCCGATCGACGACAAGGGCTCGTACGTCTCGGCGGTGGCCAATATCGACTACTCGTGGGTATGGGCGGGCAAGAACTGGTATGGTCTGCTGGAGGTCTACCACAACGGGCTCATGGACAACGAGTACGCCGAGGACTCCGCCACCCGGGCCGTGCGGGAGCGGCTGGACCGGGGGCAACTGCACACCCTGGGCAACACCTACGCCGCGGGTACGGTACGGTTTGAAGCACATCCCCTGGTGAACCTGCATCTCGCCGCCATCACCAACCTTGCCGACCCCTCGGGAATCCTCCAACCCCGGATGGTGTACGACGTGCGGCAGAACACGCGAATCGTTGCCGGCGCCAACGTGTACTGGGGACGGGACGGCTCGGAATTCGGCGGCTACTCCATCCCCGGAACGAACCTGTACGCCTCGCCGGCGGACAACGTGTACGTGTGGGCGACACGGTATTTCTGACGGGAGAGGAAAGGATGGGGAGGAAGGCGGAAGGATGAAGTCGCAGGCTTCCGTCTCCCCGGCGAAGGCCGGGGCCCAGGTGCAGAGCGATGGACGGAACCCTGGAACATGACGATTGTACGGAGATGCCCAGGCCTGGCGCACTCACGTGTCTGGGCTGGCCGCGCAGGCGCGTCCCTTCCCCAACATACGCCGGCTTCGGCCACCAGGCACAAGCTGGATATCGCGGAAATTCAACCTGTTCCGCACCCCTGGACCCCGGCCTTCGCCGGGGTGGCGGAAAGAGAAATACGGAAACTGATCATATGGCGCGACCCCTGGGTTCCCCCGCCCTTGCTTTCCTGAAAACGGTCCCGGATCAATGCCTGACCGAGAACCCCGAAAACTCACCGGTGTAGGTTTCCTCCCGGGCCTCCACGTTCTCCACCCGGGCCATGGACGGGCCGTGGTGGCACCAGTCCACCATGGCTTCCACCTTGTCCTTCGGCCCTTCGAACACGGCCTCCACCCTGCCGTCGGCCAGATTTTTCACCCAGCCGTCCACGCCCTGGCGACGCGCTTCGTTCCTGGTTTCCGACCTGAAGAAGACTCCCTGCACCCTGCCTGTCACATACACTCTCCTGCGGATGTTCTCGCTCATTGTCCCCCCAGCATGTCCAGCAATTCCTGTTCGTTCAGCATGGTGACGCCCAGGTCCCGGGCCTTGTCCGCCTTGCTGCCCGGGTCCTCGCCCACCACGACGAAATCCGTCTTTTTGCTCACCGAGCCCGAAACCTTGCCGCCCGCGGCCGAGATGCGGTTTTTGGCCTCGGACCGTGTCATGGTGGCAAGCCCTCCAGTGAGTACGAAGGTCCTGCCGGAAATGGGCGACTCTCCTGATCGTTCGGGCTGGGTTTCAGGCTCCCGGATGCGCACGCCCTGCTCCAGCAGGGCGTCCACGGCCCTCTGGTTCTCCGGCCTGCGGAAAAACGCGGCCACGCTTTCCGCGATCACGTCGCCCACGCCCTCCACGGCCACCAGTTCGCCGGTTGTGGCCCGGCGCAGACTGTCCAGGCTCCGGAATCGCCTCGCAAGAACGTCGGCCGTCTCCTCGCCCACGAAGCGGATGCCCAGGGAGTAGATGAAGCGCGAAAGGGGGATGTCCCTGCTCTGCTCGATGGCGTTCACTATGTTGCGGGCCGACTTGTCGCCCATGCGTTCCAGGGACGCAAGCTCCTCCACGGACAGGGCCAGCAGGTCCTCGGGCGAGGACACCATGCCCCTGTCCACGAGCTGGGCAACCAGCCTGTCTCCGACGCCCTCGATGTCGAAAGCGCCCTTGGCCGCGAAATGCTTGATGCGTTCCCTCACCTGGGCCGGGCAGTTCACGTTTACGCACCGGCTGGCTGCCTCGCCTTCCAGACGAACGGCGTCGGACCCGCACACCGGGCACGAGCCGGGCATGGCAAAGGGCTCGGACCGGCCCTCCATGTCCGGCTCCACCACCTTGACGACCTCGGGAATCACGTCGCCGGCCCGTTGCACAAGTACCGTGTCCCCGGCCCGCACGTCCTTTCTGCGAACCTCGTCCTCGTTGTGCAGGGTGGCGCGGCTCACCGTGACCCCGCCCACGTTCACGGGTTCCAGCATGGCCACCGGAGTGAGGGCGCCGGTACGGCCCACGGAAACGAAGATTTCCCGTACCGTGGTGGTGGCCTGGGTGGCGGCGAACTTGACGGCAATGGCCCATCGCGGGCTCCGGGACGTGGTACCCAGATCCTGTTGCAACGGCACGGAGTCCACCTTGACCACCACGCCGTCGATGTCGTAATCGAACTCCTCCCGCCCCGCCTGCACGTCGTTGTAAAAGGCGATCACGCCGTCGATGTCCAGGCCGGTTTCGATGCGGGGATTCACGGGCAGGCCCCAGGTCCCGAGGGCCTCCAGCATGGCGTGGTGGGAGTCCCAGTCAAAGCCGGTCACCTGACCCACACCGTAGCAGTAGATGTCCAGGGGACGTTTGGCCGTAACCTTGCTGTCCAGCTGGCGCAGCGAGCCGGCGGCCGCGTTTCGCGGATTGGCGAACGCTGACTGGCCCGCGGCCTCCCGGTTGCGGTTCAGGCGGGCGAATCCCGGCTTCCGCATGAACACTTCGCCGCGCACTTCCAGGCGTTCGGGCACGGGATGTTCCCCGTGCTGCTTCAAAATGCGGGGCAGCGCGCGGATGGTGCGCACATTGTCGGTCACCACCTCGCCCACGTGGCCGTCGCCACGGGTGGTGGCCAGGACCATCTCCCCGTTTTCGTACACCACCTCCACGGCCACACCGTCCATCTTGGGTTCCACGGTGTAGGTTATGGGGATGGGCAGGCCCGCCTGCCTCAGTATGCGCGCGTGGAAGGCGCGAAGGTCCTCATCGCCGAAGGCGTTGTCCAGGCTCAGCATGGGGATGGTGTGGGCAGCGGTTTCAAACTTGTCCAGGGGCGGCGCGCCCACGGTCCGCGTGGGGGAGTCGGGCACCGCGAGGTCCGGGTGCGCCTGTTCGATGGCCAGCAATTCCTGCATCAGGGCGTCGTACTCCGAGTCGGAGACGACGGGATCGTCCAGCACGTAGTACCGGTAATTGTGCTCCCTCAACACCCGGCGCAACCCGGCGGCGCGCCCGGCTGCCTCTTCCCGGCTCATGTTTTCCGGCTCAGTGCGCATATCACCTCGACGGCGGCCCCGCGTGCTGCGGCAAACCTCCGGTCCGTGAAACCGGGTCGCCAGGTGCCGTCGTGGAGCTCGTCGGACACCACGCACAGGGCGGCCATGCGTACGCACCGGAAACGGGCCACGGTGAACAGGGCCGACGTCTCCATGTCCACGCCCACGGCGCCCAGTCCGGAGAACCTGGCGACTTTTTCGGGGGTTTCGCGGAACACGGCGTCCGTGGTCCACATGGGGTCGGTAAGGCAGGCGGCGTCCCGGGCGGACAGTTCGTCAACCATGCCCGCGGCGAGGTCCCTGTCCGGCCAGGAAACCGCGACCTCCCCGGTGTCGGGAGGCACCTCCCCAACATAGTGGCGGGAGGTTCCCTCGTCAATGAACGCGGAACCGGGCACGACCAGCGACCCGGTTTCCGCCCTGGCGCTCACGCTGCCGCACCATCCCAGGAACAGGATGTCCCGCGCTCCGTGGGCTATGGCCTGCTCCAGGATGAACACGGCATACGGCGCGCCCATAACCGGCCCCACCAGGGCCAGGCCCGTGTCGTCCGTGTACAGCCGGCTGTTCACCAGCCGCGTGTAACGGGCCCCCTCGCCGAACATGGCCCGGCTCAGGTCCGCGACGTCCGGGCCCACGCTGGCCATGACGACCAGGGGGCCGACCTCAGGGGCACCGGGCCGCCTCTCGGGATTGATGATGGGTTCGTTACACCGGTCCATGCGCGCCGATCCGTGTTATGCGGAAATCATTCAGGAGGAACCAGATCCTCCATCTCGTCCCTGATCTCGTCCATCGTGTCGAACAGCCACTGCACGTCCTCGATGGTTAGCCTGCCCGCCTTGCGCTGGCTCTTCTGTCCGTCCTTGCGGGTGTAGTAGCGGGGTCCTATCTGCAGCTTGGGTTCGCCCTCGGCATACTGGTTGATGGAGACCACAAGGCCTGTTTCCTCGCATTCCCATGACTTGAGAACCTTGTCCTGATCCGGATCGTAAGGCATGTACCGATTCCTCCTGTGCTATTCCTTGGGGGTTGCTATCTTCGTGAAGTCGGCGAATCGCGCGAAAACGGCGGCGATGGCGCCCAGCAGGGCCAGGCGGTTGTTCCGGAGGTCCTCCTCCTTTGCCATGACCATCACGCCGTCAAAAAAGGCGTCCACCAGGGGACGCAGGCCGGCCACGGTGAGAAGGGCCTTTTCCACCTCGCCCTTTGCCAAAAGGCCCTCCACCTCGCCCGCCATCTTCCCGTATGCGTCCCAGAGCGCGGATTCGCATTCCTGCTCGAACAGGGCCGGGTCCACTTCCGTGGGCCTTGGTTGGTCACCCAGTTTTTCCTCTGCCTGCCTTATGATGTTGGCGACCCGTTTGAACGCTATGGCCAGGGCGTCGTAATCCTGCTGTCGGGTAAGCTCCGCCAGGGCCCGGACCCGACGCCACAGGTGGGGCACCGGGTCCACGGACACGGCGCACGCCGCGTTCACCACGTCTCTGGGATTGCCCTGCTCCACCAGCAGCGCGGCCATGCGGTCGCCCAGAAAATCCATCACCTTTTGCCGGGTCTCTTCCGCGTCCCGGGTTGCCTTGCCGCCAACCAGTTCCAGGCTCTTTTCCACGATCCCGGAAACGGGGAGCGGCCAGTCCCGGTCCAGCAGGATGGAAATGGCGCCGATGGCGGCCCGTCGCAGGGCATAGGGGTCCATGCTGCCCGTGGGCACGAGGCCCACGGAGAAGCACGCGCACAGGCTGTCCATCTTGTCGGCGACGGCCAGGATGGCTCCCGCCGCGCTGGTGGGAAGCTCGCCGCCGGCGTGTGTGGGACGGTAATGCTCCTCTATGGCGGCGCACACCTCGGCGGGTTCGTTGCCCAGTTCCGCATAGATGCGGCCCATGGCGCCCTGGAGGTTGGGGAACTCGCCCACCACCTCGCTGACAAGATCCGCCTTGCACAGGGTGGCGGCGCGGGATATCCACTGCCTGTTTTCCGGGTCCAGACCGACAGCCTCTACCAGCCGGTCCGCCATGAACTCGGCCAGTGCCCGCGCGCGCTGGGTCTTTTCCAGCATGGTGCCGAGCCTGGCCTGGAAAAGGATGCCTCCGGTTTCCGTGACCCACTCATCCATGGACCGCTGCCGGTCCGCCTCGAAAAAGAACCGGGCGTCGGACAATCGCGCGCGCAGCACCCGCTCATGCCCCCGGGCCACGAGGCCCGGGTCCCTGGGACGGGTGTTGTTCACGGCCACGAACGCGGGCAGAAGCTCGCCAGCATCGTCCACCACGGAAAAATACTTCTGGTGCTCCCGCATGGCTGTGATCAGCACGGGCCGCGGCACTTCCAAAAATTCCCGGTCGAACGCCCCGCTGGTGGCAACCGGGTACTCCACGATGTTGGTGACGATGTCCAGCAGACCGGGATCGTCCAGCACCTTCCCTCCGGCCGCTTTTGCCGCCTCGTCCACCTGTTCTGCGATCATGCCGCGCCTGCGTTCCACGTCCGCGATCACCGAGGCCGCCTCGAGCCTTTCCAGGTACTGTTCGGGCGCGGCAAGCTCCACCTCGTAGGGGCACATGAAGAAATGCCCCTTTGTCTGGTTGCCGCTTTGCACCCCGTTCCACGTAAACGCCACCGGGGTCTGTCCCAGAAGCGCCACCAGAGTGTGCACGGGCCTGGCAAAGGTGCCTGGAAGGTCGGCCCAGCGCATGGACTTGGGAAACGGGATCTTCCCGATGATCTCGGGCAGAATCCTTGCCAGCACATCGGTGGTCGCTCCGCCCTCATCGGTCACCGTGGCGCACAGGTACTCGCCCCTGGCCGTCGTGGTGGTGGAAAGCTCGCTCACGGGAAGGCCAACCTTTTCCGCGAATTTTTGCGCGGGAACGGCGGGGTTGCCGTCCGCGTCAAAGGCCACCTTGACCGGCGGGCCGGTAACCAACTCGGATACGGTCTCCTGCCGCCCGGCAACGTCCTCCACGAGGACGGCCAGCCTCCGGGGGGTGCCGTACGTCCGCGCCGCCCCGTGGGCTATGCGGGACTCGTCCAGCCGCCTTGCCAGCGACGACGCCATGGCATCCAGGGCGGGCTGGATGTAACCGGCCGGTATTTCCTCGGATCCTATCTCGAACAGCAACGCTTGCATGATATGCGAAAACCTCGCTAATTGGTCGTTTTCTTCAAAAGGGGAAAGCCCATGTCCTCGCGCTGGGCCAGGTACTTCTCCGCGCAGGCCCGGGCGAGATGCCGGATGCGGCCGATGTACCGCTGCCGTTCGGTCACGCTGATGGCGCCCCTCGCATCCAGCAGGTTGAAGGTATGGCTGCCCTTGAGGGTGTACTCGTAGGCCGGGATCACCAGTCCCGCTTCCAGGGCGGCCCGGGATTCCTTTTCATAGGCGTCGAAGTGGGCGAACAGCATGGACACGTCGGCCACCTCGAAGTTGTAGGTGCTCTGCTCCACCTCGTGCCGGTGGTGCAGGTCGCCGTAGGCCACGGAATCGTTCCATGCCAGGTCGTACACGTTGTCCACGCCCTGCAGGTACATGGCGATACGTTCGAGGCCGTAGGTCAGTTCCACGGTCACCGGGGACAATTCGATGCTGCCCGCGATCTGGAAGTAGGTGAACTGGGTGATCTCCATGCCGTCCAGCCACACCTCCCAGCCCAGGCCGGACGCGCCCAGGGTCGGGGATTCCCAGTCGTCCTCGACAAACCGGATGTCGTGTTCCAGCGGGTCCACGCCCAGGGCCCTGAGGCTTCCCAGGTACAGTTCCTGGGAGTTGGGCGGCGACGGTTTCATGATTACCTGGTACTGGTAGTAGTGCTGCAGGCGGTTGGGGTTCTCCCCGTACCTGCCGTCCGTGGGGCGGCGGGATGGCTGTACATAGCCCACGTTCCACGGTTCCGGCCCAAGAGCGCGCAACAGGGTTTCCGGGTGGAACGTCCCGGCCCCCACCTCCATGTCATAGGGCTGCACCAGTACGCATCCCTTGTCCGACCAGTACCTGGACAGCTCGAGCATCACCTGTTGGAACGTCATTTCATCCCCTTAAAACAATATATTACGAACCTGCACGCAGACCCTCGACGTCGATCCCGACCTCCAGCAACCGGGCGTCTCGAATGCCGTCCACGATCTCCCGCCACGCGGCCCTGGTCTTCGCGATCTCCCCGGGCTCGCCCATGGCCCACACGCAGCCGCCCCCGCCCGCTCCGGCGAACCGGGCCCCGCAACCGTTGTGCCAAGCCGCATCTATCAGGCTGAGCATGGAACGGTCAAGCACTTCCGGCGTCATCTCCAGTCTTATGGCAAGCTCCCGCTCCATGGCGTCGATGGCCGCCCGGGTGTCCCTAACCGCGACGGCGTCCACGAAGTTGTGGGTCAGCCGGCACATGCTCTCCCAACGGGGGCGGTCCATGCCCACGAGGAAGCGGTCCACCCAGGTGGCGTTCACGTCCGCGGACTCGTGCTGCTTGCCGCAGTAGGCCAGCAGAAGCCTTTCCTCCAGCCATTCGTGTTCGTTGGGTGACAGCACGGTCCGCCGCACGTAGGGTGGTTCGCCGGGCAGGGCCGGCCAGTGCCAGGCGTTCACCCCCCCGTACACCGCTGCCAGGTGGTCCTGCATGCCGCAGGGCACCCCGGCGCACACGCTTTCCAGGGTATGGCCCAGAAGCACGGTCTGCTTTTTCGTGTAGGCAGGGTCGCCCATGCGCTCCAACGCGGCGGAAAACGCGCCTATGGCCGCCACCGCGGCCACCGACGAACCACCCAGCGCACTCTTGGGGGGAGACCGGCTTTCCACCTCGATGTGAACGCCGCTGGCGCGAAACCAGGCGGCCACGGCCATCATCAACCCCACCGCATGCACCATGGGCACCTCGTCCAGGGGATACTCCACGCTCTCGAATCCCTTTGACGACACCTTGACCATGCCCTTTTCATACGTGGAAATCCGCACCGTCGTCCGCATGTTCAACGCCACGTTAAAGGTACACGGGTCCACGTGCCGCAAGGCGTAATGGAAGGTGGGAAGGTCCACGGTACCGCCCATGTCCAGACGGCACGGCGCCGACGCCTCCGAAGCTCCCCGCTCCAGGGCCCTCGCCAGTTTCTCGGGATCAACGCCCATGTCTGCATTCTCCGGTACCGGGCCGAAAGGTCAGCCCGCCTTGTTCATGGCGCCCCTGCGCCGCATCTGCCTTATGAAACCCAGGCTCCTTGGCTCGGCTCCCAGGTGATAGGGCACGAAGGCCTCCAGCACGGCCAGGCAGCGTTGTGCCGCCCCGGGCCGGAACCGTGTGCGCGTGGCCAGGAGCAGGTCCTTTTCCGCCATCCACAAAAGCTGACGCACCACGCCCACGCCCAGACCCGCTTCCTTGTCCGGGGTGGTGCATGCCGCGCACAATATTCCTCCCCTTGGAACGTCAAAACCGATCCCCTGTCCCGCCATGTTCTCCAGGAATCCTCCGCAGGCAACGCAGGAGGACAGATTGGGCATGAAACCGGCCATGCGCAAAAACCGCAATTGAAACAACAGGTGCAGGTCCTCGGGCGCCCCGTCCCTGTCCAGACCGTCCAGCACGAATTCCAGAAGGTCAAAACACTCCTCCGCGGGCTGACCCTCTTCCATCCACAGCGCAACCATTTCGGTCCAGTAACTCGCGTACGCGGTGCGGACCACGTCCTCCCGAATGAAGGCAAAGGGCTTTTTCGACAGGGCCTCATGCAGAATGGGCAGTCTGCCCCGTTTGCCAAAACCGTACACGATCTCGCACAGGGAAAACAGGTCCAGCGCGCCACCGAAACGCCGGGTGCTCTTCTTGGCGTTCTTGGCCAGGGTGGACACCTTGCCCGCCGCCCGGGTGAACCATGTCACGATGAGGTCGTGCTCGCCGTATTCCACCCCCCGGAGCAGAACAGCCGTGGTGACGTAGGCAGACATCCTCAAAGCCCGAGGAGAGTGGTGGCTATCTGAAAATAGAAGAACACGCTGAGGATGTCGATGGCCGTGGTAACGAACGGTCCCGTGGCCACGGCGGGGTCGATGTTGAGCCGGGCGAAGATCATGGGGAACATGGAGCCCACCAGCGCCGCGATCGCCATGGACGACAGCACGGCAAGGGACACGGAAACGCCCAGAGCCCATCCGCCGTAACTCAGGTGGGCCACGGACCCGACTACGGCTCCGTAGAACGCGCCCAGTATCAGGCCCACGGCCAGCTCCTTGCTGATGACCTTGCCCAGATCGCGCACCTGTATCCGGCCCGTGGCCAGGCCTCGGACAACGATGGTGGACGACTGGGTGCCGATGTTGCCGCCCATTCCCATGATGACGGGGATGAACGCCGCCAGGTAGGTGACCTGCTGGAGCACGGGCTCGAACCTGCCGATGATGAAAAAGGCGAACACCCCGCCCAGGCAACTGGCGAACAGCCATGGCAGTCGTATTCGGGTGCTGGTCAGCACGGACTGGGTCTCCACGAACTCCTCGCCGACGCCGGCCATCTTGAGGAAGTCCTCGGTGGCCTCCTCCCGGATGATGTCGATGACGTCGTCCACCGTGACGATACCCACCAGCTTGTCGGACTCGTCCACGACCGGAACAGCCAGGAAATCGTAGCGGGCCACGATCCTGGCCACCTCCTCCTGGTCCATGTCCGCACGCACGCTGAGCACGTCCGTGGACATGAAGTCCTTGACCGGAGTCTCCGGAGGCACCATGACCAGCTGGCGTAGCGAACTCACGCCCACCAGTCGCCCGTTCTCGTCCACCACGTACAGGTAGAAGGGCATCTCGACGTCGATATGCTCCTTCTGCAGCGACTGGATGACCTCGCTGGCCGTGTTCTCCGGGCGCACCGCGACGTAGTCGGGAACCATGATGCCGCCCGCCGTCTCGTCGTCGTAGCGCAACAGGCCCTCGACCTCGAGAGAACCCTTGCGCGGCATTTTCCGGAGAATCTCCTCGGCGCGGTCATGGGGCAGCCGGCCGATGAGGTCGACCACGTCGTCAGTGGGCATGCGGTCCAGGATGCCCACGATTTCGTCCACCGGGATCTGCTCGATGAGCCGGAGGAGATCGTCCTCGTCCAGTTCGCTGAGGATTACGCCCTTCTTGGCGGGATCGTCGATAAGGTTGAACAGGACCTTGCGGTCCGCGGGGGGCATGGAACGGAAGACCACGGACAGGTCCGCCGCGTGGGTCTTGTCCAGGATCTTGCGAAGGTGTGGGATGGCACCCCGGCGTAAAAGCCGTCGTATCGTCTCGGTAATGAGCTTCGGGCGGTCTCCGAGCATGCCTCGTCCCCTTGATTGATCAAAAAGTCCTGTCGTCCACCGGGTTCGTCACTCACGGCAACACCATGTTCACGGGCTGTCCCGGTCTGCCCGACACGGGCACCGGCTCTCCGTCCAGGGTCAGGGCCACTCCGCTTGCCGAACCCAGGAGCAGATTGAAACGTTTCCTGCCCTCCAGGGTGACCTCGTCTCCAGGCATCAGGTCCCAGCTCCGGGACGTGGAGGCGTCCACCACTCCCTTTACCCGAACGTTTTCCCGGGCCACCAGATGCAACTCCATGGTCTTTTCCGGCGACCGGCGGGAATGGGGGCTTTCCCTGGGTTCCAGGGCCGGCACCTTGATCTTCAACGGCTCCATGGAAGGATCCCTGCCTTCCGGCATGACCACGATGGTGGTGCCGACGATCAGACCCAGCAGGATGATGATCCCGAGCAGGATCTTGTAGCTTCGGCCCGGCCTCACCGCCGGGGCAAAGGGCATCCTGTCGTACTTCGGACCTTCACGGCCCGGTGTGGCCTGCCTGTACAGAGCCACTACCCTGTCGTCGTCCGCGCCTATCGCCCGGGCATAGGAACGCAGGAAGCCCAGGACGAACACCTCCGGCGGAAAGGAACCGATGTCCTGCTGTTCGAGACTGCGCAAGGTGGTGACGGAGACCTTGATTCGGCGGCTGACATCCTCGATGTCGATACCCCGTTGCTCCCGTGTCTGCCTGAGGTATTCGCCGAAACCCAGTTCCTCGGATCGCCTCGTTTCCTCTTCCATGAACCGTCCTTGTCGGGCCTGTTTGTTGTGAAACCGCGGGGCGGGCACCCCAAAACCGCGGCGGCGCACATGGAATGTCCGGCACTGGCCGTCCTTGTGGCGCTGGGGGCGCCGGTTTGGCATGAACGCCTTCCCGGCCGGCTATCGCTTGATCTGAATGAAGGACTTCTCCTTGAGTTCCGAAACCCATTCCGAATAGCGTTTATTCACGGTTTCCGTGTACAGTTCCCGGCGGATTTCCGGGCTGGCGTCCTCGAGAGTGGTCCCTCCGGAGTCCCTGACTTCCTTGAGCCAGATAATCTGATAGCCCTTGTCCGCCTCGATGGGCTCACTGCACTGGCCGGATTCCAGCTTCTTCACCGCTTCCTGCAGTTTGGGGGTGAGTTCCTCCAGGGTGAAAAAGCCGAGATCCCCTCCACGCGCCGCAATTTTGGCGAACTCGAGACGTTTTTGCAACTCCGCAAACGGAAAACCCGAATTCACCATCCCGCCCACGCGCGCCAACCTGCTTCTGGCCAGCATCCGTTCCGCCTCGTCCGCGTCGTCTCCATACTCCACAACGAGGTTCTGCAGGTGGTAGGTTTCCTCGCCTGAAAACTTCTCCGGGTGCTCTTCATAGTAACGGCGGACGTCCTCGTCGGTCAGGACGATTCGCGAGTTCACGGCCCGTTGCACGAGCTTGGCCCTGAGCAGCTGGCTGCGCAATTCCTCCCGGTACTTTTCGAGGCTCAACCCTTCCCGCTCCAGGGCGGTTTCCAAATCTTCCTGGGTCCAGCCCCTCTCCTGCTTGAGCCGTTCCTCGGCCGCGTCCACCTCGGCCTCGTCCACGCTCACGCCGAGCCTCTCGATCTCCTGGTCGGCCAACTTGCGCTCGATGAGCTCGTTGAGCATCTCCTCGCGCAGCTTTTCCCGCAACTGCTCCTCCATTTCCCAGGAATACCCGGCAGCCTGGAGCCTTTCCAGGTACGGGTCCATGACGGACTGCAGCTCGGAGTACATGATGATGTCCGAATTCACCACCGCGATTATGCGGTCCACCATCTCGGCGCGTGCCGACGACAAAAGGCTCCCCGCGAGGACCACCGCCAGGGCGACGACGACCAGGGCCCTTTGCAGCCCGGCGGGACGCCCCGGTTTGGTTTTCATGTTTCCATATCTCATTGCAATTTGTCCCAATTGACTTCCACCTTGTAACGCTGCCTGAGCTGGTCCAGCCACGTCCGGTAGGCGGCTTCCGCCTTGCGCCTTTTGACGATCGGACCGTAAAGCGTCCGCAGCCGTTGTTTTTCATTTATTTCCGGAGCGACGCCCTCGCCGGTATCGGTCAGGTCCCCGGCTTCGGCGCCGGCGGTTTGGGCTCCGTCCTCATCCTCCGGCACGGAGGCCTCATCTTCCAGGTCCGCAGCGTCGCCGGCCTCCTCTGGCCCGGGTTCGCCAGCATCGAATTCCGCCTGCTGCTCGGCAAGCTGTCGGGCCGCCCGCCTTTCCATGGCATAGAGTTCCAGTTCGGCGTCGGTCACGGTGACCGCGCTCTCCACCTCACTGGCCAGAATTTTGCGGACCAGCAGGTTGCGTTTGAACCCTTCGAGCCAGGTGTCGTAGATCACGGCCTGCTCGGTGAACATCTCCGCGAAACTGTCCCCCGGGTAATCCTCCCTGATTTCGGCCAGGGCCCTGTCCGTCTCTCCCGGGGACAGGGTGATGCCCAGCTCCCTGCCTCTCTCCAGGATCATCAGCTCCTCGACGAGCTGCTCCAGGAACCGCAATCTCATGCGCTTGAGCTGCTCGGGATCGGCCATGTCCGACGCCGGGGCGCCTGCCGTGGCCACGGTGAACTGGGCTTCGAACTCGGCGGGGCTCACCGTGGTTTCCCCGACCTTGACCAGCCAGGAAGGCTCCTGCTGTTCGGGCTCGCGATCGCAGGCCCCCGCCACGCACAGCAACAGGGCCGAAATCAACAAGGCCGGCCAAAGGCGCCCGGCCCGCGGCGCTCGGCGGGCTCCCGTGCATGTTCCGCGATCGTGGGCGGATACGTTCATACATTCAATCATGTTCTCAAGACATCCGGCCCGAAAATCCGCGCCGGGCCTTGCGGGTCCAGGGTGGTCCGGAAGGAACCCGACGGCTGAAAATGCCCGAAAATTCCGACCTTTCCACCAGAATACCGAACGTCATTCATTAACACGGCGGGCCATTTCTTTCAAGACGTTTTTGACCTGTTTGGTTCGGGCCCGTACGCTTTCTCCGGTGAGGGAAACCCGCAGGGCGCCGTCCTGGCCCAGGCGGAACCGCTGGGGGTTCTCCGAGGCCATTTCCAGCAGGGCTTCGGGTCGTCGCACGTGTTCCGGCGACAGGGTCAGGGCCAGCCCGGTTTTCGCCAGGTCCAGGCGTTTGACCCCGGCGTTCCTGCACCGGCACTTGAGCATGATCTTGTACAGGAGTTGGGACGCCTCGTCCGGCATCTTGCCGAAACGGTCCTCCATCTCCTCCTTGAAGGCGCTGATGGCGTCCAGGTCGCGCAGGCGGGCCAGCCTGCGGTATGCCAGCAGGCGCTGGTCCGTGTCCGGTATGTAGGTTTCCGGGAAGAACGCCGAGTAGTCCAGGTTGATCTCCGGCTCCAGGGGTTCCACGACCTCCTCGCCCTTGAGGTTGGCCACCGCGGTTTCCATGAGCTGCAAAAACATCTCGTAGCCCACGGCCGCGATGTGGCCGGACTGGGCCGAACCCAGGATGGTGCCGCCGCCGCGTATCTGCAGGTCGGACATGGCAAGCTGGAAGCCCGCGCCCAGGTCGCTGTGCTCCATGAGCACCTTGAGCCTGCGCTGGGCGTCCCGGGTGAGCGTGGTTTCGCCGGGAATGAAGAGATACGCGTACGCCTGCTCGTCGCCGCGCCCCACCCTGCCCCGCAGCTGGTATATCTGGGACAGGCCGAAACGGTCCGCGCGGTTCACCAGGATGGTGTTGGCGGCCGGAATGTCCAGGCCCGACTCGATGATGGTGGTGCAGACCAGCACGTCGATCTCGCGTTTCACAAAGCGCATCATCACCCGTTCCAGCTTGTCCTCGGTAAGCTGGCCATGCGCCACGCCCACCCGGGCCTCCGGAACCAGCCCCTCCAGCCGCTCGGCCATGGACCAGATGGTCTGGACACTGTTGTGGACGAAGAACACCTGCCCGCCCCGGTTGACCTCCCTGCGTATGGCCTCCGCCACCAGCGCGTCGTCGAACGGCGAGATGTACGTGGTGATGGGCCGGCGCTGCTCGGGCGGCGTGGTGATCACGCTGATGTCCCGTATGCCCATCATGGACAGGTGCAGCGTCCGGGGTATGGGCGTGGCCGTGAGAGCCAGGACGTCCACGGTGGCGCGCAGCTCCTTGAGCCGCTCCTTGTGGCGGACCCCGAAGCGTTGCTCCTCGTCGATGACCACGAGACCGAGGTCACGGAAGCTCACGTCCCTGGACAACAGGCGGTGCGTGCCTATGGCGATATCCACCTTGCCGGCCTTGATGTCCGCCACGATCGCTGCCTGTTCCTTCGGCGTGCGAAACCGGTTCAGGCACTCCACCCGGATGGGGTAGTTGTGGAACCTGCGTTTGAACGTCTCGAAATGCTGCTCGCAGAGGATAGTGGTGGGCGCCAGCAGGGCGACCTGCTTGGAGTCGCTCACCGCCTTGAAGGCGGCGCGCAACGCCACCTCGGTCTTCCCGTAGCCCACGTCGCCGCACACTAACCTGTCCATGGGCCGGGGACTTTCCATGTCGTCCAGCGCGTCGTGGATGGCCTTCAGCTGGTCCGGAGTCTCCTCGTACTCGAACCCGTCCTCGAAGTTGCGGAAGTAGCTGTCGGACGGGGCGAACGCGTGGCCTTGCCTGGCGTTTCGCTTCGCGTACAGTTCCAGCAGCTGGCCCGCTATCTTTTCGACGGAGCGTTTGACCTTGCTCTTGACCCGCTCCCAGCTCTTGCCGCCCAGCTTGTCCACCGCCGGGGCGATGTTTTCCACGCCCTGGTACTTCTGAATCAGGTTGGTGCGGTCCACGGGCAGGTATAGCTTGTCCTCTTCCTTGTACACCAGGAGGAGGAAGTCATTGGCCACGCCGTTCACGTCCATCTTGATCAGGCCGTCGTATCGACCGATGCCGTGGTCCACGTGGACGACGAAGTCTCCCTGTTTCAACTCGGCCAGATCCAGTAACTCGGTGCGGGGCCGCGCCTTGGCCGGTCTTCTGCGGGCCCTGCCGAATATCTCCCGGTCCGTGACCACGGCCAGCCGTTCGGAACGCCACACGAATCCCGAGGAAAGCTGGCCCAGGGCAAGGAACGCCCCGCCGCCTTTCGCGGCTTCCCGGGGCCACGTGGTGGTGCGTTTCGCTCCGATGCCGTAATGGGCCAGCATGGTTTCCAGCTGTTCGGCGCGGCTCCTGGACGGGCAGGCGATCACCACGCCGCACCCGTCCTCGAACCGGTCCGCCATCCAGTCAGCCAGGGGGGAGAACGGCTGCTCCGGATCGGCGCGGTTGGCCAGCTCCTGCGCCAGGCCCGCGTTGTCCTCGATGGAAAAGTGGATCTCCCCGGGTTCCTCGTCCCGCTCCTTTCCAGGCTCCCGGATGTCCAGCACCTCCAGGGTCACGGGCCGGGCAAGCTCGACACCCCGCATGGCCTCGTCCGCCGTGAGATGGGTGACCTCGGCGGGAAGGCACAGCCTGCCGTCCTCGCGGACCTTTTCGTGGTTTTCCGCCAGCTTCCTGCCGTAACCCTCCATCTCGGCCCGAACCTGCCGGGGGTCGGCCACCACGCAGAGGGCGCCGGCGGGCAGGTAGTCGAACAGGGTGTCCGTGTGCTCGTACAAAAGAGGCAAAAACGCCTCGTGCCCCGAAAACCTCCGGCTTTCCTTGAGCTCCTCGGCGATCCCGCGGATCCGGGTGACCTTCATCCCCAGCCTGGATCCCTGCTCGCGGATTCCGTGGACAAAGCCCAGCAGCGCGTTTTCATCCACCACCGCCTCGCTGGCCGGCAGAATCACCGCCTCGGGAAGCCGGTTAACCGTGCGCTGGTTGGCCGGAGAGAACGTGCGTATGGAATCCACGGTGTCGCCGAAGAACTCGATGCGCAACGGGTCTTCGTAGTTCGGCGAGTACACGTCCAGAATACCGCCCCGCACCGAAAACTCGCCCGGCTCCTCCACGACGAGGCTGGACTGGTATCCGCCATCCACCAGGCGATTCAGAAATGCGTCGCGATCAAGATCCTCCCCCTCCAGGAGGTAGTCCGCGTATCCCGCGAGCACACCCCGCGGAATCAGGCGCGACATGAGCGCCTGGGCCGTCGTCACCACCACCGCTCCCCTGCCTCCCTCGATCAGCCGGTACAGGGTGTTGATCCGTTCGCAGGAGGTTTCTCCGTGGTAGGGCGTGTCCTTGAAGGGAAGGATGTGGTAGTGCGGGAAAAACAGGATGTCGGGCCGTTCCCCGTCCGGCAGGCCGGACAGGCAGAATTCCAGGTCCGACGCAAGCCGCCGGGCCTCCTGGTCGAAGGGCGCCACCAGCAGCATGACCCCGTTCATGTCCCGGGCGAGCCTGGACAGCAGGTAGCCCCGGTCCGCGCCGGACAGCCCCGTGCACTTCACGGGCCGCTTCCGGCGCGCGGCATGGCTCACCAGCTCGTCAATCGTGTGTTCGATTCGTGTTTCCAAGTGAATATTGCAACCCCTGTCGGTATTGTCGTCCAACCGCGACGCCGGAACAGGCTCTATCCCAGCCGGGTGGCCGTGTCAACGAAGCATGTCCCGTCGACCCGGCTGTTCTCTCTGGCATTTTTTCGCGGTGTCGGATAAATACGGGACCATGAAAGCCATTCTCGTACTCATATTCGTGCTGGCCGCCGTGTTCATCGGCTATCGGTTGACCTTCCGCGGAGTGCGCCTGCCGTTCGCGGCAAGGCACCTGCAACTGTCCGGGCACGAGTTCATCCTTCTGGGCCTTGTGCTGGGGCCGCTGTTTTTGGATGTGCTGGACGCTGAAACGCAAAAGGGCCTTGCTCCCCTTTCATCACTGCTGCTGGGATGGATCGGTTTTTTGTTCGGCTTCCAGTTCGAGGCCCGCAAGCTGGCCCGCATGCCCTCGGCCGAGCTGGCGACAGCCGCCCTGGAGTCGCTGTTCACCCTGACGGTGGTATTTGCCGTCTCGTTCCTTGCCTTGCGCCATCTGCTGGGCGTGGACGGGATGATCAACGTCCTCTTCTCCCTGTGTTTGGGCTCGGCCGCCGCCACCACGGCGCAACCCGTCGTCCACCTGGCCGCGGGACAGGCAAGGTCCGGGGCGCGTACAACCGTAAGACTTTTGCGCTCCATTTCAAGCGTGGACGGCATTTTCGCACTGGTGGCCTACGCGGTCGTGTTCCTTGTCCGGCCCGCGCTCCGGGCCATGGAGGCGCCACTTTCCGTGGTTGCTGGCGAGACCCTGATCTTTCTCGTGGTTTTCACCGCCCTGGTCACCATGTTCCTTCTGCTGTTCAATCCGCGGGGAGACGCCCCGGCCGTGCTTCTGCTGGTGGTGGGCATGATCCTTCTGACCAGCGGGCTGGCCGCCACGCGCGGGTTTTCCACGTTGTGTACCAACTTTCTACTGGGGCTGGTCCTTGTCAACGTGGCCCCGGTGAAGGAGCGCATCTACAAGGTCGTGGAAAGCCTGGAAAAGCCTTTTTATCTGCTCCTGCTGATCTTCGTGGGCGCGGCCTTTGCCGCGGACGAGCCCCTGGTGTACCTGGGAGCCCTGGGGTACTGGGCGTGCCGGTTCCTTGGCAAGGCTGGTGGCGGCCTGCTGGCGCAAAAAACCATTCCCGCCCTGTCGGATCAGCCCCGGTCCATGGGCCTGGGCCTGCTGGGCGACGGAGGGCTCGCCGTGGCCGTGGCCTACGATTTCCTGTCCGCCTTCCCGGGCAGGCACGCGGCCATGATTTCCGGAATGATCGTGGTCTCGGTCGTGTTGAACGGTTTCCTCGCGCCGACGCTGGCGGCCCGGGTATTCAGGAGGGCCGCGCCATGAACAGGGGACAACGGGCCACGAGATTTTCGTTTCTTCACCTGCTCGCCGCCCTGCTGCTGGCCGGCTCCGCGGTTGTGGCCCTGGGCAGGGAGGCGGAAACACCGTTTCAGGTAGCGGGCCGCATCACCCTGAGCCTGGGTTTTCTCATGCTCTTCGCGCACGCTGCGGCGCACGTGCTTGTCCTGTTCAGGCTGCCGCGGATCACGGGATACATATTCGCCGGCATCCTTGTCGGCCCACACGCGGCGAAACTGCTCACCGCTTCCATGGTCCGGGACCTGGCGCTGATCGACGACCTTGCCCTCAGCTTCATCGCCCTGGCGGCCGGTGGGTCGCTCAGACTGGCATCCCTCAGGAAACGAAGCATCGCCATCGGCGCCAACGTGGGCATCCAGAGTATCCTGATTTTCGGGGCGGTATTCGCCTTCGTGGTGTACGGTGCCGGCCTTTTCGCCTATACCGCTTCCTTTTCCCGCCCCCAGGTGCTGGCGGTTGCCGTTCTGCTCGGGGTCACGGCCATAGCACGCTCTCCCTCCTCGGCCATCGCCGTGATCAGCGAATGCCGGGCCAGAGGTGTATTCACGGAGACCCTGCTTGGAGTAACGGTCGCGATAGACGTGGTCATCATTCTGTTGTTCACGCTGGCGATATCCGTATCCAGGGCCCTGGTGTTCGCGGGGCAGGGACTGAACGCGTCGGTTTTCGCGGGGGTGGGTCTCGAGATTGCCGCGTCCATTGTCGTCGGCGCAACCCTGGGCCGGGTCGTGATTCTCTACATCGAACGGGTGGGCAAGGACCTCGTGCTGTTTCTGGCATGCTTTGCGTTCGGCACCACCAAGTGCGCCCACTGGCTGGCGGACTATACCCACACGAGGTTCGGGATGGGCATGGAGCTGGAACCTCTTTTGATATGCATGACGGCAGGGTTCGTGGTGATGAACGCCAGCCGCCACGGGGAGCGCTTCGTGGAGACACTGGAAGCCTTTTCCCTGCCCATTTATGTACTCTTCTTCTCCCTGGCCGGGGCGCGGCTGGACCTGGGGGCCCTGGCCATTACATGGCCATTGGCCCTGACCCTCGTCGTGGTCCGGGGGATGGGCATCGCGGCCGGGAGCTGGGTGTCCGGCCTGATTGCCCGGGATCCGCCCATCCGGCGCAACCATGCCTGGATGGGCTACATGGCCCAGGCCGGCGTGGCCATAGGCCTTGCCCAGCTCGCCTCACGCCAGTTTCCAGAGATCGGCGACATTCTGGCCACCATCGTGCTCGCCGTCATCACCATCAACCAGATTGTGGGACCGGTGTTGTTGAAAGTGGCGCTTTCCAGGGTGGGAGACGCCGGCAGGAAACGGGGCGACGAGGGTTGACAAGGCCCCGGTTCATCTGGTCCTGGTATCGGGGTTGGCGCCCAGATGGTCGAAGGACAAAAGCGGGGCCACCATGTACACGCCCTGGTGGGACCTGCCGGTTTCCCGGCACTGGGTTTCCAGGAACGCCACGGCCTCGTCCAGCACCTCTTTGGACTCGATGGCCGTGAACACGGTCTTGTTGTGGGGACCGCCGGAGGTAAGGCTCCGGAATCCCGCGAAAATGGGTATGGTGTCGCTGATCAGGCGCAACAGGTCCGTGCTTTCCACGACGGTGGCGCCGGTGATGCCGATGTCCAGCCAACCCGTCAGGATGTCCTCGAGCAGGTGCTCGTTATTGATCACGGCCAGTAAAAGGTACATGGACCTCGTGTCCGATATGCTCCGGGGCGATTCTGCTTCTAATGGAAAGCCATGCTCTCTTCCAGGGACCGCATGGCTCCCAGGAATTCTTCGGGGTTGCGGGTGGAGCGGGCGAACTCAGCGAATTCCGGGGTTCGGCACAGCCGCGCCATGGCCGCCAGCATGCGAAGGTGCAGCCCCGTCCTTTTCTCCGGGCAGACCATGGCCAGGACCAGGTCCACGGGCCTGCCGTCCACGGAACCGTACTCCACGGGCTTGACCAGCCGCAGTACCACCATGGAGGCCGAACCGATGGCCGGACATGCCGTGTGGGGTATGGCGATACCCATGCCGATACCGGTGCTCATCACCTCCTCGCGCTCCCGCAGGCCGGCCAGGACGCTGTCCTCGTCGGTGGCCGAGCCGTTCTTGACGAACGCGGTGGCGACGCAGCACAATATGTCCTCCTTGGTTTCCAGCGGAAGATCGAAGTAGATGTCACCTTTTTTGAGGAACCTGTAGATTTTCATCAGGTCACGCCGGAAATCTGGAATACGTCTAAACAGTTACACAATCCATAGACCATAGAGGAGGGCCGACTCGCCCGACCCGCATGGCACCATACCAGCAGCCGGTTTCCCGGTCAAATCCGAAAATGCGGAATCCGAAAACGCGGAATTGGCGGGTTTCCTTGCCGATTTCCTTTCCCGCCCCTTGCCGGGCCCATTGAAAGGCCATGGAGAAATCCGAATCAAAATTCAGATCAGCCAGGACAGCGGCGAAAAACACAGCATTTGCAGCGGCCGTGTTCCTCCTGCTCCTTCTTGCCGCGGAAACCACGGTCCGGATTGCCGAAGGCGACCCGTTCGACTTTCGCACCGTGAGCGAACGCTACGGAGAGTTCCTGCAGGGCGTCAATCCGGCCGTGTACCATCCCAGGCTGGGCTACGTTCCCAAGCCGGACTTCAGCTTCGTGTCCCAGGAAGTTCGTTACACGCATGGGGAACACGGCATACGGGTGCATCCGGACCACGCCGAACCCGGCGCCCCGGTAATCCTGGCCGTGGGAGACTCCTTTGCCTACGGCGACCGGGTGGGGGACCCGTATTCGTGGCCCGCGATCCTGGAGAAGAAGACCGGCGCGGACGTCATCAACGCCGGCGTCTTCGGCTATGCCCTGGACCAGGCAGTGCTTCGCGCCGAGGAACTGGTTCCCGTGTACCGCCCCGACGTGCTGGTGGTTTCCCTCATCCCCGACGACGTGTACCGCTGCTCCATGGCGGCGCGCAACGTGTGGAAGCCCTACTTCGACGTGGTGGACGGCGAGGTGGTGCTGAAAAACGTGCCCGTGCCCACCACGCCGCCGATTGCGGAAAAGCCTTTGTGGATTCGCGTCCTGTCCCGCGGCAGGCTGGCGGACCGGCTGCTGAACCGGGTGGCGCCGGTCTGGTGGCACGACAGGAACCAGATCATAACCGGCAACCGCAACCTCTCGCCGGTGATCGCCCATCTCATGGTTCGCATCGCGGAACTCTGCCGGGAGCACCGGGTCCGGCCCCTTGTGGTGATTCAGGCGGAAAGGCCGTTTCCGAATGAACGGGACGACGCGGCCCGACCCGTGCTGGAGGCCTGCCGCGCCATGGGCCTGCCCCTGGCCAACCTCCTGCCGGACGTGTACATGGCGGTGGAGGACGCCGGCGGACCGGACCGGTGGTTCACCCGGGGACACATGAGCCCGACGGGCAACGCGCTCGTGGCTGACCGGATCGCCGAGGCGCTGGAATGGGAAAACGCCATTCCAAGGCTGTGACGGGCGTTTCCCTGCTTCCTTTTGCCTGGGGCATTGTGGTATATTGCGGCTGCATCCCACCCGGAACGATTCATCCCGACAATCAGACAAGGAGACATGCCCATGGCCTTTACCCTGCCCATAGAGCTCAAGCGCGAGTTCACCGTGAACGCATCTTACGACAAGGTCTTCGGCGTGCTGGCCGACGTACCCGAATCCATCAGCCACTTTCCCAAGGTGGAGTCCCTGGAAAACCTGGGCGGCAACAAGTGGAAGATAGCCAGCGAAAAGGTCGGCATAAGCAAGTACTCCGTGCAGACCGTGTACGCCTGCGACTACCACTGGGACAAGGACCAGGGAGTGGTGCAGTGGGAGCCTGTCCCGGACGTGGGCAACACGGAGGTTTCGGGCAGGTGGATGATCGAGGAACAGGGAGATTCCGTGCACGTGGTCCTGGACACCCGCGCCGTTTCCAACGTGCCCCTGCCCAAGCTGGCCAAGTCGTTGGTGGCACCCCTGGCCATCCGCGAGTTCGAGGGAATGGTGGACAAGTACATCGAGAACCTCATAAAGACGTTCAACCAGTCCTGATCTCCGCGGCGCGACGCCACTCTGCCGCACGGTGCTTCCGGGGAGGGCCCACCCTCCCCTCGGCCACTTACCTGTGCGCCGTTTCACCCCCCCAGCCCGGGATTTCCCCTTCAAATCCGCCGGATCCTGTCGTACTGTTATGCAGTGTTCCGTGTTCGCCGGGCGATACGGCCAATGGACCGAAAAGCGTTGCCAATTGCCGTAACTCCAGACCCCACACGGATTCAAATACAGACCCACCGGTTTTGTCGCGTTGAATCTCCACGACTCCGTGTGGTAGAGTCATTATGCGTCGGCAAATGCCGGGCCACGCACAAGGAACGAAGTTTTCGTGAAAGGAAGTCATCTCCACACATGGTAACGCTTCTGGCAACCACCACGTGCAACCGCGAATGCCCCTACTGCTTCGACATGGACGGCGCGGGCGAGCGAAGCGGCAGGGACACCGATCAGACAAGAATTCCCCTGGATTCCGCGAAAAAGGTCATCGACCAGCTGGTGTCCGCCGGTAAAACCGGGCTCACCATAGCCGGGGGCGAGCCCACCCTGCACCCGGACCTGCCCCGCATCCTGGACATGGCGACCGCCGCCGGGCTTCGCATTCGCCTGCACACGAACGGTTCATTCAGCGACGACGTGGCCGATGCCATCGACGGACACAAGGTGACCCTGGTGTTCAACATCAACGGCCCGCGTCAGTGGGACACCGCCGAACGCGAACGCATGGAGGCGCTTCTGGCCCGTTTCGGCGAAAGGGCCACGGTGGCGCACACCATCTATCGCGAGGAATTCGACCTCGATCCCCTGTTCGACCTCGTGGACCGTCTTTCCCTGAACCGGGAGATCCTGGTGCGGCTTTCCCAGCCCGTGGTCCGCAGGGCCAATACCGCCCCTTCCCCGAAGCAGTACCGGAAAATCGGAAGGCGGCTTGCCGGATACGCCAGGGAGTCGGACCGTCGGTCCATCCGGTTGGTTCTGGGTTGCGGTTTTGTTTTGTGCATGTTCTCCCGGACGGAGTTGGGCAGGCTGTTCTGGGCCAACGCGGACATACGCTTTGCCTGCGAGCCCGGCCTGGACGTGGGGCCGGACCTCACCCTGTCCCATTGCCTTCCCCTGTACACCCTGGAAAACCGCAATCTTTCGGAATTCGAATCCATCGAGACCGCCTACCGCCAGTACCTGCACATTCCCAGGGCGTTTTCCCTGGTGGGCATGTTCCAGAAGTGCAACGAGTGCGCGCATCTGGAACGGGGCCAGTGCACCGGTGGATGCGTGGCCCACAAGATCCGGGAACATCCCCTGATCGCCAACGACATCTTCATGTGACAGGCCGTCCAAAAACGCGATCCGGCGCGTTATGCTTCTGCCCAGTACTGACCGTGCCCGGCCCGACAAACCGGGCGTCCACCACTTCTCCATCCGTCGATGACGGTTGCAAAATGCCGTTGCCTGCGCTATTCGTCCACCAACACATCACATCCAACATTCAAAGCGGAGCATTGACTACCATGGGATACGATCTCAAGGGCAGGGCCGTGGTGCTCACCGGCGGCAGCCGGGGCATCGGGCTGGCGGTGGCGCGCGAACTGGCCGCGGAAGGCGCGCGCATCGTCCTGGTGGCGCGCAATGCGGAAAAGCTGGAGGACGCCGCGGCGGAACTGGGCAAAACCGGAGCCGAGGTGTACGCGATTGCGGGGGACGTGGGCAATGACGCCAGCGTGCGGGAGATGGTGGACAAGGCTGCCGGGGTGCTGAGCGGAATCGACGTATTCATGAACATCGCCGGGATCACCCTGGAGAAGGCCCTGGAAGACGCCACCATCGAGGATTTCCGGAGGGTGATGGACATCAACCTGCTGGGCACGGTTCGCTGCACCCGGGCCGTGCTGCCGTGGCTGAAACAGAGCCGGGGCGTATTGGTGAACACGGCCAGCGTAATCGTTCACCAGCCGTTCCCCCGCCTGGGTGTGTACGCCTGCTCCAAGTGGGCCGTGGCCGCCTACAGCCACACCCTGCGCCAGGAACTGTTCGGCACCGGCGTCCGCATTCTCACCATGTACCCCACCGTGGTGCGCACGGACATGGTGGACGAGGAACCCGTGCTGGCGAAATCCCCCAGCCAGACCCCGGAGCAGTGCGCGCGAGCCATTGTCCGGGCAGTCAGACGCGGCCGCGCCAACGCGGGTACATCCCTGGTCCCGGCGCTCGTGCGTCCGTTCGTGCTGCTCCGGCCCACCCTGGCGGACCGCATCAACCGGATGTTTCTGCCTCCGGGGTATTGACGCCCTCCATATGACGCGCATCGGACATGGCATTTTCACAGCCGCCCCGGTTTTGCGATCGACGTAATCCTACAGGCGGGCGTGGAAGAAAAACACCTTGCCAATCAATGGCCCGGCTGTTACTTCGTTCGTGCACTAACTCATTTTTTGCTCGCTGGCGGGTCCGCCCAGGCGTCCGCCGGCCGCCTCCTTTCCCTGAACTCGTCGTGAAGTTGCGCCATGCCCCAGGATTCCGAATCCCGTATCGAACAGACGGCCCGGGCCGTGCAGGAGTATCTCCTGGAACGCCGGGACTTTGCCGAACCCCTGGAGGTGCGCTTTCTGGCCGCCGGCGAGTACAACGAGAACTATCTCGTGGACCACGGCGGCGGGCAATTTGTGTTCCGGATAAACCATGGCAGCCAGCTGGGCCTGGACGACCAGATATCCTACGAGTACCGGGTGCTGGAAACCGTGGCACCCTCGGGCGTCACGCCCCGGCCCCTGTTCGTGGACCCGGAGCCGGAACGCCTGCCCGGCGGCGTGCTCATGATGGAGTACGTCCACGGCGGGCCGCTGGTGTACGAACGGGACCTGGACAGGGCGGCGCGCATTTTCGCCAGGATTCACGCGCTGCCTGCCGCGGACAATCTCGTGGTGCAGGACCGGGCCGTGGCAGACATCGCCGAGGAGAGCATCGGCCTCATCCACCGGCACCCCGACCACCCGCGCGCCAGGGTGCGGGACCTGCTCCTCGCCTACCACGAGGAGGTGATGCGTCTGTACGAGGACACCCGGCACCTGTTCGAGGCCGAGGACATGGTGTGCGTGAACACCGAGGTGAACTCGAACAACTTCGTCATCGGCGCGGACCATTCCTGGCTGGTGGACTGGGAAAAGGCGGTGGTGAGCCATCGCTACCAGGACCTGGGGCATTTCGTCGTGGTCACCACCAGCCTTTGGAAGACGCCAACCATCCTCACGGAAGGGCAAAAGCGGAACTTTCTGGAAACCTACGGCATCGAGTGCGAACGGCTGGGATCCCCCGCCCCTCCACTGGACGAACTGGCGGAGAAGACCAGGGTGCTCGAAAAGACCATCCTGCTGCGCGCCCTTTCCTGGTGCTACATGGCGTGGTACGAATACACACGCACGGACCGGCCCATCACCAACACGGACACCTTTGCCAAGATTTCGGAATACCTGGACAACGCCGAATGCTATTTGCGGTAGACAACGTGTCCAAGACCTACGGCGGCCTCGATGTCCTGCGTGAGGTGAGCTTCGGCGTGGACGCCGGGGAGATCGTGTCCCTGATCGGGCCGTCAGGGGTGGGAAAGACCACGCTTCTGTCCATCATCGCCG
Source organism: Desulfatibacillaceae bacterium (assembly GCA_046542385.1). Lineage (GTDB taxonomy): Bacteria > Desulfobacterota > Desulfobacteria > Desulfobacterales > Desulfatibacillaceae > JBKHBM01. Next base: position 86,835 of record JBKHBM010000001.1, on the reverse strand, counting down.
GACTGGAATCCCCGGATTCGGGCGCCGTGCGCTTCGACAGCCCGCCGTCCAGGGCAAACCCGGTTATCCTGGTGTTCCAGGATTACGTGCTGTTCCCCAACATGACCGTCGCCGAAAACGTGGCCTTCGGACTTCGCGCTCGCAAGATTCCCCGGAGGGAGGCTGGCGGCCGGGTGAACGACATGCTGGCCTGGTTCCAGCTTTCCGACAAGGCGGCCAGTTACCCGGTGGAGCTGTCCGCCGGCCAGAAGCAGAGGGTCGCCATAGCCCGGGCCATGGTGGTGAATCCCTCGGTGCTGTTGCTGGACGAACCGTTCGCCAACCTGGACAAGAACCTCAAGATGGACACGGCCCGGTTCATCCGGGACACCCAGAGGGAATTCGGGATCACGACCGTGTCGGTCACCCACGACCTGGAGGAGGCCTTTGCCATGTCCGACAGGCTGGGGGTCATGCTTGGAGGCAAGCTCGTGCAGTACGCGCCCGTGGGCGAGGTGTACCACAGCCCGACGAGCATCGAGGTGGCCGACTTTTTGGGCCCGGTGAACCGCATTCCGGCCGCCGCCTACGACAAGGTGGGCATCTCCCCCAAGGAAGCCCGGGGGGCGCGCGAGATGTTCGCCCGGCCCGAGGGTCTGACCATGGAACCCTCGGACAACGGCCCCGCCGTGGTCCGGGACGTCGTATTCGCCGGGCATTACGTGGTGAACCACGTGGACCTGGACGGGGTGCCCCTGGTGGTGTACACGGTGTCCGCCCTGTTTTCCCCCGGCGACTCCGTCAAGGTGATCGTGGCCAGGAGCCTGCCGGCATGACCGTCACCATTATTCCCCCATCCGACAATCAAGGAGCATCATCATGGCAAAAACATGCCTGACCGCCCTGGCCGCGCTTCTCCTTTTTGCCTGTCCGGTTTTCGCCGGCGCTCCGGAACTCGTGCAAAAGGAATTCACGGAAATCGGGAAGCTGGCAAGGGATACACAGGTGCGCTGGTACATGTGGGGCGGCTCGGCCCGGATCAACCAGTGGGTGGACGACTACGTGGCCGGGGAGTTGAAAAGCCGATACGGGATAAGGCTGGTGCGGGTGCCCATGGACGCCTCGGTGTTCGTGAACAGGCTGTTGAACGAAAAGGCCGCGGGCAAAAAGACGGGCTCCATCGATCTTCTGTGGATCAACGGGGAGAATTTCAAAAACTGCATGGAAGCCGGGGTGCTGTTCGGCCCGTTTTCAGACCGGTTGCCCAACTTCCGATACGTGGACCCGGCCACCGTGGCCCATGACTTCGGGTATCCGGTGAAAAACCACGAGGCGCCGTTCGGGCGCGCCCAGTTCGTGTTCGAGTACGACACGGCCCGGACCGAGGACCCCCCGAAAACGTTTGCGGCCTTGCGTAAATGGATTGAGGACAACCCGGGCAGGTTCACCTACCCCATGCCCCCGGACTTCACGGGATCGGCCTTCATCCGCCAGGTCCTTTACGCCACCACCGGCGGGCACGCCCGGTACATGGACGGTTGGGACGGTGAGCTTTTCCGGAACAACGCTCCCAGGCTGTGGGAGTACCTGTCCGGGATCTCCGAATACCTGTGGCAGGGAGGCAGGACCTACCCGGCGCACGCCGGCGCCCTGGACACCCTGTTCGCCAGGGGCGAAGTGGACTTTGGCATGAGCTATCACCCGCCGCACGCGCAGAGCAGGATACTGGACGGCGCGTATCCCGACACGGTGCGGACCTTTGCCATGGAGGAAGGCTCCCTGTTCAACACCCACTTCACGGCCATCCCCCTCACCGCCCCCAACAAGGCGGGCGCGCTGGTGACCGCCAACTTCCTGCTGAGCCCCGAGGCCCAGCTGTCCAAATTCGACCCCGAAAACTGGGGGGATTTCCCGGCCATCGACATGACACGGCTGGATGAATCCATGCGGGCCCGTTTTTCCGCCGTGGACCTCGGCCCGGCCACCCTGGCCCCGGCGGAACTGACCCCTCTTGCCGTACCCGAAATTCCCTCCGCTTACGTGGAGGCCCTGGAGGAGGGATGGGAGGAGAACGTGCTGCGATAAGGGCGGCCCGCACCGGCATCCTGTTCCGATTGTCACCCATCCTGGTGCCCTTCGCCGCGCTGTTTCTGGGCGGTTTCGTGCTGGCCTGCGCCCAGTCCCTGGGTTTCATGGCGCCGATTCCGCTACCGGGCGACCCCTGGCGCGCCTATGCGGAAGTGTTCACGGATTCGTGGTTCTGGGCCTCGTTCGGGTTCACCGTGTACGTTGCCGCCTCTTCGGCGCTGTTGTCCGTGGCGGCCGGCTCGCTGTTCGCCTACGGCATCTGGAAGCTGCCCGCGCGATGGCAGGGTTCGGCGGTGGTGTACAAGGTGCCACTGGTCCTGCCCCACATCGCCGTGGGATTCGTGGTGCTGATTCTGTTCACCCAGTCCGGTTTTCTGGCCTCGGCGGGCCACTCACTGGGACTGGTGGAGGGGCTCCGGGACTTTCCGGCCGTGCTGTACTCGGGCAACGGCCTGGGGCTCATCCTGGCCTACACCTACAAGGGCACGGGATTTGTCATCCTCATGGCCTACGCCATATTGAAGCGCCTGGACCCCAGGCAGATCACCATGGCCCGGATGCTGGGGGCGGGACGCCTCCGCATCTACCACTCGGTAGTGCTGCCCCATCTCGCCCCGGTACTGCACACCTGCTTCATCATCCTGTTTTTGTACAGCTTCGGAGCGTTCGACATCCCCTTCCTCCTGTCGGAAAGCTATCCGGGCATGCTCAGCATCCGGGCGTTCAACCTCTTCTTCCGACGGGACCTCTCCAACCGGCCCGAAGCCATGGCCATCCTGGTGGTCATGTTCCTGTTCGCCGGGTTGTTCATCATCCTGTACACGCGGGTGGTGGACCGTCTGCAAAGCGGGGAGAGGAAGCTGTGAGAATCCGCCACGCATTGTTTCTGGCCGCCGTCTTCACCGTGTTCGCCGGCCCGCTGGTGATCCTGGTGATGTACAGCGCCTCTTCCCACTGGATATTTCCCCAGGTGATCCCCGAAACCTGGGACGCCAGGGCCTTTTCCTACGTCGCGGGCCAGGCGCGGCAGATAACGGTGAGCATGGGCTCCTCCATAGTGTATTCGCTGCTGACGGTGGCCTGCTCGCTGGTCCTGTGCATACTACCCGCGCAGGTGTTCGCCCGCCACAGGTTCCGGGGGCGATCCCTGCTGGAGGGGTTGCTCCTGGCCCCGGCACTGGTCCCGGCCATGACCTTTTCCATGGGCATGCACACGAGCTTCATCCGGTTCGGCCTTGCCGACACGTTGCCCGGCGTGGTGCTCGTGCTCACCATATTCGCCTATCCGTACATGTTGCGCGCCCTGGTCACCGGATACATGGCGTTCGGCCCGGAGTACGACGTCTGCGCAAAAAATCTCGGAGCCGGGTTTTTCTTGCGGATTTTCAAGGTGGAGATCCCGCTTCTCATGCCCGCGCTCATCGCCGGCGGTTCCGTGGTGTTTCTCGTGGCCTTTTCCGAATATTTCCTGGTGTTTCTCATAGGCGGGGGCAGCGTGCCGTCCTATGCGGGATACCTGTTTCCGCTGCTCAACAGTTCGGACAGGGCCGTGGGCTCCCTTCTCACCCTGATCTTTCTGGCGGTGCCACTTGTGCTGTTTGTGCTGGTAGAAACCCTGGTGGCCCGAAGATACAGGCGGATGGGGTTATTCTGAACGGATGAACCCCCTATTCCCCACGCAATCGGGGCTTTATTTTCCCGGGGATTTCGCGCTATATTCGGGGCAGTCAGAAGTTCGAACCCCCGACCCTGGACAGGAGCAGCGCGCATGGACGACAGCATACTTTCCCAGTCAGCGGAACTCATGGAAACCCTGGGACTCGACGAAGAGCCCATGGGCCTGTACTACACGGACGACCCGCCGGAAAAGGCCTTCTCCCCCAAGCCCATGGAGACGCCGACCCGGGAACGGGAGATGGAGAACGCCATCGACTGGCAGGCCGTCTTCGGCCAGTTCTCCTGCGTGATCGGAAACATCTGGCTGGCCAGGAAGAAGAAACGGGCCGCGGTGTTCAGCCACACCATGTTCGGCTGCCCGGGCGGCGCGTTCTGGCTGGGATTTCTGAAGCCGCAGACCGAGACCATCGTGCATTACGTGTCCACGGGAGTCCCGGGAGCCATGGAGGGCGAGTTGTACTGCTCGTCGCCCGGCGCCATCCGGGACATCTTTGAATACGTGGACCCGCGCCCCGCCCCGGCGGACTACTGCGTGGTGAAGCCCCTTTCCCATTTCGAGGGCGACGAGGTGCCCGAACTGGTCATCTTCTTTGCCCGGCCCGAGTCCCTGTCCGGTCTGCACCAGCTGGCCACGTTCGTCACCAACGACCCCGAGGTGGTGGCGTCCCCGTTTTCCGCCGGATGCGGCGGCATCGCCGCATGGCCCCTGCACTACCTGCAAAAGGACCAGTTCCGCGCGGTTGTGAGCGGCTGGGACCCCAGCGCCAGGAAATTCTACAAGCCGGACGAGTTGTCCTTCACCGTACCTTGGCGAATGTTCCTGGATATGGCGGGAAGATGGGACGAGTCCTTTCTCACCACGGACACATGGAAGGGAGTGCGCAGGAAAATCGCCAAGAGCCGCAGGACATGGGGCGAGGATCCGGAGGAGTAGCCATCTCGACGGTTTTGTTTACGAACGAAAAAAATTCACGCCTCGGAGTTTGAATTCGGCTCGATTTTCTGGTACTCTTCGTACTCGGTAAACCGATCCGGTATTAGAAGCACCAGGGCCGCCACCCGGCGGCAGACGGATTTCGAGCCGCGCCACCGGCCCGGTCCGTCGAGGGAATTCCTCCTGTTCACCGTTGCGTTGCCTGTCAGACAGGACACTTCAAAACGAACGGGCCCCGGACGGAGTATCCGTTTCGGATTTTACCGAACGAACGCTCGTAAAAACATTCCGCGGACGTTCCCCGCCGGCAGGGCGGACCGGACCGTGCCGCCCCGCGCCGGGAGCCGGACGGGGGCAACACCAGCAGCAGGGAGACACACCCATGACCAAGGCCGTCATCGCCGCAATCGTCATCGCAATGACCACCTCCATCTCCTTTTACAGCTTCGATGACGCTGTCCGGGAAATGGCGCCCGACGGCAGGGGCGTGGACCTGGCCATCAAGTACGTGGGTGCGTGGAGCAAGGCGGCCAACAAATTCGGGATGGACGCGCGGACCGGCGAATGCCTGGACTTCGTCAGCAACTCCATGAGCAGTTTCAGCCTGGAAAACCTCCACCAGAACGACTTCACGACCTGCCTCGAGGGCGGGTACAACGGCCTCGCCTTCACCGGCATTCACGAGGGCAACGATTACACCCTGGCGCTGAAACAGTCGAAATACGAGGACGTCAGGAAACATGAGTTCGGCAGCATGGTCGCGGAGTTCGGGTTGAAGCCCTTCGGAAAATCGGAAAGGGACAATCCCACCTACTCCGGCCGCATGGACATCAAGGTCACCACCAAGGACTTCTCCCACCACAACCAGAACCGGTTCGGCAAGAACTTCCTCAGGGTGATCGATCCCGAAAACATCGAGGTCCTGCAGCAACGCAGGATACAGGGTTCCAAGCATATCAAGATCGAGGCCATACAGATCATCTACGAACTGTCCAACAAGTTTCCCAACTTTCTGAAAACCCTCCAGTCCTACGTGTACATCCTCCACTCCGAAGTGGTCCGGGAGAAGCACGAGGGCCAATACTACACCAGGCATACGCTCCGGGCGTTCTTCATGATCGATTCCATCCGCCGGGATTATCCGGCCCTTGCCGAGTACCTGGACAATTTCCGCAACCTCTACAGGATCCACGCGGAATTCAGGAGTCCGGAAGGCCACACACTCGCCGACCTGGTGGCGGCCAGCCAGGACGACGTGGTCACCCTGAACTTCTACACCCGCGACGGCAACATAATCCCTTACGACGACGAAAAAAAACCGGTGTACGACCAGGAGATCGCGTTCACCGACCTGGATTCCTATGAATTCGACATCGTGGCCGATTCCCACATAAACATTTACGGGATCCGGTTCGACACCTCCAGAATAACCTTCCATGTCGACTACACCACGAACGAGGAACGGGGAATGCTTCTGGCCAGGCTTACGGATGTCTCCCCCACCGAGGTCTCGGGCAAGGCCGCCAATGTCGTCCCGGACTGGCTGCTGGAACTTGCGCTGCCGGACAACATCGACGACCTCATCAACACCGCGTCCCGACGCATGGTCAACGCAAACGGCGGCAGCGGGACCTTCCTTCGCCTTTCCTGGTACACGGATGATCCCGAGGACGTCATGTTCCGCGTGGAGGGCGAATCCGAGTTCATCGACAGCATCTATACCAAATTCGCCGTGGCCACCACCAAGTACTGCTTCCGTACCAGCGGGCAGACCAGGGAAGACCTGAAGAATGTGACGGTCCGGTTTTTGCGCAATCTCCTGACCGATCTGGAACAGTTGAAAAACTTTCCATCCGGGACCAGGGACGCCCCTGTGGTCAGGGACAATGCCGCCTGACCCACTGCGCTGTATCCAACACGGACCGACAGGGTCCATGCCCGACCTTCGCTCCGATTGACAATGACCGTTGGATGAAGCATTGTCTGATATCGGCCGCAACACTCCCCATGCAATGACGTGACGCACGGCGGGATACGCCGGGAACGCTCCCGGAGGCCCCGCAGCGCCTTTTCAGTCGCGCCCCCGAAGGATCCGTTCACACGGTAATCAAGGAGGAACCCATGGCATTGTTTCTGGTTCAGCACGGAAAGAACCTGCCCAAGGACGTGGACCCGGAAAAGGGCCTGTCCGATGAAGGCAAGGGGGAAGTCATCCAGATCGCCCGGGTGGCCAGGGGCTACAAGGTTTCGCCCAAACGCATCGTACACAGCGGCAAGAAACGGGCCCACGAGACCGCCCGGATATTCGCGGAGGAACTGGGGATCAAGGACGTCGCGGAAGAGGACGGCCTCGGTCCGGTGGACGACGTGGCCGCCTACTCCGAGAAGGTGAGCGCGGGCGACGATCTGATGATCGTGGGGCATCTGCCCTTCATGGAAAGGATCTGCGCGTATCTCATCACGGGCAAGCCCGAACCGCCCGTGTTCCAGTTCCAGAACGGCGGCGTCGTCTGCATGGACGAACACTTTGACAAGGGCACGTGGGTGATCAAGTGGGCGTTGATGCCCAACATCGCCTGACATGGGGCGTCCCGGACACCCGATTGTCCGTTTTCGCGACGAACGTGTCCCCCGGTCCGGGACACGCCGGCCACCAGGCCAAACAAAACCCCTTGCATAGATTCGCGCCTGAGGCTATAATCCTCACAGTTTGCCTGGTTTTTTATGAACAATTGCCCTTGCCGGCTGTATCGCGGTTTTCCGGCTTCCTTGCCGAAGCCCAGGAGCCTTGCGCGCCACGTGCCAGCGCCTTTTGGACAAGCGCCCGTTTTTCCAGTAAAAACGGGTAGAAGGCATCCCGGAGAGCGACTCCCGACGGAGCCACTTCATAAAGCCCGTGCGCGAAAACCAAAGCCGGTTCCCCTCTTGTCTGACCGACTTGTCCCCGGCCCCGTTCCAACGGGGGCCGCCGATTCACCGACTTTTTCCCAAAGGCCGGGCCGGCTCGTCTGCCGGTGCGGTCGGCATTGCAAACAACCTAATCGGCATGTTCCAAAGGAGACTCGGTAATGCGCGACACCAGGGCCTGGGACTGGGAGGCTGGCGAAAAGGCCGTGACCCGGTTCGGTGAGTGGGCCGAGCGATTCGAATGGGTCGAGGAGCCTTATGCTAGTCCTGACGGCGAATCGGTCGCCGCTGTGGTCAAATCTGGCGAAACGGAGTTTTCCGTCTGCGTGAACGGAGAGAAGTGGGAGGCCGACTACGAACGCGTGTGGTCGCTCCGTTTTTCGCCGGACGGCAAGGCCACCGCCGTGGTGGTGCAGGACATGCGGTCGTCCGTGGCTCAGGACGGCGTGCAGTGGGAGGACAGCGCGGACTTCATGTGGTGCCTGTTGTTCGCGGAGAATTCCCCGTCCGTGGCTTGTGCCGCCCAGGAGGACGGTCGTTACTTCGCGGTGGTGGACGGCGTCCGGTGGGAAAATGACTTTTTGAACCTGACGGGTCTGGCGCTAAGCCCCGACGGGAAGAAATCGGTGGCCGCGGTGCAGACCAGGCCGTTGACCGAGGGGGACATCACCGCCTTTCAGGCGGGTTGCTACGGCGTGGCCCTGAATGGAGAAGTGGTCGGAGACAACTACCTCAGCGTCTGGGACTCGGCATTCTCCCCGGACAGCGCCCATTGCGCCTCGGAGGTCCGTACTTCCCTGTACGAGGCCACCATAGCCAGGGACGGCAAGGCCTGGAACAAGTGGTTCCCCGGCGTCTGGCGGCCGAAATTCAACCCCGTTTCCGGGGTCCTCACCGCACCCGCCAGGTTCCCTTCGGGATGGACCCTGGCAGCCGACGGCGAGCAATTGTGGGAACGGGGCTTCACCCAGTTGTGGAGACACCGGTACAGCGCGAACGGCTCCACCATCGCCGCGGTCATCGCCCGGCGTTTCGGCAGGTGGACGGTGGCAGTGGACGGCGTTCCCTGGCAGCACACCTTCGGCGACTTCGTGGACGAGCTGGTCCTGTCGGATGACGGACGCCACGTCGCCTGCATCGGAGCCGAGGACTGCCGCAGGACCATCATGGTGGACGACAGGCCCTGGACCCAGTGGTTCGACATGGCGTGGCCCCCGGTTTTCAGTCCGGACGGCAACCACGTCGGCACTCTGGTCGAGAAGGAAAAACGGTATACCCTGGCCATCGACGGCAAGACCCTGCCGGAGACATACATTCACGCGTGGCCCCCGGTTTTCGGCCCGGATTCGGACCGCGTCATGTTGCGGGCCGTCAGGGACGACGGCGGCACCGCCGTGTATATCCGCAAGGTGATCATGCTTGACAGCGTGCTCAGGTAGACCAAGGAGGGTACAAATGCACGCCATTTACAACCTGCTCACAGGCGTTCTCATCTGGGTCTCGGTGGCCGTTTTCCTTTTCGGATGCATATATACCCTGGTATCCAGGGCGCTCATGGCCAAAAAGAAGGACGGGATCGTCTACTCCTACTTCAACTTCTACTACGCCGTACGCTCCATCCTCCACTGGGTCGTGCCCTATGCGGCGCGGAACTGGCGGAACCATCCCTTTTTCACGGTGGTCACCTTCCTGTTCCATATCTGCCTGCTGGCAATGCCCCTGCTCCTGTTCGCCCACATCGCCCTGTTCAACGAGGCCTGGGACGTGAGCTGGTGGTTTCTGCCCGAAACCGTCGCCGACGTCGCCACCGTCATCGTGATCCTGTCCTGCCTGTTCTTTCTGGGACGACGCCTGTTTTTAAAGGACGTGCGTTTTTTGTCCTCCGCGTCGGATTACGCCCTGCTGGCGCTGGTGGCCGCGCCATATGTCACGGGCCTGTGGGCCGGCCAGCAGTGGGCCGGGCACGATTACGTGCTGCTGCTGCACATCTTCACCGGAGAACTGCTCCTGGCGCTCATCCCGTTCACCAAACTCGGCCACATGATATTCTTCCTGTTCACCAGGGGCTACATCGGTTCCGAGTTCGGCGCCGTGCGCCACGCCAAGGACTGGTAGGCCGGATTGGCCGCGTGTATGCGGGCCGCACATGTCGGGGAGTCGCATCGGATCGTCGGGATGCCGACGGGTCAATCCGAATCGTCGCCACAGCCGGTACGCGGTTCGCCTTTTGAACAGTGACGAGGCGGCCAGGGCGACGAAACGCAAACCAGAAGACACACCAAGGAGGATCGGCCGTGTCCGAGACCACCATGATGAAGCGCGGAAACGCCAACGACGTTGGTTTGGAGAAGGGGGCCGCCAAGCTCACTCCGGAGCGAATCCAGCAGGTCGTGAAGCAGATGTTCGACTCCGAGGCGGGGGCCCGCCTGCGGATATACCTGGACATTTGCGTTCGCTGCGGCCTGTGCAGCCAGGCATGCCATTTCTACGAGTCCATGCCGGACGACCCGACCTTGGCGCCGGCCGCCAAGGTCAAGGAGACGCTTGCCTACCTGGAGTCCAAAAAGGGCAAGGTGGACCCCGAGTTCATCAAGAAGGCGTGCGAGATCGCCTACACCGAATGCAACCTGTGCCGCAGGTGCGCCATGTACTGTCCGCTGGGCATCGACACCGCGTACCTCATGCTCTTCATGAGGCGCATCTGCCACAAGCTGGGAGTGACGCCGCAGTATATCCAGGACACCGCCCACAGCCACTCGGCCACCATGAACCAGATGTGGGTGAAGGACGACGAGTGGATCGACTCCCTGCACTGGCAGGAGGACGAGGCCCGGGACGAGGTGCCGGATTTGCGCATTCCCCTGGACCAGGAGGGCGCGGACATCTTCTACTCCGTGATCGGTCCGGAGCCCAAGTTCCGGGCCCAGCTGATCTACCAGGCCGCCGTCATCATGCACAAGGCCGGGGTGAGCTGGACCATGCCCTCGACTCCGGGGTGGGACAATTCGGACATGTGCATGTACACCGGAGACCTGGAGACCATGTCCCGGCTCAAGAAGATACATTTCGAGACGGCGCTCAGGCTCAAGACCAAACGCATCGTCATGGGTGAATGCGGCCACGCGTTCCGCTCGGTTTACGACATGGGCAACCGGGCTCTCGGCTGGCGATATCCGCCGGTGCCCGTGATCCACGCCATCGACTTTTTTCACGAGATCATGGTTTCGGGCAAGATCAAAATAGTCAAAAAATACGAAAAGCCGGTCACCATCCACGACCCCTGCAACATCGTGCGCGGCAGGGGCCTTCACGAGAAGTTGCGGGAAGTCGTGCACATGTTGAGCGACAACGTGATCGAAATGCAGCCGAACCGCGAGCACAACTTCTGCTGCGCGGCGGGCGGCGGGGTAATCAACTGCGGCCCCCCATACAAGAACAAACGGGTGCTGGGCAACAGGAAAAAGGCCGACCAGCTCCAGGTGGTCAAGGATGAGGGAGTGGCCACGTGCGTGGCGCCCTGCCACAATTGCCATGGAGGGCTCGAGGACATCATCCACCATTATGAACTGGGCATGGACCTGAAATTCCTCGGCGACATCATTTACGAGTGCATGGAAAAGTGAGGTTACCGATGCGCGGCCATACGAAGACTTTTTGTGTGGTGCTGGGCGTCTGCCTGGTGCTGCTCGGAGCCATGGCGGCCTTCTCCCAGGAGGACGTCACCGAGGTGGACGATTCGATTTTCCTGACGAGAATGCGCCCGCCCGTGCCCTTCAACCACGAGGAGCACAACGAGAAGGCGGAGCTTTGGGATTGCATCGTGTGCCATCATTATGGCGAGGAGGACGAGTTGATTCCGGACATGACCAGCGAGGGCATGGAATGCTCCGAGTGCCATTATGAGGGCGACGGCTTTCCCATGGACGTGGTGCGGGCCTACCATCTGAATTGTCGCGGCTGCCACAAGGAGCGAAAACAGGGCCCGGTGACGTGCGGGCAATGCCATCCCAGGGAATAGCCCACGATTCATGGAAACCGGATTTGGCGGGAGCGGCAGCCCATGCCGTCCCGCCTTTTCTTTCAGGGGACCGGATGTCGCGCCCGGTCCAGCCTACGCCCCCCGGGGGGCTGACGCTCCGAAGGGAAGAAGGCCGGGCAAAAACCGTACTCCCGGCATCCCGCGCCGCATCGGCAACCACGCCAGGCTGCTTCGTATCCGCACATTCCCACGGACGGTTTCGGCTTCCCTCCGAGGCGAGGCTCACTCCGGGTCCGCCGCCACCCTGAATCCCAGGTCGTTCTCCTTCGCACCAGGAGGGTCATCGGCCCGGTTTGCGCTGCGGCAGTCCTTCCAGTAGCTGTCCCACGCGCCCCCGCGGTTCACGCGCGCCGTGCCCGACAACGGACCTTCGGGGTCCTCCGCCGGATACTCGGAATACTGTCCGTACCAGTCCGAACACCATTCGTACACGTTGCCGTGCATGTCGTACAGCCCCCAGGAATTGGCCGGAAAGCTGGCCACCGGAGCCGTGCTGTCCACGGGCAATCCCCTGGCCCGGTTTTCATCCACGCAACGGTCCCCTTCCAGGCCCCTGGACTCATTGTCGAACAGCATCATGTCACAGGAGGATTCGTCACCGTAATAAAAGGCGGACCTGCTTCCGGCCCGGCAGGCGTACTCCCACTCCGCTTCGGTAGGCAGCCGATACCGGGTGGTCCCCTCCCGGCCGTTCAGCTTCCGGATAAAGGCCTGGGCCTCGGTCCACGAAACCTGCTCCACGGGACAGTCCATGCCGCAATCCACATGAAACCAGGGCTCCGTGCCCATGATTTCCCGCCACTGGGACTGGGTCACCTCGGTGGTCTGCATGTAGAAGCCTTCGGTGAGCTCAACCTCGTGGGGCGCCTCGTCCGGATCCCTTCCATCTTCGTCCGGAGCGCTGCCCATGACGAAGGTTCCGGGCCGGATGTAGACGAATTCCATGCCCGTTTCATTGACGAATCGTCCGGGTTGCCCTCCGGGACGCTGGAGGTCCACGAAAATCCGCGCCGTCTCCCCCGGCAGAACCACGACCTCCCTGCGGGCCTCCTCGTACCCTCGGTCCTCGACCGTCACCTCGTAGGTGCCGGGCACCAGTTCCATGCCCTCGCGATACGGTCCATGGGCGCCCTTCACCTCCACGGTGGCGTTTTCTGGATCGGTTTGGACGAACAGCCTTCCCCGGTAATCCCCGGCAGGCTCCTGGCTCTCCGCCACTTCCCCGGGCGACGCGGCACCCGGATCCGCTGATTGGCTGTCCTCGGCGACTCCCGAACCGGTTTCTCCTTCATCCTCCCTTTCCGGGGATACCCGCCTGGCCCCGACAGGAATGGTGCCGATCGTGTCGTCTTCCAGCGATACCCTTCTTCCTTCAACGTTGCCGACGACGCCGGGAGTGACGTCCCTTTCGGTGGGGCCGGGTCCGGCAGTTCGATCCCCCTGGCCGGTGGCAAAGACGAAATCACCGGCCGGGGGCTCGTCCAGGGTTGCGTACCAGGGGGCCCGGGCCGCTTCGTTTCCGGCTGTCATCCGGTTTTTCACGTACAGGGCCAGTTCCTGGCCCAAGACGTATCCGTCGCCGTTGATGTCCGCCCCGCCGTCCCGGGAAAGTGCGGCTTCCAACAGCCCGGCCAGCCCCCCTTCTTCCGGCTGTCCCCGGTACTCCCGGCACGCGGCGATGATCTGGCGGGCCGGCGCGGTGACGTCCCTGGTGACCACACTGTCCGGGGCCGGTTCAAGGGTCTGGAAGCCAGTCGGGGCAACGCAGCAGTCCAGCATGACAAGGACGTGTCTCGCCGCCATTTTGCTCAACACCCCGGCAACCTCCTCCAGGGGGACGGCGTTTTTCCTGAACAGGGCCCTGCCTGTCTGTTCTCCGGGATAATGGGCATTTGCCAGCGCAAGCCATGACCTGTCCCCCACCGTATGGCCCAGGCCCGAAAACCATACGAGAACCCTTGCGTCGGTCCGGGAGCCCTGATCGACCGCGAACCTTTCCAGGGCGCTCAGAAAGGTGGCGGCGTCCGGATTGGAAAGAAAGTTGACCGAAAAACCCTGCTCCCGCAGCAGTTCGGACACGGACTCGGCGTCCGCCACGGCGTCCGGAGGCTTGCCCCACCCCCTGGCGTAAGCATCGCAACCCACCACGAAAGCGTGGCCGGATTCGTACAGGATGATCTCCTCGCCACGGCCTGTCGCGGATGTGGCCGGACCGTGCACCCGCACCTTGAACCGGTCGGAGATCGCCGCCGCCGGCTGAACCAGAATCAACAAGAGAACAGCCGCGGCAATACAGCGCGGAACCGTCGGCACCAGGGACCGGAGCAGCGTTAAATATGCTTTCATGGAAAGGTTCTCCAGGGGGGAAAACGGCGGGGTCATGTGATAATATAGGCATTCCGGCGGTTCGGGCAAGTCCGGCCCTCTTCGCGGAACAATCCTGCCTCCGGGACTTGACCCCGGTGCGTGCCGTGGTATACCTGCGCGGTCGGCTGCGACTTTGAGTGGCAACACGCGTATCGATATCGGGAAGACGGATGACACAGGGATTCACGTTTGAACTGGAGGCTGAAGACGGTGCCACCGCGGCGCGCGCCGGCGTACTCCGCACACCCCACGGAGAGGTGCGCACCCCGGTTTTCATGCCCGTGGGCACCCTGGGCACGGTCAAGGCCCTTTCCGTGGACGACCTCACCGAAGCCGGCGCCGGGATCATCCTGGGCAATACCTACCATCTGTACCTGCGTCCCGGCCTGGACGTGATCGAGGCCCACGGCGGCCTGCACGGCTTTTGCAACTGGCGCGGGCCCATACTTACGGACAGCGGCGGGTTCCAGATATTTTCCCTGGCAACCCTGAAAAGGATGTCCGAGGAAGGGGCCACCTTCCAGAGCCATATCGACGGCTCGTCCCATTTCCTGTCCCCGGAAAAGGCGGTCCGGATACAGATGGTGCTGGGTTCCGACATCTCCATGTGCCTTGACGAATGCATCGCCTTCCCGGCGGACGAGGCCCGCGCCGAAAAGGCCCTGGAACTGACCACGCGATGGGCGGCCCGCTGCCGCGAGGAGTTCACGACCACGGCCCGGCCGGGACAGGCGCTTTTCGGCATTGTCCAGGGCGGTATGTACCCGGCTCTCCGCGAGCGCTCGGCCAGGGAACTCATGGATATCGGATTCGACGGTTACGCCCTGGGCGGCCTGTCCGTGGGGGAACCGCGGGATCTCATGATGGAAATCGCCGGGGCCGCCCTTCCCCGTCTGCCCAGGGACCGCGCCAGGTACGTGATGGGCGTGGGCAAGCCCGAGGACCTGGTGGACATGGTGGCCCTGGGCGCGGACATGTTCGACTGCGTCCTCCCCACCAGAAACGCCAGGAACGGGCAGCTGTTCACGGACTCCGGCGTATTGAACATGGCCAACGCGAAACACAGGTACGACACGGGTCCGGTGGATGAAAACTGCACCTGCTACACGTGCGTGAACCACTCCCGGTCCTACCTGAGGCATCTGTACATGTCCCGGGAACTGCTGGCATACCGCTTGAACACCCTTCACAACGTACACTACTTCGTAAACCTGATGCGCAGGGCCAGACAAGCCGTGCTGGCCGGTGATTTCGCCCGGTTCCGCGAAAAATTTTTCGCGCGAAGGCGAACCGCCGGGGAATGAGCCGCGGATTTCGGCAAAGTTTGGTTGGACAACTGCCCCGGAGCTGTTATTTTACGATAAAGCAACCATACTTTCACCCGCTCGGCGTTTACCACGTCACAGGAGGCAACCATGGACAGGGAACAGGTGCAGAACGCATTGGATGAAATCCGGCCCACGCTGCAGGCGGACGGCGGCGATGTGGAGCTGGTGGACATAGACGGCGGCACGGTCAAGGTTCGGTTGCAGGGAGCGTGCAAGGGCTGCCCCATGAGTCAGATGACGCTTCGCAACGGAATCGAGCGTTACCTCAAAAAGAAGATTCCGACGGTCAAGGCGGTAGAGGGCGTGGAATAGACCGGGCCGTCCAGGGTCGCGATCCGCAAGAATCGACGAATGTACTGTCGATGCGGCATACAAAGGAGCATCCCGCCCGCCACGCATTGGAAGGGAGGGGTTTACGGCGGATTGGCTCGGGACTCCGCTTGCCGAGCCCGAATCCCTTGACAGTCCGTTGAAAAACCCGGACTTTACAGCCCGTTCAAACCGATGAGATGCACCGCGCAGACTACGGACAGGTTGGCGCACAACCTGTGCGCCGCACCGGCCCGGCCCTGGATGTTGCACACCACAATAGACCGTTTTTTCATCAGCATGTCACCGCTCCCCGGCAGGGAGGAGTGGCCGAACCGCACTAACCATACCAATTTCGGAGGCGCACATGTCCATAGCCGCGGCGATCGAAAAGAACCTGGAGAAAACGTCCTGGATTCGCAAGATGTTCGAGGAAGGGGCACGGTTGAAGGCGGAGCACGGGGCGGAAAACGTTTTCGACTTTTCCCTCGGAAATCCCAACCTGCCTCCGCCAAGGGAGTTCGACGACGCCCTCCAAAGGGTGGCGGCCGACAGATCGCCCGGCGTTCACGCCTACATGCCCAATGTCGGATACCCAAACGTGCGGGCCTCGGTGGCCGCCCAGGCGTCAAAGGAACTTTCGGCGAGCCTCACCGAAAACGAGATCATCATGACCTGCGGCGCGGCCGGCGCCCTGAACGTGATCTTCAAGGCCCTGCTGAATCCCGGGGAGACGGTGCTGTGCCCGGCCCCGTTCTTCGTGGAATACGGATACTACGCGGGCAACCACCAGGGCGAACTGGTCACCGTGCCCACGAACCCCGATTTCACCCTGGACCTTGACGCCTTTGACAAGGCCATCGACGAACGGACGAAGATCGTCCTGATCAACTCGCCCAACAACCCAACGGGCCAGGTCTACTCAGCCGCAAGCATCAAGGACCTTGGCAGGCTCCTGGTGGAGAAGAGCTCCCGATACGGAGGGACCATCTACCTGGTTTCGGACGAACCCTATCGCAAGATCGTGTTCGACGGCGTGGAGGTGCCCAGCCTGTTTACCGCCTACAGGAACAGCATCGTGGCCACCTCCTACTCCAAGGATCTGTCCATCCCCGGCGAGAGAGTGGGCTGGCTGGCCCTGCACCCCGAGATGGACGGGAAACAGACGCTGTACGCGGCCATGGCCATGGCCAACCGGATCCTGGGATACGTGAACGCGCCGGCCCTCATGCAGCGGGTGGTTGGGGAGATACAGGGAGCCCGGGTGGACACGACCCCTTACGCGAGAAACCGGGAACTGTTGTGCGACGGGCTTGCCGACATCGGTTACGAGTTCGTGAAGCCACGGGGCGCCTTCTACCTGTTCGCGAGGTCCCCGATTGCCGACGACGTGGAATTCGTGCGCCTGCTCCAGGACGAACTGGTACTCACGGTGCCGGGTAGCGGCTTTGGAGGCCCCGGCCATTTCAGGGTGTCCTTCTGCGTGGATGAAAAGACGGTGACCGGCGCCATGCCCGGATTCAAAAAGGCATTCCGGACCGCGCGCGGATGATTCGGGCTGGACATCATCCTGGTTTTCGGCCCTGTTGGCAGGGCCTTCTTCCATCGCGGGGCGATACCACGGCATCCCGGATGGTCGACAGGGGAAGGCCCGCACGGCGCGGGCCTTCCCGGATTCGCCTCAATGAGGTATGGTCATGGCTCTTGGCTGCAGCAGCAGATGGTACAGAAGATCGCTGTAGCGGTCCATCTTGACCATCCCCGCCTCGGACACGGAGTAGCGCCAGAACCCGTACAGTTTGGTCAGCCGGATCAACTTGTCGCTGTAAAGCCGCCACGTGAACTTCTCCCTGACCCTGGCCATGCCGTTTTCCGAAATCGCCTCCCAGTGCCCGCCGTCCTGGCCGCATTTACGGATGAACTCCCACACGGTGTCCGCAATGAGCTCCGGCTTGCTGGTGTTCATCAGGTACCCGCTCTTTTTGTCCACGATGATCTCAGACGGTCCGCCGAAAATGGGGCCGAAGGTGGGCAGTCCGCACTGCATGGCCTCCAGGATGGTCAAACCGAACGCCTCGAACAGGGCCGGCTGCACGAACATGCCCCCCCGGTCCGCCATGATGCGATAGACCTCTCCCGTGTCCTGCTTGGGTATGCTGGGCAGCCATCTGACGGATCCCGTGAGCCCGTACTTCTCTATGAGGGCGTACATTTTCCGGATTTCATCCTGCTCCTCGGTGTCGCTTGACTCTTCAAAGTGGATGGTCCCTGCGGCCACGATGAGGTTGGCGTGCTTACGCAGTTCCGGATGCTGGCCGAACGCCTCCACCAGCCCGGTAAGGTTCTTGATCCTGTCCAGCCGCGCCATGGTGAAGATGGGCCGCTTGTCCGGATCCAGGAAATAACCGTGGATGTCCGGCGTGTCGTCGTGGAACAGCCGGTTCGTCCACAGCTCGGTTTTGCTCGCCGGTCTGTCCTCGTGTTTCTGATAGGAAAAGTAGTTGCTCTCCTCCACTCCGGGCGGCACCACGTTGAATTTCGGATTGAACAGATTCACCCCGCTCACCACCTGGTACAGGCCGGGCATGGTATAGAACTGGTAGGATTCGTACTGGCCGATTCTCTCGTCCGTTCCCGCGATTTCCTGAAACGTGCTGGTAATGATGAAGTCCGACTTGTTCATGGACAACAGGTCCGCGGTGAACTGGCAGGAAAAATGGTAGTCGTCTTCCATGTCCGCCCAGTACATGTCCGAGAACAGGTACTTGGTCTTTTCCAGTGCGTGGGCGATGGTGCACTGGATCACACCCAGGCGGTCCGACAACAGGGTGGCCACCAGGTTGCCGTCCGAGTAGTTGCCGATGATCAGATCGGGCCTGTCTCCCATCTCCGCCTTCAAAGCCTGCTCGGTGTCGGTGGCGAAACGGTCCAGGTAGGGCCATATCCGGAACCTGGAAACCCAGTCCCGAAGAACCTGATTATTGCTGTCGAAAAACGGTATTCGAAGTATGTAGGAATGGCTGGTGCCCAGTATCTCCTCCGTGGGCTGGGCGCAGGTGGTGTCTCCCGCATTGGGTATGAGGCGGGTCACCACGATGATGCGCGGCGTGACGTCCGTGATGCCAGCGAGTTCGAATTCCGTGAGCAGGTGCCTTTCCAATGCGCGGACCTGATCCAGAATATAGATGACCTGCCCGCCGGTGTCCGGCTTGCCAAGCACGTTCTCCTGGCCGAACCAGCCGTGGGGCGAAAGAATGGCCACCTTGGAAATCATGGGAATCCGGGAAATGAATTCCTCCAGGGAAGCGCTGCTGGGCTCGCTGAACAGTTCCTGCAGCAATTCCATGGTCTCGAGGATCCGCCCGGCATTGTGCCCCCATCCGGGCTCGAACCCCTTTTTCCCGAGCCACCCGCGGAGTTCGGCAAACGGGGTTTCCGGATCCCTTTCCCCCAGCCACTCGACGGTCTCGGCCAGGGCGTCCAGGAATTCCTCGATTTCCGTGAGAATGGAGCCGTTTACCAGAAGCTGGGTTCCGTTCAGCCTGTGCAACTGGAGGAAGTTGTACAGTTTGCCGCCCCACTCCTCGCGTTCCCGGAACAGGTTGCTGGAAAGGTGCTTGTTCAAAAAGGAGATGCCATTGCCCACCTTCTTGGTGTCACGAATGGACGGCGAGTAGTCGTAGAACGGCATGTAGTCGATCTCCAGCCGGTTCCGGTTGGCGGCCGCCTGGTTCCCGAGGACAATGGCGTCCTTGTAGTCCAGATACCGGTTCACGGACATCTCCTCCACGCTGTCGCAGGCCTGGTTGCAACGATACAGGCGGTACCTGGCCACGGCGAACCTGTGCAGGATCAGCACCTGGTTTTCCATGAACAGCATCTCCGGAACCTTGCGCAGAAGGCGGGCTATGGAGGATTCCCTGCGAAACTCCCTGGATTTGTCCTGCTCATCGCACCAGCGGCACCAGTCAAGCCATATGTCGTTGCGCAGGTGATACTTCTTGTCCTGTGAAGCCAGCCTGTACATGAAGTCCGCGAAATCCTTCTGCTCCTGCCCGGCGATCAGCCTTGAAATAATGTTCGCCACGTGCCGCTCCTTTCTTCCCCCCATGCCGCGGCGCCCCCCGCGCCGCTCCGTCCCGGGGATACAACTCTCCCGTCAAAACCATCAACTGTTGACCCTAGATCATTTTTTGCCTGGATTCAAGCGTCGACGGGACAAAGATTGCGACGGGACCGACAGGAAGACCACACACCGGGCCGGTATCCCCGGAAAACGTCTTCCCGGAAAACGGGCCCGGGGATCACGGCAGCCGGTATTCCAACCGGATCGACACCCCGGACCCGGGATCTTCCCGGTGCCGGGAGCCGCCCGCCAAGGGATCACTCCCTGGCGCGCTCCCAGAAACGGTAGTACTCCAGCCCCTCCAGGACGCCTTCCGAATTGGAGGCCTGGGCAAAGTATACGCGCCGCTTTCCCCGGAGCTGCTCCATTTCGGTGGAGTGGTTGCCCACGATGATCCCGAGTGTGCTGCCTATGAGCATGCCGATGTCGTTGCCCGAGTCGCCGCACACGACGATGCCGTCCAGGGGCAGGCCCCATTTGTAGCTCAGGTAGCGCAGGGCCTTTCCCTTGGAGGCGCGGATGGGAAGTATGTCCAGGTACTCGTTGTCCGAATAGACGAGATTGTAATGGCACTTGGCCTTGACCAGGGCGTCGTGAATCTCGGGAATACGCTCCCCGCCATCGGTCATGTAATAGCTGACCTTGAAGTCGCGCTGCTTCTCGTCTTCCTGGTATTCCAGAAAGTCCAGCCGGTCCAGGACCTCCTTGATGCGTTTCCTGTTCCACCGCTTGGAGATATGCGTCCGCCAGCCCTTGTCCGGGACCGTACCATCCTTGTAATGAATCTCGGTACCCACCGAGGCGATGATGACGTCCACGGGTAGAATGTCGTTTGTTTCGCACACTTCGAGGGCGGAATCCAGGGTCCGGCCCGTGGCCAGGCCGAAGCCGACCCGTTCCCGGTTCTCCTTTAGCATTTCCATGAAGCGGTTCAGCGAGTCCCCGTCGCCGGTGAGGGTGTTGTCGATGTCGCTTATGACAAAATGATTCAGGCTTATCAGACGATCACCCACGGGGTTGGAGGCGGCTTTCTTGAAAAGGGGCGCCTTGTCCTTGCCTTTCGCCTTGTCCAGCCGCTCCAAAAAACTTTCCACGTGCGCGCTCCAACTGTAGTGCTCCTGCACACATTTTGCCCCACTGTTGGAAAACCGTTTCCACATGTCCGCGTCCGCGATGATCCTGCGGATGGAGGAGGAAACCTCCTCGAGTTCCGTGGGCGACACCAGAAAGCCGTTCTGGCAGTTGTCCATGATGTCCTTGGGCCCGCCGTCATTGGTGGCGACGATCGGCAATCCGCAGGCTGACGCCTCGATCAGGGTGAGCCCGAAGGGCTCTGTAAACGCAACGTTCACGAAGACGCCCTTTTTCTCGGCGGTAATCCGGTAAAGCTCGGGCACCTCGTAGGTGAAGTCGTGGGATTTGGGTATCGCCATCTTGCCGTAGAGGTCGTACTTGTCCATGAGGAGCAGCATGCGGGTGAGCACGTCCTGCTCGTTGTCCTCCATCTGCTGGATGTTCTTGCGGATACCGGCGAATATCGCCAGGTTGGCCATGGCCTGGAGTTCCTTGTCCCGGCCATAGGCGTTGACCAGCCCGGATATGTTCTTCTTCTTGTCGGGCCTGCACAGGGCCAGGATCAGGGGCTTGTCCGGGTTCACCAAAAACCGTTCCAATTCCTCGTTCACCGAGGACCATGCCATGAGGCTGTTCTCGTCCTTCTTTGCCTCGGGATGATGGTCGTGGTAATAGGGGTAGAACTTGTTTAGGTTGATACCCGGAGGCACCACGGCATAATCCGCCAAATCCTGGTTGGTGTACATGCCGTACTGTTTTTCCACCTCCTGGCTGGTGCTGGTGACGATGAGGTCCGCGTTCTTGATGATGTCCTCTTCCACCTTGATGCGGTGCTCGATCTTGTAAACCCTGTCGACCTCCTCCTGGGTCATGCCGTCCGCCATCAGCTTCTGTTTCTTGGGTCGGCCCAGGGAATGCCCGGTAAATATGAACGGAGTGCCGAAGAATTCGGAAAGGTGCATGCACACGTAACCGGCGTCCGGGTAATGTCCGTGCACAACGTCCGGATACCGGCCCTCCTTCTTGATGAACTGGATGGTCTTGTCGATGTACTCGTCCAGATGAGGCCACAGCAGTTCCTTGCGCATGTACTTGCGACCTCCGCACTGGATGCGGACTATCCTGTAATTGTCCGTTATCTGCTCGATCTGGCGGCTGTAGTCCGGGGACACGCGCTTGTCGGAAACCAGGCGGGTGAAAAGGTCCACGTGGGCCACACGCGGATGGCTGCTCAATGCCTCCGCATACTCCACCACATATTTTACCTGGCCTC
The DNA here is from genome assembly GCA_046542385.1 of Desulfatibacillaceae bacterium. Taxonomy (GTDB): domain Bacteria; phylum Desulfobacterota; class Desulfobacteria; order Desulfobacterales; family Desulfatibacillaceae; genus JBKHBM01. Next base: position 64,734 of record JBKHBM010000001.1, on the reverse strand, counting down.
CGGTGTCGGCGTCCCTGCCCAGTTCGAGATTTTCGTACCTGACCAGTCCGTGAATGCTGAAGACCTGTATGTACAGCCCTTCGCCCTTGTGTTCCTCCCTGGCCTCCTCTCTCGTTTCCTCTTCCATCTCGTTACACCCAGCTCCTGTAAGGGTTGTAGAAATCCGCGGTGGAGGGAACGGCCCCCTTGAGTCCGCAGATCGCGCCAGAGAAACGGGACGCGCGATCCAGCATGGTCTCCGGATCCCAGCCCTTAAGATATCCCAAAGCCAGCATGGCCGTGTAGGCGTCTCCGGCTCCCACCGTGTCCTCGATTTCGAACTGCTCCGTGTTCGTGAAGTCGTACCTTCCGTCCTCCGTGTACAGACTGCTGCCGTCACCGCCCATGGTCAGACTGAGCCACTTGATGGAGTACCTGTCCCGCAGCCCGGCCACGCATTCGTCACGGCCGCGGTCCATGTCCAGCATATGGGCCAGGACTCCCAACTCGTCGATGTTGATCTTCAAAATGTCCGCGTGTTCCAGGGATTTTTTGACCGACACGAGGTCGTAGCAGTGAGGCCTGAGGTTCAGGTCGCACAGGCGCGTGGTCCATTCCGGCAGGTTTTCCAGGATGGAATCGATGGTTCCGGCGCTCCTGGGGCTGCGCTGGATGAGGGTTCCGAAATAGAAAAGCCTCACGCCCCGGCGGGCCAGGGCGTCCAGGGCCGCGGTGTACTCCATGTAATCGTAGGCCACGTCCTCCACGATCACGTATTCCGGAGAATCGGCCGAGGACAGGCTCACCATTACATAGCCCGTGCGACGGGTCAGGTCGCGCTGCAGATGGTCTTCCGGAAACCGCCACCTCGAAAATACGTCGGCGATCTCGGCGCCCCGCCGGTCCTTGCCGATACGGCTCGCAAACAGGGCGCCCGAACCCAGGGCCCGGGTATGAAAGTAAAAGTTGAATGGCGCCCCGCCCAACCTTTCGTACTCGGGAAAAACGTCGAACAGGACCTCACCGGCGGCAAGTATGTCCGCAGCGGGCTCATTGGTCATGCGGGAATCCCTCCTGGCCGGAGCCGGCTGCTCTACCACCCTGGACGGCAGCGGGCCACTGCCGGCAGGTGCGCGCGGTCAGGGGCATGAACGCACCGGAGTTCACCGGCTCCTGTTTTGAAAACTTCGGACGGGGGGAATCCACGGGTTGGCGGGGTGTCCCCAGGGCCTTGTTGACTTTGTTTTGTACTCAATATATAATCTCCGTGATTATGCTCGACTAATCTCCCCTTGTCAAGCGCGGCACCCTTGTCCCGGCCCCTTCCAGGCACGGCCGGTACCAGTCTCGAACATCCTTTGCATTGAAACGACACCATGAACGCGCCCCATGAACACGATTCGGCACGGGCCGGGCGGAACGCCTGTGAGGACGTACTCCACGCCCTCAGGCGGATCATGCAGGCCATGGACCTCCATTCCAGGTTCCTGTCCAGGGAGCACGGCCTCACCAGCCCCCAACTCCTCGTGCTCAGGGAAATGACGCGTCGGGACGGAACCTCCGTGGGAGAACTCGCCCGCGCCGTCAGCCTGGGACAGGCCACGGTGACCGGCATCCTGGACCGCCTGCAGAACCGTGGGCTTTCACTGCGCGAACGCAGCGATTCAGACAAGCGGAAAGTTTTGGTACGAGCCACGGCCAGCGGAAAAAACCTGCTGCGCGAGGCGCCGCCGGTCCTGGGCGAATCCTTCATGCGGGAGTTCACCTGCCTGCCGGAATGGGAACAGACCATGATTCTGTCCTCGCTCCAGCGCATGGTGAGCATGATGGGACCGGACCGGGGTGCTGGAAACGACGCGGGACATCCCGGGGAGGACAACCCTTCCACCGGCGGAATGTGATTCATCAGGGAATGTCGCCGACGTACCGCCTGTTCAGGAAAACCTGTGGGCATTTTCACCGATGAATCGAATACCGTTTCGCGGACCAAAAGCCACCCTCGCCTTTTTCGCGAACAGGTCCTGGCCGAACGGGGCAACACGGCCCAGGCTTTCCGTATTCACATAGACCCGTCTGTACTTGCTCCGGTTTTTCTCTATGCAGTCCAGAAGCATGTGCGCAGAGGTGCCGTCAAAATCCCCCTGCAGATCCAGGTACAGATCCGCCTTTTTGCTTTTCCTGCCGATACGAAAATTCCTTGCCATTATGATAACCTCGTTGGGGCCATTCATGGGTTGTCGGATTCGGCGGAAACTGTACGACGGGGCGATTGCGGACGCCATGGGGGGAACACCGTATTTCGGCCGGGAAAAGCAGTTTGCTCGGGTAGGGTTTGCCAAAACCGCTGGTAGGGGATACGGAGACAGGAATCCGCATCTCCGGGGAGTTCCGAACGGGGACGCGGCTCATACCATCAACAAATTCAATAATTACCTGTTGTTATAACCGGATTTTCCGGCCTTGCCGTTTTGTTCGGGTGAACTTGCCGACCCAAAAATCGCGCTGCGGAATGTTTCTCAGAGCCTGTCGAAATGGGCCGTTCACCCCATTGCGTGACGCCCGAAAACGCTTCATATTGGGTGGAAAATCAACGCTTGAATAAAATCCCGTTGCGCTTTGAAAGAACCTGGAGAGAACAATGGCGGAAAAAATATTTGGAGAAACCATCGGCCCGGTCCTGCTCGAAGTTGCGGACAGACACGGCTTGTCCGTGCGTGAGTTCGACAATCTGAGGGAAGCCTGCCTGGAGGCCATCAACAAGGCCTCCGGGAGGTACGGACATCCGGAAGCTCCGCGCCCGCTTGCCGTAAAACGTGAGCACCGTGTCAGGGGAATCCCGAGGAAGCAGTAGGATACAGACCTTTCTCATCCCTGCCAGGAGCGGCTTGGGGACCCGGCGGGGCCCCTCCGCCCGGCCAGGCCGGGCGGCACTGGGGGGTCACGGCATCTTCTTTTCCAGTTCCCTGATGGTGCCCCACACCTTGTTGGCGCTGTCTTCCAGCGCCGCCTGCTCTTCCCGGGACAGCGGCTGCACGAACGTGGCCGACACACCGTTGCCGGTGACAAGGCGAGGCAGGGACACGCAGGCCAGCTCACCGGGTCCGGCCTGGCCGGGAGCCACCGATACCGTCGTCACGGTGCGGCGGTCGTTCAGTATGGCGTCGGCCAGGTAGGCCACGGCGCTGCCGATGCCGTAATAGGTGGCGCCCTTGCCCTCTATGATTGCGTATGCCGCCTTGCGGACCGAGTTGTCCACCTGAGCGCGCACCTGTTCGTCCATGCGCACCCCCCGCTTCTCGCAGAACTTCTCCAACGGCATACCGCTCACGGTGGCCACCGACCACGTGAGCACCTCGGAATCCCCATGCTCACCGACTACATAGGCGTGCACGTGGCGGGAATCCACGCCGATTTTTTCTCCGACGAGGGCCCTGAACCGGGCGGTGTCCAGGGTGGTGCCCGATCCGATGATCCGGGTGGGATCCACACCGGCCTTTTCCGCGTGCCGTGCCGCTATGTAGGTCATCACGTCGACCGGGTTGGTCACCACTATAATTACCGCTCCGGGAGCATGTTCCAGAATCCCGGGCATCACCTGATCGAACACCGCCGCGTTCTTCTCGAGCAGGTCCATGCGGCTCTCCCCCGGTTCCTGGGCAGCGCCCGCCGTAACCACCACCACCTCGCTCCCGGCCAGTTCCTCGTATCCTCCCTCGTACACCCGGGAGGGTCTCGCGTACGGAACCGCATGAGTGATGTCCCAGGCCTGGGCCCGGGCAAAATCGCGGTTTTGGTCCAGCATGACGATCTCCGCTCCCACGCCCTGCATCACCATGGCATAGGCCGTGGTGGAGCCCACCATTCCACATCCGACAATTCCGGTTTTCACGGTCCCATCCTTTCCACTTCTCCCGACGTATGAAAAAACGTTTCGCGCAAAGGCCTGTTCATTGCTCGCTGAGCCCCTCTTCCCACGGAAAATGCGTGGGCACCTCGAAACAGGGGGCGATCTCCCGGAAAAACGCCACGTGGCCCATGGGTCCGGGATGCACGGCGTCGCCCATCCTGGGCCACAATCCTGGCGGATCCGGATTTCTGGTTTTCCGGAATACCGCTTCCTCCCACATCCTGTAATGGTCCACCACCGGGCATTCCAGTTCCCGGGCCACCGCGGCCAGGGCCCTGGCGTATTCCCCCACGGGCCGGTCCGGCGCCTCCCACACCCTGCCGGCCTCGGGCTGTTCCGGTGGAGGAGGCATGCCTCTTACCGTAACCACCGGATTGGGTGTGCGGATGAGAATCTCGCTGCCGCACCGGGCCCTGATGGCATGAACGACGGCCTTGACCTCCTCCTTGAACACCGGAAGCCTCTGGAGCTTACCCAGGGCGTCATTGATGCCCAGGGAGACCACCACCAGATCGGGCGAGAACCGAATGACGTCCCGGTCGAGGCGGTTTCCGACCGAGCCGAACGTGTCGCCTCCCCTGCCGACGTTGATCACGGTGCAGCATCCTATGCCATAGGTTTCGATCAGCGCCTCTTCCAGGTACTGAAGCCAGTTCATGTGTCCCTGGGTGTAAAAGGTGATCTCCGTGGTGGAGTCCCCCAGGGCCACGATGGTCACGTGCTCGCCCCCGGCAAGTTTTTCCAGTGTGCGTTCCATCTTCCATTCCTTTGTGCGCGGGTTTCGACACCGCGGCTCGTATTGTCCGGAACCGGGGGCATCCGCCATGGCCAATGCCCTGAATCCGTGACGAAAATACTGAAAAACTTTCAAGAACCCCATAAATCGGGCTTTTTTGCGTGTTCTTGAACAACTCTTCGTTTCACCCGGTGGGTGAAAGGATTTTTCGCCCTTGCGGGCCTGCCTCATGGAGCGCGTCTGCGGCGTCAGAGCCCGGCCAGCGTACTTTAAGCCGGCAGGTCTCTTCCTTGCATCCGCTCCACCCGAGGCCGCTCACCGATTCAGGAATACCCCACCCCGGCAGGCCCGTACATTGGGTAAACCGTGTATTTTCGGGAATGGTTTCAAACCGGCGGCTCACCCCACCCTGTCGATGGGGTGCGGCCTACCACAGGAATAGGGACAATGGCGTATGTCTTCTCCTGGCCCGGACCGATACAATGTTCCCAGGCTTGAACAATCCGGTTGCAGGGAAATCGCGCCGACGAAAAAACAGGGGCTTTTGTCGGCGCCCGCCGTGCAAGGCGGCACGGACAGTGCAAAGGAGGCGTCATGTTTTTCTGGAGTGTGGTATTTTTGATTCTGGCAGGCCTTGAAAGCCTTTTGTGGGCCCAGGCATCCCTCCACCAGGGGCTTGCAAGTGTTTTGTGCCTCATTTTCCTGGGCTTGGCCGTGCTGTTTTTCCTGGCTGGGGTCAAGGCCCTCAGGGCCGGCAATGTCAGGCAGAAACCCGTCATGCCCCCAAGGTCCGGGGAAGCCTGAAGCGCCCCGCTGGTCCCCGCACTAGGAGGCCGTTGTGCGCCTGAACCGAAAACCAAAACAATATCCTTACATTCCGGCGGCTTGAACGGCCACCCTTCCGCCGCAACATCTTTCTGACATTCCCAAAATACAGTACCTCGAAACAAACAATACAGGGTTTTGCCGATTGGACCGGAACGCCGTTTATGCGCACATGAGATGGATTGAACCTGAATCCGTGACGAAAATAATGAAAAATCTTTCAAGAGCTCCATAAAGCGGACTTTCCGCGTGTTCTTGAACCAATCTTCGTTTCACCCGGTGGGTGAAAGGATTTTTCGCCCTCCGGGGCGGCGTCAGAGCCGCATGAGGCCGCTCACGGATTCAGGTTGAAATATCCACGGACCGCGGCAATGGCGAGCTGACACGGACCTGAATCAAGGAGAGTGACATGGACAGGCGACAACCGGGAGAACAAGTGCGGGAGAACGTCATTGAACGGCGGATGTTGGAATACAGCATCCGGCGCCTCGAGGAATGGAAGGTGCTCGATCCCGACGGACGGCGATCAAAGGATGAAAAGGCCCCGGAACGCAGATGAGCGAAGCCCAGGTATCAAATGAGCGCCAGGCTCCGTGGAGTCGTGAATATGAAGAGGTCGCCCGGGATTTGGGCGTCTCGCTCGACACGGGACTGGAGGGGCGCGAGGCGCGAAAGAGGCTGGAGCGCCACGGACTGAACCGGATCGAGGTCTCCGACACCACATCCTGGTGGCGTATTCTTGTGGACCAGTTCAAAAACTTCATCGTCTTCCTTCTGGCCGTGGCAGCGGCGCTGTCCTTCGCCTTCGCTCAATGGCTGGAGGGCGTGTCCATCGTGGTGGTCATCGTCCTGAACACCCTCATCGGATTTGTCACCGAATTGAAGGCGGTACGGTCCCTGGAGGCGGTGGAACGCATGGGACAGCGCATGCGGGTCAAGGTTCTCAGGGACGGCGAGGTGAAACAGGTCGGTTCGGAAAGAATCGTTCCCGGCGACGTGGTCTTTTTCGAGGCCGGGGACGTCCTGCCGGCGGACTGCAGGCTGGCCGAGGCGTCCCGGTTGCACCTTGACGAATCCCCCCTCACGGGCGAATCGGTGCCGGTGGGCAAGACCACGGAACCGGTGGAGGAGGGCGCGCCTCTGGCCGAGCGGCGAAACATGGGGTACACGGGCACTGCCGTGACCGGGGGCAGCGGCAGGGGGATCGTCACGGCCACGGGGCGGTCCACGGAACTGGGGCGGATAGCCCGAATGGCCGAGGAGGCGGAAAAAGAGGCCAGCCCCATCGAAAAACGCCTCCAGCGGCTGGGCCACCGGCTGGTCTGGGCCACGGCGGCCATAGCCGTGTTGATCGCGGCCACCGGCATAATGCGGGGACGCGACGTACTGCTCATCGTGGAAACGGCCATCGCCCTGGCCGTGGCCGCCATTCCCGAGGGTCTGCCCATCGTGGCAACCATCGCCCTGGCCCGCGGCATGTTGAGGCTGGCCCGCAGGAACGCGGTGATCAAACAGCTTTCCGCCGTGGAGACCCTGGGCTCGGCCAACGTAATCTGCACGGACAAGACCGGCACGCTTACGGAAAACAGGATGCGGGTGGTGGACATGGTGCTGCCGGGAGAGGACAAGGACGCCGTCCACTGGAAACAGGAACGGGGGGGCGCGAAATTCGCGGCGGAGGACGGCCGGACAGACAGGGGGGCGGAACAGCGGTTTGAAGACGCCCTTGCCGCCGGGGTTCTCTGCGCCAATGCCAACCTGGACGAGGATGGAGGCGACGCCCTGGGGGACCCCATGGAGGTGGCCCTGCTCGAGGCAGGTCTGGACCACGGGATGACGAGAAAGGGACTTCTTCAGAAACTGCCCGAGAAACGTGAGGTGGCCTTTGATCCCGACTGCATGATGATGGCCACCTTTCATGAAAAGGACGACGGCTATCTGGTTGCGGTCAAGGGAGCGCCCGGCGCGGTGCTGGATGCATGCACCAGCGAGGCCTTGCCTGAAGGGGAGCGGCCACTGGACGACGAGGCCCGCGACCATTGGCGGGACATCAACACAGAGCTTGCCGGCCAAGGCCTGCGGATACTGGGACTTGCCCGCCGGCTTGCCGGGGACAGCGACGAAGATCCTTACCACGACCTTGTGTTCCACGGACTCGCCGCCATGGAGGACCCGCCCAGGGAGGAGGTTCCCGAAGCGGTGCGCTCCTGCCACCGCGCCGGCGTCCGGGTCATCATGGTTACCGGCGACCAGGCCGAAACCGCCCGAAGCATCGCCCGACAGGTCGGATTGTACGAATTCGGCGAATTCGCGGAGCACGGCGTGGCTCCGGGGAGCGACATCACCCCCCTTGAGGAGATGGACGCGGATACGAAAAACCGGCTGATGGCCACCCCGGTATTTGCCCGGGTCAATCCCAGGCAGAAACTGGACCTGATCGCCCTGCACCAGGAATCGGGCAGGGTGGTGGCCATGACCGGGGACGGAGTCAACGACGCGCCCGCCCTGAAAAAGGCGGACATCGGCATAGCCATGGGCCGGCGTGGGACCCAGGTGGCCCGCGAGGCATCGGACATGGTGTTGCGCGACGACGCGTTTCCCAGCATCGTGGCCGCCGTTTCCCAGGGCCGCGCGATTTTTGACGGCATAAGGAAGTTCATCGTATTTTTGCTTTCGGGCAACGTGGGCCAGGTGCTCATCGTGGCTGCCGCTCTTCTAGCCGGAGCCGCGCTGCCCCTGTTGCCGCTTCAGATACTGTATCTGAACATGATCGGCGACGTGTTCCCGGCCCTGGCCCTCGGACTGGGCAAGGGCCATCCGTCGCGGATGGAACGCCCGCCCAGGGACCCCGGGGAGCCCATATTGACGGGCAGGGGGTGGCTTGCCGTGGTACTGTATGGCGCGCTCATCGCAGCCGCCGTGCTCGCGGCCTTCGCGTTTGCCATAAAGAACCTGGGATACCAGGGGAACGAGGCGGTGACCGTATCCTTTTTGACGCTGTCCTTTGCCCGGCTGTGGCACGTGTTCAACATGCGGGACAACCGCTCCGGGTTGTTCGTGAACGATGTGACCAACAACCCCTTCATATGGGGCGCCCTGGTGTTGTGCGTGGGACTGCTGCTCGTGGCCGTCTACATACCTTTCCTGGCCGGGGTCCTCGACCTTGTGAGGCCGGGCCTGGAGGGATGGACGGTGATACTGCTGTTCAGCCTGGCTCCATTGCTGATCGGCCAGGCCGTCAAGTCGGCACAGGGAGCCGGAGAGGACAGGAAGGCTTCGTGATGGCTGGGCAACACGGCGGGAAACCCGGAAACAGTAAATACAAGGAGTTGTTTGCATGCGGCTGAAAAAATGGATTCCATGGAGGTTCTTCATACGGCGTACGGCCCGGCGTTACGGCCTTGTCGATCCGGTGAACTGGCTGGCAAAGGTGCGTTCCTTTGCCCAGCCATCCGAAGTGGCCGAACCCTTTGAACTGGTTCGGGCCGCCATCCTCTTCCACGCACGGGGTATCATCAATACCCAGGCAATCCAACACAACATGGACTGGATATGGCCCTACTGGGTGGAACGCCAGTTCAATCCGGCCGACGAATCCTTCATTCCGAGGGCCTATTCCCTGTCCCACATCAACCTGACCCATCGCAACTGGACCGCGGTCGGCCTTCCGGAGGTTCCCTTGTATCCGCTCGTGGATCCCCGTGGCCTGGTAACACCCCTGTATGACGGCTGGTCCCTGGATTTCTGGGTGGTTCCGGAGGAGGGCACGCCCCTGATTCCCTCCAGGCAGAAGACGGTGGAGCAGAAATGGCTGTTCGAACCCAACATGGCGGTGGTCACCACCATGGAGCAGGATGGCCTGGAGCTTGAACTCCGGGTGGAGCTTTCCGTGCGCACGGGGGTACCGTGGCTGGATATCGAGGCCACGGCTTCGGGCGACTCTCCGGGATGGCTGGTGGCCTCCCTGCGGCCTTACAACCCGGAGGGCATTCAGTTCGTGGACGAGGTGAGTTATGACCAGGGCGCCACCGGGTGGGTGATCAACAAGGAAACGAGAATCCGCTTTTCCAGGGAACCGGACAAAACCGCGTTTTCCACCTACGCGGAAGGCGACGTGTTCCACGGGATATTCGAAAGCCGGCAACAGTACGGAGCGAAATGCTCCGTGGGCATGGCCACGGCGGCTGCGTTGTTTCCGCTGAGCGGCAAAAACGGCCCTACAGTCACCCTGAGTGTGAACCTGGAGAAGGAGATGAAACTGGAGACGGGCACGGCCGTGGCCTCTCCCAGAACCTGGGAGCATGCCATGGAGGGGGTCGCCCGCCTGGAGGTCCCGGACGACAGGTTCGCCTTCGTGTACGACGCGGCCCGCCACAACCTGGCCCTGCTCTCCGCCGGCGACACGGTGCCCGGGACGTACACATACCGGCGGTTCTGGTTCCGCGACGCATGCATCATGGTCCACTGCATGCTGCTGGCCAACATGACCGCCGGGGCCCAGCGCCAGATCGACTCCTTTTTCCGCCGGCAGAAGCGCGACGGCTACTTTGAATCCCAGGAAGGGGAATGGGACTCCAACGGCCAGGTTCTCTGGGTGGCAGGACGGTATGCCGAGCTCGCGGGAGTCACCGTCCCCCCTCACTGGCTCGACGGACTTCGCAAGGGGGCTGCCTGGATCGAGGCCAAACGGGTGCCGGATCCTTCCGACGAACGGGTCAAGGGACTGCTTCCGCCCGGGTTTTCCGCCGAGCACTTCGGCCCCAACGACAACTACTACTGGGACGACTTCTGGGCGGTTGCCGGATTGAGGCAGGCGGCCCGGACAGTGGGGGAGCACAATCTGCGCAAGGACAGGGAAAACTTTTTGAAATGGGCGGACGACCTGGAACGGAGCATCTACAAGAGCATCGCCACCATTCCCCCGGAACGGGGGCATGGAGGCATCCCCGCGTCTCCCAGGAGAAGGATGGACGCCGGAGCCATCGGCTGCCTTGTCGCGGATTATCCGCTGCACCTCGTGCCGCCCCGGGAAGAGAGGATTACCAACACGGCGCGTTTTCTCCTGGACCACTGTTTTTACAAGGGCGCCTTCTTCCAGGACATGACCCATTCCGGCCTGAACGCGTACCTCACCCTGGCCGTGGCGCAGACGCTTTTACGCAACGGCGACCCCAGAAGCCGCGACCTGGTCAGGACCGTGGTGGGGATAGCCTCGCCGACCGGACAGTGGCCCGAGGCCATACACCCTCGCACTGGCGGCGGTTGCATGGGCGACGGCCAGCACGGATGGGCGGCCGCGGAAATGGTTGCCATGGTCCGCAACATGTTCGTCCGCGAGGAGGGCCAGACCCTTATTCTGGGATCGGGGGTGCTCCCGGAATGGATTGAAAAAACCGGACAGAAGGCATCCTTCGGCCCCACCCCCACCCCGTATGGGCCGGTGAGCGTCAGCTTCACCGCGAAAGGGGACGGAATCGAGGCCGTTGTCGACGCGAACTGGCGTGACGCTGCCCCGCGATGCGAGTTCAGGCTGCCGGGGCACAAGCGCCGCGTGTTGCCCGGAGACGGAAACACATTAACGCTCGAAAAGAGATAATCATGAAAATCTGCATGTTCACAAATACATATGTGCCACACGTGGGGGGAGTGGCGCGGTCCATCCTGACCTTCGAAGAGGACCTGCGCAGAATGGGACACCAGGTGCTGGTGGTGGCTCCGGAGTATCCGGAGATGAAAGGCGGGGAAGGCACGGTCCAGCCCGGCGAGGACATCCTGCGCCTTCCCGCCATACAAAACTTCAATGGCAGCGACTTTTCAGTTCGTCTGCCCGTACCGTTTGTCGTGGACCAGAAGATAGACGCGTTCGCCCCGGACATCATCCACAGCCACCATCCATACCTTCTGGGCGACAGTGCGGTACGCGCCGCGCGCAGGCGCTCCCTGCCTCTGGTGTTCACCCACCATACCATGTATGAGAAGTACACCCATTACGTGCCGCTTCACTCCGAGTCCATGCAGAGGTTCGCCATCTCGCTGGCCACGGAGTACGCCAACCTCTGCGACGCCGTGGTGGCGCCCAGCCGCAGCGTCGGGGACCTCCTTGAGCGTCGCGGGGTGAACAAGCCGATCCATGAAATACCCACCGGGGTGGATACACAAAAGTTCGCCTATGGAGAGCGCCAGGCCTTCCGGCGGAAACACGAAATCCCCGGAGAGTCCTTCGTGATCGGTCACCTGGGCAGGCTTGCTCCGGAAAAGAACCTGGACTATCTGACCAAGTCCGTGGCCAGATTTTTGAGGGGCAACACCGGTGCCAGGTTCCTGGTGGTGGGCGACGGACCCAGCAGGGACGACATCATTTCAATATGCCGGAACAAGGGCGTGGAAAACCAGTTGACCATGGCCGGAAATCTGTCCGGCAAAGACCTGGTCAACGCCTACCACGCAATGGACCTGTTCGTCTTCGCCTCCCAGTCGGAGACCCAGGGCATGGTACTCACCGAGGCCATGGCCGCGGGCAAGCCCGTCATCGCTCTCGACGCTCCCGGAGCCCGGGAGGTCGTCCAGGACGGCGAAAACGGCCGGCTGCTGGCGGCTCGCAGTTCCCAGAAGGATTTTGCCAGGGCCATAAACAACTGCGCCAACGACGGCATGGTGGAAACATGGCGGGAAACGGCGTTAAAGACGGCCCAGGAGTTTTCAAGGGAGCGGTCCGCCGAAAAGCTGGTGAACGTGTACAAGGAACTCTTGCGGGAAGGGCGTGGAACGTCGGAAAAAGACCTGACCGCGTTCGAGAGTTTCCTCGAATCCCTGGGCGCCGAATGGGACCTTTTCGCCCAAAAGGCGACCGCCGCGCTCAGCACGGCATTCCGCGAGGGTTCCAGCGAGAATCTGTCCTGATTACCGGACAGGAATGGACCGCCGGGTCTCATTAACGGCATTCCCGGTTCCGGGACCACGAGGGCCGAAAATCGGCCAGCACTCCGGAAAGCGTAACATTGTCCCGCGAGTAACATTCCGGGAAGGAATGCCCGGAGGACCGACCCCGGCCGCGCCGCTTCCAGGCAATCCGGGGGCGGCCTGCGCCCCAATTCGACGTCCGCGCGCGAACCCGGCCGGCGTACATTGGCACGGCCGGCAGGGCTCGGACGCCGCATCCGTACCACCTGAGACCGCTCACGGATTCAGGAATGAAAAAGCCCACCAGGCTCGTGGAACAACACTATGGTACAATTCTTGTATACTCAGTCCTCATGCCCTCGGGGGCGAATGCATCGGAGCCGGGTTTCACACCCGGACGCCGGAAACCGGGGCGGAAACCGCCGGGAAGGAACACATCGATACCCGCCCGGCTCAACCGGAGGACGGAAACTCCATGGCTTTTGGCTGTCAGACAGCGGCAAGGCCCAATCTCCAGGCAACCCCCACGGAGGCGCCCCATGCCAGTGAAATCTCCGGCGCCCGAGCCGGAGGCGTCCACGAACGCCGACATGGATCCGGAACACGGCTGGGAAACCTGGGTGACGGCAGTGTCCATACTGGTGATCGTGGCCCTGATTGCGGTGGTAGCGAACCATTTCGTGGACATGTCCCACATCAGGGAGGCCGTCCGGTCCCGGACCGGATGGCCGCTGGTCGCCGCCGTGGTGGTCCTGCCTCTACTGGGTGTGCCCCTGTCGGTCTTCCTTCTGCTTCTGGGAGCCAGGTACGGATTCATGTGGGGGATAGCCGCGGCCATCGCCGTACTGCCGGTGCACATGAGCCTTTTCCACGTGGCCGGACGGTGGCTTTTCCGGGACCCGGTGCGCCGCTTTCTCCGAAAGCGGGGGCGCACCCCGCCGAAGATTCCGGAGAACAACGTGCGCTTCGCCACGTTCGTCATCATGGCGATACCCATAGCGCCCTATCCGGTGAAGAACATGGGCATGGTGGTCGCCGGCGTTCCCGCGCGACTGTATTACGGCATAGGCTGGCCGGTGCAGACATTGATCGCGGTGCCCATGGTGGGCATAGGGGCGTCGGTCCTGGAGGCGAGGCCGGGGACGCTAACCCTGTTCATCCTTCTTTTACTGGGTTTGACGATGTTGACGAGGTGGCTGATGCTCAGGTACAGGTCGCTGGTGGAGCGAGGCCAATAAAAGTCATTGACAAGGAACATGATAATCAGATATACGTGAAGTTTGTACCGAAATACGGGGAACGGCGCAATCAACCCCACCACGACACCTCCTGTACCTTGCGATGTCCGCCCCATATACTGTCTTGCGAAACCCGGCTTTACCGCGTTTACGGTATTCCGCCAGGCCACCCGCTCTCCTATAATGGAGAAAAATGACGCATTGAGCGGGACGCAACGGAATGCCAGGGAGATTATTCATGAATGACGACATCACGCTGCAAATGATTGAAGAACCCGTGCGCTTCACCCACGACGGACGCATAGCCGTCATCGACGGCATCCGCGCCGCCATGGGTTCTGGCCAGGGCGCCGACTCCGTCATGGAAACCATTACATCGAGCCATCCGGAACTTTTCACAAACTGCGAGGAATACACCTTCTCCACCGACGACACCGAACTGGTTTGCGGCAGCGACGAGTGGGAAGCCATCTTCCTCACCATCTTCTACCACCTTCTGGAGAATCCGCGGTAATACCCCGCATCCACCACTTTGCGCCCCCGCGGGAATCAGGGGCCGGAACCGGCCCCTCACCGCCGGACGGACGCCCGGCGGACCCCGTCACCCTGTCGGCCATAAGGCGGCCATCTCACTTCACCAGCATCACCGGACACTGTGCCAGGATGCCCACCTTGTAGCTCAATGTTCCCCAGCCCTGAAGCGGGGGTTTGAGTTCTATCCGATGGGACTTCAGGGCAATGAGATCCACCTCGTTCTCCTCCGCGAAACGCAGGATCTCCTGGGCGCGAGGCCCATAAACCAGGTGGTTGCGGATCACAAGTCCCTCCCGCTGGTATGGCGAGGTGAGCTCATCCAGCCTCCGCCTGGCCTGCTCCTCCAGCCTGGAATAGAAATCCTCCAGGTCCTCGAACGGGGTGTCGGCTATGGGTTCGATCACGTGGAGCACATGCACCACGGGATTGCGGCCGCCGGCCAACCCGACCGCCACTTCCACCGCCTTTTCCCCGTTTTCGGAAAGGTCCGTCGGCACCAGAATCGTCTCAAACATGACAACCATCTCCATGATTCGTGTTCCGGAATTTCGCGCAAGGGCCTTGTCGCCAGAGCGATCCCGGCGCGAGACGCCTTATTCAGGATTCTGTCCGGGGAGATTCCTCCAGTTGCCCCGGCCTACACCTGGACCACGGAATTGTCGGCGCCGGTATACGGACTGGGCTCATAACGGTCCGCCTCCCAGTCATTTTCCCACTGGTCCTCTCCTATGAGATAACGGAACCGGTAGGACCTTCCCGCCTCCAGGTCCACGGTGGCCTTGTATTGTCCGTTTTTAAGCCGCTTCATGGGTGTCGCTGTTTTGCTCCAGGCATTGAAATCGCCCACCAGAAACACGGCGGGATCGCCGGAAACCGCGTCTTTGGGAAGTTCGAACGTGGTTTTGCACACGGGTTTGGTCTTCAGGTATTTTTTGATGATGGCCATGGACAACCTCCGGGAAAAAGGAAAAATGACGTTCGGGTCGATTCTCGCGGGGGAGCTTGAACGGTGACAGTCCTTTGAAAGACCCGGACTTTACAGCCTGGTCAGAACGATGAGACGCAAGGCGCGCGAATTTTGAGGAGGTTGGGTGGTTCCGCCCGAATCGCGGGTTCACCCGACAAACAAACCGGGCGAAACGAGACCCCATTCCGTCGCCCCGGCGAAGGCCGGGGCCCAGGTGTACGCACCATCCCGTCACCTCACCACCTCGTCACCTCACCACTCCGTCACCTCAACACCTCGTCATTCCCGCGAACGCGGGAACCCAGTATCGTAGGTTGGGTCAAGCCCTAGCGATAGCGAGGGCGGACCCAACAAACAAACTTTGCGCATCCCTGACCCAACCTGCCTCCCGGCTTCGACAACGCCCTGGAACACCAGGCGCTTTGGATTCAATTTGGTCCATACACCCGGACCCCGGCCTGCGCCCCGGTGACGAGCGGTTGGGCATTCCGAAAACAACCGGCTATACCGTTTCCCGCCGCCTGTCCCGTTTCCCATCGCCTTCATAATCAGAGGGTCCACATCGAAAAACAGCATACAGGGTTGGGGTGCCCGGCGTACGTCGCGTTGACGAGAAACGCGCCGCAACGCCGCAGATTCCGTTTTTCAACAGGCCGATAAAGGTCATTACCGGGATACTTGTATCGGCGAGCCCCTTTTCCGGGCAGAGGTTCGCTCCTGTGTATTGGTGGGGTAACGTGGAAAATAACCCTGTTTCCCGCTTTTGACAAGAGAATCTTCCTGGCAAAAACGCCTTTGCGACACCCTCCGGGCACAAAAGGAATCCGGGTCCCGGGAAGCCCTTCGATCTTCCCGTTTTTCCATCCCGATGTTGCCGCATCATGTCGATTGGAATATTATTTGCCCGTCAATCCGTGGCCGATGCGTGTGACGCTCCGTTTATTGGACAGTCCGTTTATCACTGCAATTGGACGCCTGGACGAATTTTCGCTCTTGACCCCTCACTGGTTGAGGCGATGTGTTCCAGGCGGGGCTGTCCTCATTCCGATACGCCAGGGCGAACCGATCTCATCCTGTCCACCCAGTCCCTGGCATCCCGGGGACACGTGACAAAAAACACGGGTTTTCGGATGTCGCTTGTATCGACGCAGGCCGAGGGGCAACCGCAGACCACGAGGACCGCTTCAACACCGGGATCGTCCCGGTGGACCAGCTCGACCCGGGCCCCGAGGGCCTCCCGGATTAGCTGTACCGTACCCGTCCGATCGTATGAGGGTTTGCATCCTCCACAGAACTTAAGCCCCACTTTCATATTGTCACCAATTGTGTGCACAGCTCATGGACATGAATCGGCATGGAATGATTTACAGTTGTACTTACAACTATCACGCCGGATTCGATGGATGTCAATCCCTACCAAAAGCTACCGTTTTCATCCACCTTTCAGGATTGTTCCCGCCCCTGCAACTCTCATCGTCGGTTTTGCACCGCCATGCTTTCCGGATGGAAATAACATACGGTTTCCGGGGTTTACAAATACATCTCCGGCATGCGGAATTCAACGGGACAAAACATCGCCGGCGTGAAACGTACACGAAAAGGCGCGGTGTGTTGATCCGCCAGCATTACACCCGCTGCCGCGTCGCGGTTTTGTCTTGATTTGGCTGGCAGATATGTTATGCCGAGTGCGCGGATGCGCCGCGCACCCGACAGGTGCGCGCGCGGCAGTCCGCCATACCGACAGCGAGGAGTTTTTGCGGCATGAAAGCCCTATTGGCTTTGGAAGACGGACGGACGTTTCCGTGCAGGTCGTTCACGGGTTCCGGCGAGGCCCGCGGCGAAGTGGTATTCAACACGGGCATGACCGGTTACCAGGAAGTCCTTACGGATCCGTCCTATCGCGGGCAGATGGTCACCATGACCTACTCGCTCATCGGCAACTACGGAATCAACCACGAGGACGTGGAGTCCGCGGGCATCCAGGTGTCGGCCTTCATCGTCCGTGAATACCAGCCCAACTACTCCAATTTCCGGGCCACGGCAAGCCTGGCCGACTACCTGTCCAGCCAGGGCGTGCTGGGCGTGGACGAGCTTGATACCAGGGCCCTCACAAGGCACCTGCGAACCCGGGGCGCCATGCGAGCCATCATCTCCACGACCGATACCGATCCGGAATCCCTGGTGCGCAGGACTCAGGTCGAAGTCCCGAACATGCAGGGCCTGGACCTCGCTTCCGGCGTCTCCACGGACCTTCCCTATCTATGGCAGGACGGACGGCCCACCGCGCCGGGCGCCAACACCTGGCGGAAAAGGGGAGAAAAACTGTCCGTCGTGGCTTTCGACTACGGGATCAAGTACAATATCCTGCGCTGCCTGGACCAGACCGGCTGCGAGGTGCTCGTGGTGCCCGCTGGCACGAGCGCCGACGACATCCGCGCCATGGAACCGGACGGCGTGTTCCTCTCGAATGGCCCGGGTGACCCCGAGCCCGTGCAATACGCGGTGGACGCCATTTCCGATCTCGTGGGGGAAAAGCCCATGTTCGGCATCTGCCTGGGCCACCAGCTCATGGGCTTGGCCCTGGGGGGCAGGACCTACAAGCTGAAGTTCGGCCACAGGGGCGCCAACCAGCCGGTGAAAAACCTGCGCACGGGCCGCGTGGAGATCACGAGCCAGAACCATGGCTTCTGCGTCGACCTGGAAAGCATGGGCGACGACATCGAAATCACCCATGTGAACCTGAACGACAACACGCTGGAGGGCTTCCGGCACAAGGCGCTGCCCGTATCGGCGGTGCAGTACCACCCTGAAGCCTCCCCCGGCCCGCACGACGCCCGATACCTGTTCCGCGATTTCCTGGATGCCATGAACAAGGCACGTGGCGTAAATACACCACATAGAACCGACTGACACCGTCTGGACGACCATGCCAAAGCGTACCGACATACACAAGATACTCATCATCGGAGCCGGACCCATCATAATCGGACAGGCCTGCGAGTTCGACTACTCGGGCACCCAGGCCTGCAAGGCCCTGAAGGAAGAGGGCTACGAGGTGGTGCTGGTGAACTCGAACCCGGCCACCATCATGACCGACCCCGAATTCGCTCATCACACCTACGTGGAACCGGTCACCCCGGACACCGTCGAGAAAATCATCGCCAAGGAACGCCCGGACGCCCTGCTGCCGACCCTGGGCGGTCAGACCGGCCTCAACACCGCCATCGAGGTAGCCAAGCGCGGCGTTCTGGAAAAGTACGGCGTGGAGATGATCGGCGCCAACGTGGACGTCATCGAAAAGGCGGAAAGCCGCGAACGGTTCCACGAGGCCATGGAGCGCATAGGCCTGCGCATGCCGGGAAGCCGCATCGTCCAGACCATGGAGGGTGCGAAACAGGCCGCGGCGGAACTGGATTTTCCCCTGATCGTCCGTCCCAGCTTTACCCTGGGCGGAACCGGCGGCGGCATCGCGTACAACCACGAGGATCTCGAGGTCCTGGCCAAGTCGGGACTGGACGCCAGCATGACCAACGAGGTCATGATCGAGGAATCCGTCCTGGGCTGGAAGGAATTCGAACTGGAGGTCATGCGCGACAAGGCCGACAACGTGGTGATCATCTGCTCCATCGAGAACATGGACCCCATGGGCGTCCACACCGGGGACAGCATCACCGTGGCGCCGGCGCAGACACTGACGGACCGCGAATACCAGATGATGCGCGACGCCACCATCGACGTGATGCGGGAGATCGGCGTGGACACGGGCGGCAGTAACGTGCAGTTCGCCATCAACCCGGAAAACGGGGACATGATCATCATCGAGATGAATCCCAGGGTGTCCCGCAGTTCCGCGCTGGCGTCCAAGGCCACGGGCTTTCCCATCGCCAAGATAGCGGCCAAACTGGCCGTGGGCTATACCCTGGACGAGATACCCAACGACATCACCCGGGAGACCCTGGCGTCCTTCGAGCCCACCCTCGACTACTGCGTGGTGAAGATACCCCGCTGGACCTTCGAGAAATTCCCGGAGACCAAGGACGAGCTCACCACGTCCATGCGGTCGGTGGGCGAAACCATGGCCATCGGCAGGACCTTCAAGGAGGCCCTGCAAAAGGGCCTGCGTTCGCTGGAAATCGGACGGCACGGGCTGGGCGCGGACGGCAAGGGCCGATTGAGCATCGACGGCAAGCTGCCGGCAAGGGATGAAATCGTGGCCCGGCTGGCCACGCCCAACAGCCGGCGCATCTTTTTTCTGCGCTACGCCATGCTGGCGGGCATGAGCATCGAGGAGATTTTCGAGCTCACAAGGATCGATCCCTGGTTCTTGTACCAGCTGCGTGACATCCTGGAGATGGAGCGCCGCATCCGGGACGCCGGAGACAAAATCGACGCGGACCTGTTGTACCGCGCCAAGCGTTTCGGTTTTTCAGACCGTCAGATCGGACACCTTACCGGGATGGGCCAGGCTGCCGTGGCGGCGCTGCGGGGCAAGGCGTCCATCAAGCCGGTGTACAAGCTGGTGGACACCTGCGCGGCGGAGTTCGAGGCGGCCACTCCCTATTACTACTCCACGTACGAACAGGAGTGCGAGTCCCGGGTGTCGGACAGGAAGAAGGTGATGATCCTGGGAGGCGGGCCCAACCGCATCGGCCAGGGAATCGAGTTCGACTACTGCTGCGTGCATGCGTCGTTCGCCCTCCGGGAGATGGGGTACGAGAGCATCATGGTGAACTCGAACCCCGAGACCGTGTCCACGGACTACGACACCTCGGACAAGCTGTACTTCGAGCCGGTCACCGCCGAGGACGTTATCCACATCGCGGAAAAGGAACAGCCGGTGGGCGCCATCGTCCAGTTCGGGGGGCAGACGCCGCTGAACATCGCCCAGGCCCTGCACAAGGCCGGCATCCCGATCCTGGGCACCAGCCCGGACAGCATCGACCGCGCCGAGGACAGGAAGCTGTTCGGCGCCATGCTCGAGAAGCTGGGCCTGGAACAGCCGGACAACGGCACCGCGCTGAGCATCGAGGAAGCCGTGGAAGTGGCCGAGCGGATCGGCTATCCCGTCATGGTCCGGCCGTCCTACGTGCTGGGTGGGCGCGCCATGCAGACCGTGTACGACAGGGAGAGCCTGATCAACTTCACCCGCATGGCCATCGAGGCCGCTGACGAGCACCCGGTGCTCATCGACAAGTTCCTGGAAGACGCCGTTGAAATCGACGTGGACGCGGTCTGCGACGGCCGGCGCGCCGTCATCGGCGGGATCATGCAGCACATCGAGGAGGCGGGCATCCACTCCGGGGACTCGGCCTGCGTGCTGCCACCCCGGGACCTTTCCGAACACATCATCCAGGAGATCCGCTCCGCCACGGACGCGCTGGCAAAGGAACTGGACGTCGTCGGTCTCATGAACGTGCAGTACGCGGTCAAGGACGACAGGCTTTACATAATCGAGGTCAACCCCCGCGCGTCCCGCACCGTTCCCTTCGTTTCCAAGGCCACGGGCGTGCCCCTGGCCAAGATTGCCACACGGCTGATGGCCGGCGAAACCCTGGACGACGTGGGCCTTCACGAGATGGTGGTTCCCAAACACGTCGCCGTGAAGGAAGCCGTGTTCCCGTTCGACAGGTTCCCGGGCGTCGATCCCATGCTGGGGCCCGAGATGAAGTCCACGGGCGAGGTCATGGGCATCGACTACGACTTCGGCGCAGCATTCGCCAAGGCCCAGATGGGGGCCGGACAGGCGATCCTGGGCAAGGGGACCGTATTCGTCAGCGTGCAGGACTCGGACAAGGACAAGATCCTACAGGCGGTGCGCGGCCTGCACGAGCAGGGATACAAGGTGGTGGCCACCAAGGGCACGGCATCCTTCCTGGAAGTGAACGGCGTGCCCTGCACCGTCATCCACAAGGTATCCGAGGGCAGACCCCACGCCGTGGACATCATCAAGAACGGCGAGGTACAATTCGTCATCAACACGGGCACCGGAAAGAACCCGGTCCGCGACGGCTACGCGATCCGCCGTGCCGCCCTGCGGTTCAAGATACCTTACGCCACCACGGTTGCCGGCGCACTGGCCATGTGCGCCGCCATCCAGGCCCTGGCCGGACAAAGCCTCGGTGTGGCCTCGCTCCAGGAATACCACTCGATGGTGGACCCCAAAACCGGTTGAGACATGAACGAGATCGAAACACACATCCCGGAAGACGCGGATGACGACGCCCCCAGGGAAGCCTGCGGCGTGTTCGGCATCACCAACCATCCCGAAGCAGCCACCCTCACCTACTTCGGGCTGTACGCACTGCAGCACAGGGGCCAGGAAAGCGCGGGCATCGCCGTGCGAAACGGCGGCGGAGACCTGCGCCTTCACAAAAACCTGGGCCTGGTCTCGGACGTGTTCAACACGGACATCCTCGAGAGGATGGAGGGAGACATCGCCATAGGACAGGTGCGCTATTCCACCACGGGCAAGACGAGCGTGATCAACGCCCAGCCTTTCGTGGTGAACCATCGCGGCCGATCCTATGCCCTGGCGCACAACGGCAACCTGGTCAACGCCCACCACCTTCGCCGGGAGTTGGAGCGGTCCGGCTCCATATTCCAGACCAGCAACGATACCGAGATATTCCTGCACCTCTTTGTGAAGAGCCTGGACCAGGGCCTGGACGCGGCGCTTTTGAACACGGCGGAAAAGCTGAAAGGGGCGTTTTCCTTCATCCTGCTCACCAGCAAGGGCGAACTGATCGGCATCAAGGACCCCAACGGGTTCCGCCCCCTGTGCCTGGGAAGGCTGAACGGAAGCTATGTCCTGGCCTCGGAAACCTGCGCCCTGGACCTGGTGGAGGCCCAGTTCGTGCGGGAGATCGACCCCGGCGAGATCGTCATCATCAGCCCGGACGGCGGGGTCCGCAGCATCCAGGTGCCCTCCTCCAACCGCCGGTCCTTCTGCATCTTCGAGTTCATCTACTTTGCCCGACCGGACAGCAACATCCACGACCTGTCCGTGTACGGGATGCGCAAGTCCATGGGCCGCGCCCTGGCAAAGGAGGCTCATGTGGACGCGGACCTTGTCATGCCGTTTCCCGATTCGGGAAACTACGCGGCCATCGGGTATTCCGAGGAATCGGGCATTCCCTTCGAAATGGGCATGATCCGCAACCACTACGTGGGCCGCACCTTCATCCAGCCGACGCAGAGCATGCGGGACTTCGGCGTGCGGGTGAAGCTCAACCCGGTGCGATCGCTCCTGCGCGGCAAGGAGATCATCATCGTGGAGGATTCCATCATCCGGGGCACCACCACCCGGACCCGCGTCAAGGCGCTGCGGGAAATGGGAGTCAAGCGCATCCACATGCGGGTTTCCTGCCCGCCCACCCGGCACCCCTGCCATTACGGAATCGACTTCTCTTCAAAAGGCGAACTGGTCGCGGCGCAGATGTCCGTGGAGGAACTGTGCGGGTACCTGGGCCTGGACAGCCTGCACTACCTGTCCATCGACGGACTGCTGGAGGCCACGGGAGTCCAGAACCCGGAAAACGTCTTCTGCAAGTCGTGCTTTGACGGCTGCTATCCCGTGGAGTTCGACGAGGACCTGAGCAAGGATTGCCTGGAGAGGATCTGACGCCGCTTCCGATTCCCCCCGGACAAAGAAATGGCGAAAAAGCCTTGCCTTGGCGTACCCGCCCCCGTCAACGGGAGGTAAAACATGAACAATGACCGGATACGGTCCCTCGCTGGATGAGTCGCCACCATCCTCGTCCTTGACTGGCTCGCCATGGAATCCGCGCTCTACGTTCCGCCGAGGTTCACCAGGTCATGGCCGGCACTGTTTCTCATTGCCGCCGTGTTTTTCGCCGGAAGCGTGGTTCTCTTGTACTTTCTCGGCAGGAGACTGGACATTCGCGGTCTTGTACCGGCCTGGCTCGGGTTGTCCGTTCTTGCAACCGTGATGGAGCAGGGAGTGATGTACCGGCACTCGCTCAAAATGCCGGACCTGTTTTCACCCGTGCATTTGTTCCAGTTGTCCCGGGTCTTTGCCATTGCCCCGGGATTCTACGCGGTGGTGGTATTGGTGGCGACAGGGACTCGAAGAAGGAAAGCGTAGTTATCGGCTCCGGCCGCATGAATGCGGCCTTGACCCAACCCACCCGTGGCTTCGACATGCCTTTACAAGCCGGAAATACAATGATTTCATGCTATTTTGTGCACCTGGACCCCGGCGTTCGCCGGGGTGACGGAACGAGGACTCGTTTCACTCGGTCATCTATTGGGCACGCCGTTCCCCCGCGTTTGTACCCTATCCTTACTCCCCCAGTATCTCTTTCACCCTTGCCACCACCAGGGGCAGGGCCTCGCCCGAGTGCATCCGGATGTACACGTCGGCGATGCGGCCAAAGGGGTTTTCCGTGGGGTTCACCACGATGACCCGGGCGCCGTTGCTCTTTGCCTGGGCGGGAAAGCCGGCTGCCGGGTACACGGCCCCCGAGGTGCCAAGGACCATCATGACGTCCGCGCGCTGCACCGCCTCGTAGGCCCTGGGCAGGTCCTTGACCATCTCCCCGAACATGACAACGTCCGGCCGGGTGATGCCTCCGCACGCCGGGCACGGCGGAGCCAGGGACACGAGGGCTTCCAGGCTGAAATCCGGCAGGGCCTCCAGCCTTTCGCGGACTTCGCCCGCCGTCTTCTTGCGATTCCGCTCGATCCTGACCCCGCAGGACAGGCACCCCATGCGGAAGGCGTTGCCGTGCACCTCGATCACGTTTTTGTTGCCGGCTTCGACATGCAGGTTGTCCACGTTCTGGGTTATCACGGAGTCCAGGATGCCCAGGCGCTCCAGTTCGGCCAGGGCAATGTGCCCGGGATTGGGATCGGCCTGCTCAAAGGACTGGAGGATGCCCCGGAATATGGGTTTGAGAATGTCCGCGTTGCCCGCGAGAGTATTCATCAATCCCTCGACGGTGCCCACGTCCGTGGGGCTGATCTTGTCCCACAGGCCTCCCGGATCCCGGAAGGTGTCGATTCTGCTCTCGGCCGACATTCCCGCGCCCGTGGACGCGCATGCACGTTCCGCGTTGGCCAGGATGTCGGCTGCCTGTTCGATGGCGGAAGAGTTGTCATTCATTTGTTCGTCTCCAGGGGGCTGACGTGGGGCTGCGATGGTCGGTAGCGGCGGCGCTTGTTCGGAAGTCCATACCGCCCGGAAACCCAATACCGACAATACAGGATAACGTGTAGCGACTCAAGTTTACGGAAAATTCCGGTCAAGACACAGTTATCCTCCCCCGCCGGCGAAGGAAAACCGGGCGTCCCCGGATCACTCCACGCTCATCAGGGAGAGCCAACGGTCGTACTCGGTGTTCACGGAAAGCCCGCGTCGTTCCAGCATGGCCACGATAGCGGGTTCATTGAACCGCAGGTATGGATTGACCAGGAGTTCGTCGGCGATGGTGGACCGAACGAGCACCGGATCGTAATCCGCCAGATAGGCGTCGATATTGTCCTGGTTTTCCGGCTCCACGTACCGGGCGAAGGCCATGGATTCCTCGACATAGTCATGACCCGCGAAGACCACGGTTTCAGGAGGCAGGGTCATGAGCCGTTTGACGGAGTGATAAAACGCCGCGAGATCGCCGGAAAAGGGATTGCCCACGGTGCCGTTGAACAGGGTGTCCCCGGAGACCAGGTATCTACCGGCCAGAAAGCACACCGAATCCCTCGTGTGCCCGGGCGTGTGGATGATTTCCACGTCTTCTTTGCCAATGAGCGCCCCTTCCCCGCCATGGAGCTTCATCGGATCCAGACGCCTCGCCCCAGTGGCTTCGACAAGCCGGGCCGAGCCGGTGGTGTGGTCCGGGTGGCCGTGGGTGTTGGTCACTGTCTCCAGGCGAAGGCCCTCTTTCGAGACGAAATCCAGAATTTCCTGCACAGCGCCGCCGTCCACCGCCATGGCTGTCTGTCCGTTGTACAGGAGATAGGCGAGGTTGTCCGCGCCGTAACGAAACTGCTTGATGTCGAACATGCTCCTCCTTGCGGCCCGGAAAGGCACTCGGCCTCGATACCGGGTTTTGTTGGCGTCTTCGGCGTTTGTTTTTCCGGCTGCGGCGCCCCGGCCGGGCGCACCGGTCCGGACGACGGATTCCTGGACCGTAAGGGGCAGGAGGTGGTCACGCCGCAGGGGCCTCATCGGACCTCGGTTTTCGCGCCTTGTCGCGCAGGGAGAACCTCACGGTGAACCCGGCGCCGTCACCGGAAGCCAGCTCAAGGGTGCCACGAAGCTGTTCCGTCAGCAACCGCACCAGCATGAGACCGAAGGACCTGGAGCTTGCCACCTCCACCTCGGAAGGGAGCCCCACGCCGTTGTCCTGTACACTGATGGCCATCCTGCCGTCCTCGTTCTCAAGCCTTACTACCACTCTGCCCTCTGCATCGTCGGGAAACGCGTACTTGAGCGAATTGGTCACCAGTTCGTTGACGATCATCCCGGCGGGCACCGCCTCGTCCACGCCCAGCAGAACGCCGCCGCCCTCGATGTCCACCCTGACGCGGCTTCCCGGATTCCCAAAGGAGGTAAGCAGGCTGTGGCACATTTCCTCCACGTATCCCGCGAAGTCGATTTTGGCCAGGGATTCGGACTGGTACAGACGCTGGTGCACCAATGCCATGGAACGGATTCGTTCCTGGACCTCGTAAAGGATATCCTCGATGGACCGGTCCGTGGAATACTGCGCCTGAAGGCTTAGGAGACTTATGATGACCAGGAAGTTGTTCTTGACACGGTGATGCACCTCGCGCAGGAGTACGTCCTTTTCCTCCAGGGCAGCCCTGATGCGCTCCTCGCCCTGCTTGCGCTCGGTAATGTCGATACCCATGGTGATGATGTGGGGCTCACCGCCGAATTCCACGATTTCGGCGGAATAGATGCAGTCACGCAACTCGCCGTCGACCCGTTTAACCTTTACCTCGACGCTTTCGATCCGTTTCCTGTCCAACAGTTGGGCGACAAACGCGCCGCGACTGCCTCCACGACCCCAGAACCGTTCCGAAAGCTCGCCGATGATCTT
Source organism: Desulfatibacillaceae bacterium (assembly GCA_046542385.1). Lineage (GTDB taxonomy): Bacteria > Desulfobacterota > Desulfobacteria > Desulfobacterales > Desulfatibacillaceae > JBKHBM01. The sequence continues at coordinate 38,585 of JBKHBM010000001.1, read as the reverse complement.
TTCCCTGGCAATACCCACAAGGCTGGCGAAGGCATTATTGACCATGACTATACGGCCGTCCTCGATGGTGGTGATGGCTATGGAGACCGGGCTGAGGAAAAAAACCCTGGAAAAGAGTTCCTCGGAGGCGCGCAGCTTGTCCTCCTTCATGCGCCTTTCCGTAACGTCCCGCAGTACAGCCAGCAGCCGCGGAGTGCCCTGGTAATCAAAACGGCTGCCCTTGCCTTCCACGAAGACGGGTTGACCGTTTTTTGTCAGGTCCACGGATTCCCAGAAAAAACGGTCCCCCTGGCCGGCTCGCAGCAGAAAATTGTCAAAAAGGTGACGGCATTCATCGTGGACAAGGTTCCGGCCCGGTATGCCGACAAGTTCATCCAGCGTGTAGCCGTACATCTCGCATGCCCGGGGGTTGGCGTCAACCACATTGCCTGCAAGGTCGAACAGCAGCAGGGAATCGTTGGCGGCGTCGAATATGCCACGGTAACGGGCCTCGCTTTCGGCCAGCTTCTCCCGGGCCTGGCGGCGGTCCGTTATGTCACGCATGAATACGAAATCCGCCTTGCGACCCTGGTATACGCTCGGGCCGGCGCTGACCTCCACGTCAACCAGGGAACCATCCTTTCGAATCAGCTGATGCTCGAACAGGGGATGGACCGCTTTTCCCCGAACAATGCTGTCATAGCGCTCATATGCGTCCACGCGGGTCCGGGGGGAGACATACTGCAGAAAGTTCGTACCAATGACCTCTTGCGGCTCGTACCCCATGAGGCTTGCAAGATGCGGATTTACATACACCAGCTTCTCATTCTGGATGATGGCGATTCCGTCCGTCGCCAGTTCCACCAGACCACGAAACTTGGCTTCGCTCTCGGCCAGGGCCTGTCGCGCCTCCTTTCGGGGAGTGATGTCCACCTGGGTGCCTATGAGCAGTTCCGGCTTGTTGTCAGGTCCGCGGCCTACTGAACGGGCCCTCGTCCAGACCCAGCGATAGCCGCCGTCCCGGGTCCGCAGCCGGAACTCCAGTTCGAAGACATCCTGGTGGCCTTCGATCACGCGGTCGATATTCTCGGTTACCGTACGCCTGTCTTCCGGATGCAGAAGGCCTTGCCACGTCCCGTAGGTAGGTGGCATTTCTCCGGGCTCGTAGCCCAGCATGGTGAAGAACCTGGGGCTCCAATAGATGTGTCCGGTGGTGAGATCCCATTCCACCAGCGCGTCCGTGGCCGCTTCCAGGGCAAGTTTAAGCCTTTTCTCGCTCTTTTCGAACGCTCTCTCCGCCTTCCTGCGCTCCCCGATCTCACTGGCAAGACGACGACTCTGGGCGAGCAGTTCGACAGTGCGTGTGTGAACCCTTTGCTCCAGTTCGGACCGGGCCATGTCAAGTTTTGCCTGGATTCCGGCTGTCCTGCGGTGGATGAGGGCGGCGGCGAGCCCCAGGACGCCCCCGGCGACGGTGGAGAAAACCATGGACAGGGTAGTGGCGGGGTGACCCGCAATCAGTCCGTGGACAAAGGAATACAAGCACAGAAGCAAGGCTCCCGCGAAAACAGGCAAGGCACCTTTGGCGAACCTTTTCATGAAGATTTCCGGCAAGGGAAAGATGAGGCTCCATCCGGCGGCTGTTGGACGCCGGGTTCTCAAAACAGGCAAAACCTTCGGACAGAATGGCAGAAAGCTACAACATTCCAGGGATTGTGGTCAATGCAAAACCGGTATGCCGCGGCCGAGGCGGACCCGGCGTTCAGACCTTGCCGGTCTTCTGCCTTTCCAGGGTCACGCACACCGGCCCCCTGCCCAGAATGATGGCCTGGCGGCAGGAATTGTCGGACACGCAGGCGGCGCGGGCTGTGTCCCCGGATTTCCAGCGGGCAACGAGCCCCGGTTCGCGGATAAAGGGTCGCGCCATGCTGATGTAATCGGCGGCGCCTTCCCTGACGAGGCTCCGGGCTTTTTCAAAGGTCCGGATTCCACCAACGAGCATGAGAGGCAGTGACACTGTTTCCTTGAACCGGCGGGCCGTTTCCTCGTACCACGCCTCCTGGTTCGACGACGCGGGATCTCCCTTGCGTACTGGGTTCAAGGCGCCAGAAAACATGGTGCCCCCCGACAACTCGACAGCGTCCACCCCCTGTTGTTCCAGAAGGGTGGAAACGTACAACACGTCGTCCACGGTCAACCCGTTCTCCACGAAGTCCGCGGAATTCAGTTTCACTCCAACGAACAGATCAGGCCCTGTTTCCTCCCGGACCGCATCGATCACCTCCAGAAGCAGCCGGGCGCGATTGTCCGGTGAGCCTCCGTATTCATCGCAACGGCGATTGTAAAACGGGGAAAGAAAGGAAGAAAGCAGGTAACCGTGGGCCGCGTGCACCTGCACGCCGTCAAATCCGGCGCGTCGGGCCCTGCCGGCGGCAAGGGCGAAATGCCTGGGAATGGCGGCGATGTCTCCGGACGTCAAGGCCCGGCACATGGGGCCCCGGCTGTTTTCCATGATCGAGGGGCCTACGGCGGATTCCCCGGTGAGCGACGTTGCGGCATGGCAGCCGCCATGGGAAATCTGCAGAACCACCCGCCCCCCAGCCTCGTGCACCCTTCCCGCCAATTCCGAAAGGCCCGGGACCAGTCCGTCTTCATGGACGCCCAGCTGCCGCTTGCTCGCCTTTCCGTCCGTGCGGACATATGCGTGTCCGGTTATTACCAGTCCGACGCCACCTTCGGCCAGCCGCTCATAGACGTCGATCATGTCCGCGGTCACCTCGCCATCGACCCCGGCCAGACCGTCCCATGTGGCGGACCGGACGATCCGGTTGGCCAACACCATGTTGTTCAGAGTGGTGGTGTCGAACAGATCGGGCATGTCGTTTTCCTTTCCCCTGGCAAAAAACACGGAGTTGAAGTGTTCTCGACAATACAATGCGGCAAGACGCCAGGCAAGCGGACGGACATGGGATTTCAATTGGCGCTGGCGGGGAGAGCGGCCGGGAAGGTTGAATCGTCAAGGGCAAAGGAACCCGGGGAGCCGCCACGGCACCCTGGCGGCCATCGGCAAGCCGGAGAACTATTCAGCCAGAAACGTGTCCTCCGGGGTGTTGCGGATATTCATGCCGGCCTTGAGAATGTCGATGGACTCGGTAACCACGGCGGTAGAGGTCTCGGGCATGGTCTTGAGAATGAGTACCCGGCCCACCTCCCGCGGGGACACGTCGGCTTCCTCCAGTTCCAGGTCATCCCACGTGACGATTTCCCGTTTCTCGAAAATGCTGTAGGTCTGGCCCGGCTTGACGCCGTCAACGGAACCGGTGTCGAGGAAGACAATGGTTCCCTTGCCAAAAATGTTGGAACGCTGATCCGAGGCCAGTATCCGGGATTTGATGCCCGGAACTCCCGGACGCAGGACCACGTCCTCGTCCACCACTTCATACGGCATTATCCTGTCGTCGATCCGGATGGGTTCATAGCTCGCCGTGACCCTTGCCACTGCGTGGGAGTCGTATTTTTCCACTACCATGGCCTGGCCCAGCATCGTGTGTTGGAAACCGAGGTATCCGTTTTCCCTGTCCGGGTCCGGCACCCTTTTTCCCACCCTGAAGATGGTGAATCGCTGCCCGACATGAGGTTCCGTGCCTTCCTTGAAATTCACGTACATCAGGTCGTCGCGGCTGATCATGAGCTTCTGGTCTCCCAGCAGTTTCATGATCCTTCCAACGGATTCAAAGGGTTTCTCGCTGATGAAGCCTACCTGGCCGATTCCTTCGTAGGTATGGATCTCTTCCGGTTCCCCCGCTCCCCAGGGATCGGGCCCGCTGCGAGCCTCCTCCTCCGGTTCGAGGGCCATGGCTTCGTTGCGGTACAACTTCACAACGGTGCCAGGTGCGATCCAGTGAGGGTTTTCCACATGGGGGTTCAATTTCCACAGATCCGGCCACAGGGCGGGAGTGTCGTAGAAACGGACCGACAGATCCCAGAGGGTATCCCCCTCCTTGATGGTGTAGTACATCACCTGTTCCGTTTCTATGACGTCACCGGGATACCCCTCGGGTACGGCGTCCCGGGCCAGGACGGAGGAACAGGTCATTATGGCGAACGAAGCCAGGACACATAAGGCAACGGGAAGCCATCCCGGGCGTCGGACTGCGTCCCGGCGGGGGCATGCCCCAGTGAGCGAACGCCGGTGCATGTTATCGGACCCTGTGTTCATTTCCCTGTCAGGCAGCCATTTACCCATTTCTCCAGTTTCCTCGCATTCGTCGATTCCGGCCCGGATTTCGTCCGGAGGAGGGGCCGGCCCGGAGGCCGGCCCTGTTTGGATGACATTGCTTATGGACAGGCATTGCCGTCCTGGTCAACGAGACTCTCATTCGTGTTTGACAGGCCATTCACGAATTCGGCCGAGTAAGGCAGACATCCGTCGTCGGTCACGGTGGCCGGGTTGGAGGTGTCGCAATCCTCGTACTCGATTTCCTTGCCCAGGTTGCAGGTCATGAGCCCGTCCCCCATGTCTCCCAGATTCTCGTAGGAGGTGAAGCACCACGGACACCAGCCATAGGGCGAGTCCGCGGGGCTTGCATCCTCGGCGACGTCGTCGACATGCACCTTCAGTGTGTAGGAATAGGAGGTGCGAGTCTCCGACCCGAAGGCCTTGGTGCTGGCCTGCATCCGGACCCTGATCCACGGCGCGTATGCCTTGAGGTACGTGTGGTTGAAGGCGAAGATGCCGCTGTCCCCCGTGGTGCCGGAGTCCGGTATGTTACCCGCTGCCGAGTTGGCTGGAGTCAGTTGCCCGTCCATGTTCACGTCCTCGCCCTGGGGATTGTACATACCCACCGGATAGGGATCGAGGATCGAGTTCTGATTTTTGTCCTCGTTGTGGAGGGTGGCGGTGTCCACCGCGACCCACTCCTCGTCGACCGCGCTCCAAAACCAGTAGCCGGTGGAGTAGTGAACGGGCCACAGGCTGAAGGACACATCCGCGTTGGGACTGGGATTGCCGTTGGTATCCGCCACGAGTACCGAGACCGGCAGCTGGTTGGCCGTGTTGTTGCTGTCGGGGTCGGTGCTTATCGTGGTGCCCAGGCCAATGATGACGGAACCCGCGGTGCCGCCTATGTTGATGCTCACCGAACTGGTGATGTAACCGACGATCCTCATGCCGGAGGCCACCGTCTGCGGCGACGTGGTAAAGGAGTTCCTCGTTGACGTTGCCGCAGCGTCCAGGGTCAGCCTGGTGGCGTCCGCATCGGCAATGGTGTAAATCCCGTCGTTGCCTTCGGCGGACGGGGTACCGGTGACCTCGATCTTCAGGCCACTCTTGAACCCGTCAGTGAGAAAACTGCCGGTGTCGGTCCTGGTTATGACCGGGTCGCCTCCGACCGTGTCCAGCTGGAACGACGCGCTCTTGTCCGTGAACGGAGCAAGCACCCTGGCCCTGACTGTAAGTCCTTCCTGGTCGGTGCTGATGCTGCCCGAGGTGAAGACGGTACTGGCCACGCCGTCCGGACCGGTATAGGCAATGGACGGCAGGATGTTTTCGCCTCCGGACACCGGGTCGACAATGCTGAACAGGACCGGGGCGTCGGATACGACCTGGTCGGCCTTGTTCTGGACCCTGGCGCTCAGGGTGGATGAGTCGCCATTCAGGGCCACGACCGTGCGTTCGGCCTGCAGGGACACCTGGTACGATTCGGAGAACGGCGCCGAATAGTATATCTGGGCCCGATCCGAAAGGTCGGGATCGTCCTCGTCGTACACCTGGACACTGGCTACGCCGGCGTCCTGGGAAACCAGGCTGGCCGTGGCGTAATCCTCGTTGTTGCCGTCACCGTCGATATCGCCGCTTTGCACCGTCTTGTACACTATGTGCTGGTCGGTGCCGTCCCAGGTGCCGTAACTCGTCACGAACACCACTGTCTGTATGGCCCTTGTAACGGCGGGCGGGCCGGCGCTGACAGTCTGCGGCGGAGCCAGCACCGTCAGGGACTGGGGTTCCCCGGTATGCAGAAACAGCGGGTCGTCGTCCGGTTCCAAGATGACGAAAACGTCGCCCTCCTCCCCGATGTTCAGATCCTGATTCGCCGTCGCGCCCATCGAATCGAACCGAAGGGAGCCGTCGGCGCTGCCGGAAACACCGGCCACCAGCTTCTCCGCCCAGACCTGCAGGTAGACCTTGCCTTGCGAGTTGGTCGTCAGCGACCCCATCGGGTTGCCTGCCGAATCCACGGGCTGGTACCTGATCAGGACATTGGTGTTGTCCGTGGTGGGCGTCAGGCTTACCGTGGCGTCCGGAATCGCGTTGTTCCCGTGGTCCAGAACCTTTGCCGTTATGTTGACCACATTGGAGGTCGTTCCGGTGATCTGGAGACTCTGGGAATCCGAAGTGACATCGAGGTGGGTGCCGGTAATCTCCACGGGAACCGTCCTGGTGTAATCCAGTTCGGAAACCTCCGCGGTGATGTTGACCGTCTGGTTGGCCCTGTCGATGGTTCCCGAGCGGAACACCACGATGGCCTCTCCGGCGTTGCCGTCCTCGACCAGAGCCTCCTCCGCCGTCAACGTTTTCCTGGAAGAAGCGCTGATCGACCCCCCCGTCACGGAGAAGGTGACGGTGGTCCCTCCGACCGGCACGCGATTGGTGTCCAGTACCGATGCGGTTATGGTCGACGTGGTGGAATTGTCGGAACGCACAAAGGACTTGGATGCCTTTATGGCCAGCAAGGCGGGCACCGGCGTGAATTCGATCTCCACCGTGTTGGAATTCACGCCCTCGCTCTTGGCGGAAACAGATGCCGTGACACCCGAGGAGGTGGACGAATTCAATGTGGCGGTGGCGACGCCCGTGCTGCCCGACGTCGTGCCCGTATAGGTCCTGGGCGTCTCTGCCGGCGCATTTTCAAAGGAACCGTGGGAGGTGGTGAACACCACCTTGGTGTTTTCGCTGGCGGGTTGGCCGTCAGTATTGGTCACCGTTGCCGAGATGGTGCTCTGGCCGCCGGAGTCGCCCCCGTTCGCCTTTATGCTTACCGGATCGGCAACGAGTTGCACTCCGGAAATGGACGGGGAGAGCAATGTGAGGACAACGCTGTCGTTTTTGCCGTTGGTGGCGGTACAGGTCACTGTCGCCTGTCCCGGCTCTCCACCAGCCGTGTAGGTCGCCTGCACCTGGCCATTTTGTATCGTACCGGTGGTCGGAGATACCGAACCAAGTCCGGTGACGCTGAAGTTGACGGTGGCGCCGTCGACCACGTTGCCGTTCGCGTCGGTGGCCGTCGCCGTTATGGTGCTGGTGGTGCGGCCGTCCCCGGGCAGTGAATTGGGATTCGCCGAAAGGAGAATCTCGTCCACCGGCCCGGCCACAAAGGAGACATTGACCTGGCCAACCGCCGCGCCGGACACGGCGGACACCGTGGCCGTACCAAGGTTGGTGGAGCTTGTGAGCCTCACGGCGGCCATTCCCTGGCTGGTGGTTGTAGTGTAAGTGGTCGCGCCGCTGCTGGTGGAACCGCCGGAAAGGCTGCCCGCGTCCGTGGTGAAGACAACCTCCGTGCCGTCTATGACGGTCTGGCCGTTGGTGTAAGTCAGTTGTGCAATGATGTCGCTCTGGCTGCTACCGTTCGCCACTATGGAGGAGGATGTCGCCGCCACCTGCACCGTGCCCACGGGTGGTTCCACCAGGTTGAGTACGACCGGCGTCATGGTTACCGGCGTGGTTGCGTCCGGAGCCGTCGCGGTAAGCGTGTAGGTTCCCGGGTTCCTGGTGGACAGGAACTCGGCGTAGACGCTTCCCAGCGAGGTTGCCTCACTGGTGTTGGCCAGCATTTCGGGGTTGCTGGTGCCACTGTCGTCCGTGACGGTGAAATTGATCTGCTCACCATTGAACGCCAGTTCCCCGGATTCCGTGCTGACCGTGGCCTTGATGGAGACGCTGCTGGTCCCGTCCGCCGTCAGGGTGTACTGGTTGGCCTCCCATGCTATTCGACTGACCGAACCCCGCTCGTCGCTGTATTCGCTGGGCGAGGTGGTATAATCGGGCAGGTATCGCTTGTACTGCTGGCAACGGTCCTCCCCTGTCGGCACCCCGCCGATCATCTGAGGCTGAATCTCGCAGTGCAGTTCGTAGTCGAAAGATCCTGGGGAAACCGCTTTCTTGACGACATCGCCACACCAGGCACACGAGCCATAGGGAGAATCACCGATGACCTCGGCGTCAATGTCCTCCTGCAGGACCGGAAGGACGTAGGAGATTTCCTCCACGGTTTCCGTGCCCTGGACGACCGTGGTGGCCCGGAGGCGGACCTTGAGCCACAGCGCCTGGTCAGTGAGATATATGTGGTTGAAGGTTATGAGACCGTTTGCGTCGGTTGTGGCCGAGTAGGGCACGTTGCCCGCGGCCGAGACCGAGGGAGTAAGCCTGCCGTCCCCATTGACGTCCTCCCCGGGATCGAGGATCTGGTTTCGATTGAGGTCCTCGGCAATGATCCTCGAAAGACGCACCACGCTCGGGTCATCGTCTTCAGGATAGGACATGTATCCCGTGTAATACATCTCAGGCCACAGACTGATGGACACGGAAGCGCCTTCAACCGGGCTGCCGTTGTTGTCGGCGACCAGCAGAGTCACCGGATAAGCATACCCCGCGTCCTCGGCGCCCGGCGCCCTGGTCGCGTTGGAGCCAAGTCCGATGACGATGGAGCTTGGGGTGCCATTGATGACGATGGACACGGAAGACCTGATGTAGGCCACCAGTTGTATCGTGGTGGCGCCGGGTTCGTCAGCCGCGAAATCCGGTGAGGTATTCAGAGTGAGAACGGTCGCGGTGAGGGACGAGATCGTATAAACGCCGTCATTGCCGAGGGTCGATCCGGACACCTCGACCTTCATCCCGGCCTTGAAACCTTCGTCAATGAAGCTGCCGGTGTCTCTGGTGATGGTGGGGTTGCCGCCATTGCCCTTGACCAGATCGAACGTCACGTTCCTGGCCGTGGACGGGCTGAGCACCCTGGCTGTCACCGTTATTCCGGCGCCGTCCGAGCTTGCGGTCCCGGATACCAGGTTGGATTTCGCCTCGCCGTTGGAATCCGTGAACGCGAGCACCTGGCTGAGATGCTCCCCTCCACCGGTCGGATTCTGAATGGTGAACTGCACCGGAGCATCCGCCACCGGCTGGTCACTCTGGCTCTTGACCTTTGCTATCAGACCGGCGGTGCCGTCGACCCCGCCGTTGGGGTTGATGACGGTCTTGGTGGCCTGCAGGGACACCTGGTGCGACGCGGACGCCGGGGCGGAGAAGGTGACCTGGAGGCTGTCCCTGAGGTTGGTGTCGTCCTCGTCATACACCTGGACCGAGGCGATTCCGGCCTCCGTGGAGGACAGGGTCGCGGTGGCCCTGCGATATCCTCCGGCGGCGGTGACAGGGACCGTCACCATCTGGTTGCTGGTGGTGTTCCAGGAACCCAGACTGGTCAAAAACTTGACGTTTTCTATCCTTCTGGTGCCTCCCTCCGAATCGGTCTGGTCCGGCGCGTCCACCACCACCGTAACGGTTTCGTCCGTGTGGCGGTTTACCTGGTTCGCGCTCGGAGTAACGATCCTGAAGGCATTGCCCGTCGTGGAGACCGTCAATGTGACCGGATCGGAGGTCACCGTCTTTGAAGCTCCACCGGCATCGGTTTCGGGGTCGTACGCCGTGGCGGTAAGCGTTACGCTGCCCGCGGAAGCGCCTTGGACGGTGAACTGAATCTGGCCATTCACGTCGGTATCGCCAAAGGTCGGCGTCAGATTCACGCTGCCGGCGCCCGACGCATAAACGTTGACTCTTGCGTCACTGATGGGAATGTCCCCTGCGTCCAGAACCGAAACGCTCAGCGTGGTCCTGTCCGCGTCGCCGGCGCCGCCCAGTTCGAGACTGGTGTTGCCAAGAGCCAGTTCCACGCTGGTGCCGCGAATCTCGATGGGCACCTGCCTGGTGACCGTCAGTTCATTGATGGAAGCCGTGATGGTCACCACCTGGTCGAACCTGTCCGTGGTCCCGGAACTGAAGGTGACCGAAGATTTTCCGTCCGAGTCACCGCCGCTTCCGGTCTCCTTTGAAGAGGCGCTCAGAGTGCCGCCGGTGGCGCTGAACTGAACGGCGACATCGTTGATGGGCACGAAATTGCTGCTCAACACGGAAGCCGTTATGGTGGCCTGGTCGGAATCGTCCGAGCTTACGAAGCTCCTGTCCGTTACCAGGGACAGGTAGGCGGGCGTGGGCAAAAAGACGACATCGGCGGGCTGGGAATTGACCCCTCCGGAGGAGGCCCGCACCTGCGCGGTTTCGCCGGCGGTATTGGACGACTTGAGAGTGGCGGTGGCCCTGCCGCTGGACCCGATCACCGACGTGGTGTACGTCTTGCCGTCAGGCGAAACGGTGCCGTCGTCGCTGGTGGCGAAGGTGCCCGTATTGGTGGTGAACAGCACCTGGGTTCCAGCGATCATGGGCTGATCCAACGTATCGCTAAGAGTCGCGGTTATCGTGCTTTTTCCAAACGTTGTAGTTCCCCCGTTGGCCCGGATCTCCGTGGGGTCCGCGACTACGGAAATGGCACCCACCGGGCTGTTGATCAGCGTCAGCGGCACCGCGGTGGACTTGGAGGTGCCGATCGTGGACGTCACGGTCACTACGGCGGGGCCGGGAGTCTGGCCCGCGGTGTACACGAGTTCGAAAAAGCCGTTGCTGGAGCTTCCGGATACCGGGTCCACGGAGCCGGAGCCCGAGGTAACCGCCGCGGTGAACGTGGTCGAGGGGATGACATTGTCATTCGCGTCCTCGGCCCATACGTTTATGGCGCTTTGGCTGGAACCGTCCGCCGGGAGGGTCACCGGATCGGCGGAAGCCTTCACCTCGTCCACGGAGCCGGCGACGAACTCGACATCGGCGTTTCCTGACACGCCCTTTCGGCTTGCGGTGACCGTGGCGACACCGAGGACCTCGGTGCTGGTCAGCATCACCGTCGCCAGGCCATTGAGCGTGGTGGTGGTAAGAGTCGTGGGTTCGGCGGGATCAGGATCTCCCAGCGACAGGCTGCCTGCCGTGGTGCTGAAGGCTACCACCGTGCCGTCACGCACGGACTGGTTGTTCAGGTAGGTGGCCTGGGCACGGATGACGGATTGGGTGGCGCCGTCCGCCACGATGGTCGGCGAACCCGCGGAAACTGTGATGGCCCCCATCGGAGGTTCTATCAGCTCCACTACGGCGGGAATCAGGACCCCGCCGGGCACGGAGGACGTCGTGGCGGTCACCGTATAAGCACCAAGGTCGGTTGTAGCCATGAAAACCGTGGTGGCGTAGCCCCCTGACGTCGTGGCGTTCAGTGTCTGCAACATCGACGGCATTTCCTGGCCGTCCTTGTATGCCATGAAGTTGACGGTCGTCCCCTCGGCGACCAGGTGGCCGTTCGCGTCCTTGGCGCGGACACGCAGTTCCGCAGTGCTCTGTCCATCCGCGGTGAGGCTGTACGTGTAAGGAGACACGAACGCCAGCTGATCGACGCCGCCGGCGACGAATTCAACGGAGGCGGAATTGGTGACTCCTTCCACATCGGTGGTTACCGTGGCCGTGCCGAGCTGGGTGCTGCTGAACAGATAGATCCTGGCGACTCCCTGGGAGGTTGTCGCCGTGGTGGTCGTGTACTGCGAGCCGGTGGAGGTCCTGGCCAACTTGCCGGCGTCGGTGGAAAACGAGATGGCCGTGTTGTCGGCCACCGTCGTGCCGTTGGTATAGCGCGCGGTAGCGTAAATTATCGCGTAGGACGTCCCGTCGGCGGTTATGGACGAGGCGCTCGTTGACAGGGTGACGGAGCCCACGGGCAGGGGCTCCTGGTGGATTTGCACGGAAGCCAGGGGAGTCTGTCCACCGGCGGTGTAGACATTGACGGAATAGTCACCCGGAGTGCTGGAAACAAGGTAATTGGTGCTCACCACACCGTTGGTCACGGTGGGCCCCTGGTCGGAAAGATACCAGGGCAGACTCATTCCGGTGGCCTGGTCCCTGACCTCGAAATACAGGGTGTCTTCATTGACCAGATTGTTGTAGGCGTCCTGAACCACGCCCCTTATCATCTGCTCGGTCGTGCCGTCCGCCGTCAGGGTGTATTCGGAACTCTCGAAGGCCACCTGGCTGGGAGCGCCCGCGACAAAATCGATGGACAGCTCGTCGGACAGGCCGTTGTCGGCGGTTGCGGACACATCGACCAGACCCAACCGTCGACTGCTGGTCAGATTGGCGGACGCCGTCCCGTTGGACGTCTGCACGACAATGGACGTACCCGTCGTGGTGCCGTCTGAAAGGGTGCCACCGGTCGTGGCGAGGGTTACATTGGTGCCGTCCACCACCGGATCACCCGTGGAATAGGTGATTTCGGCGGTCAGGGTGGTGGTGTCGGAGCCGCTGGCCACCAACTCGGTTTCCCTGGCGGACAGAATGACGGAACCGATGGGCGGTTCCTCCACTCGGATATGCATGTCCGCCGAGGAATTTATGCCGCCCGACTGGCAGGTCAGCGTGTAGTAGCCGATGTATGCGGTTCCCACGAAATTGACCGTCGCAACGCCGCTGGTCGTGGTGTCCGAGGTCGCGTCCAGCAATTCTCCGGGAGCCTGGCCGTTGGAACTCTGAATGGCGAACTGGGCGTTGGTGCCGTCGGCCACCGGGTGGCCCCACTGGTCCTTGACCATGGCCTCGACGGGGATGGAAGTGACCCCCCGGGCCTGGATGACCTCCATGGTGTCCTTGAAGTCCACAACCGCCGGGACGTCCGGCACAAAAGCCAGGGTCAGCGTATTGCTTTCCACGCCGTTCTGGGCCGCCGCCATTATGGAAACGCTGGAAGACACCACCTGCTGGCTGGTCAAGTGGACCACGGCCTTGCCCGTGGCGTCCGTCTGAACCACTGCCGTGTCGGCGTTGCTCTCGGTGAACACGCCCTCCGAGGTGGAGAACGTAATGTTGGAACCCTCGGCTGCATAGGCCCCGCCTTCTCCGGTCACCACCGCGGTGATGGTGGCCGTGGCGGCGTTGTCAGCCACGATGCTGGTGTTGGAGGATGAAATGGCGACATCCGTCACTTCCACCGGCACCGGGTTGATGACCGGGGTGGCAGCGGCCATGTCGACGGTGGTCCGGTTTTCCTCCGGCGTATCGGAGGTCGGCTCCAGTATCACGTTCATTGTCAGGGGGTTGCCGTCCGCCGGGACCGGGATGTTTCTGAAATCGACCAGTTCGTTGTCCATCCGGGTCACATAATACTTGTCCCCTATGAAAACGAGGGTGCCGGCCGGGGCATTGATCGTACCGGTGACCGATCTGGTGTTGCCTGTCTGCTCGAAAACGCCGTACAGACCACCGCTGTCGATCTGGATGGAGCTTCCGCCAATGGCGTCGTTGTAGGTATAGCCGGTGTCCGTCCACACGTGAAGGGCGGGGTCGAAGTGAAGTATTTTCAGATTCGTGGCTATGGCAGGGGCCGGTTGGGGCAACCGAAGTTCCCAGTCCGGGGCCAGGCTCTTGAGCCTGCCGGGCCTGACCAGCACCACCGCGAGGGGTGACTGGGCCCCTATGTTGCCCAAATCCGCGTTCAAACTCGTGGTACGGGTATTGGTGCTCGGCAGGGGAAACGGCAGGGCGCTGTGGAGGTCCAGGTTGATGAGGCCCACGTCAACGGAATTGACGGAGGTGGTGCCGTTGTTCACGTCGCTGTCCGTGGACAGGCGGAACACCCCGGCGGTTTGGGGATGCATGGTGAGGGTGGCCTGCCCACCGGATACCATGTTGGAGGTGACGGAGGAGGCCCCGGCGGCGGGGTAGCCGTCGGCACGGCCTATGCCGGTGTACTGCTGCAGAAACAGGGGGACACTGGTAGCGCCGGAGCGGACGTAGGAAAAGGCCTCGGTGAATGTGCCGTTGGCCTCCCAGCTTGCAAGTATTGTGTGGTCCGTGCCCTGCTCGATCGTGAACTCATACTCACCGTCCATGTTCGTGGTGACCGACTGAGTCTCGCTGAACAGGAGAACCGTTGCCCCGGATACCGGCTGGGTCCCGCCCGTGGTGCTGTTGGCCAACACGTAGCCGGACAGCGTCTGTGTCGCAGGCGGAGTGGGCGTGGTACCTCCACCGCCTCCGCCGCCCGGAGAGGTGGCCTCGCCGTCGTTGGCGGCGCCGCCGGGCCCGCAACCGGAGGCAGCGATCAAAAGGAGTCCCAGCAGTAAAACGGTAGCTGAGCGAAAAAGCCTCTTATTCATGAGAGTACCCTCACGTTTTGGATGATTCCAATCTCAAGCCCACGATCATGTGCGCCCGGCATCCTGAATCTGCCCCGTCCAGGGCGGTTTACTGATCAATCGTACTCGCGGGGAGTCCGGATTGTCTGTGAGAAGCCTCACAAACAATCCATGTCCATGCTCACCGTCGTGTACCTGTCATCTCGCGTCAAGATCCACGATTTTCGGTGTAATGAAAATGAGGAGTTCCTCCCGCATGTCGGTTACCGAATCATTCTGGAACAACCATCCCAGGACAGGGACGCGGGATATCCAGGGCCACCCTTCGTTGCTGGACCGCTGGGTGGTCTTGATGATTCCGCCGATGACCACGGTGTCACCGTCATTGACCAGAAGTTCCGTCTTTGCCTCTTTGGTGGTGAATGACTGGCGTCCCAGGATGATGTCGCCGAGATCATTCTTGGTGGTGCTGATCTGCATGGCCACCCGGTGGTCCTGAGTGACGTGAGGTGTGACTTCGAGCTTGAGGTCCACTTCCTTGAACTCCACGTTGACCTCTCCGTCCTCGACGGACTGGTACGGATAATCAATACCCTGCTTGATCGTCGCCGTCTTGTTGTCCAGGGTGACTATGCGGGGATTCGAAATGATCCGGCCCTCGCCGCGGCTCTCCATCGCCGTCAGAGTGGCATTGATCACCAGTGGTGTCAATCCGGTCAACCTGGCGAAATTGAATCCTATGCTGTTGTTGTTCGAAGCCACCGGAAAATTCACGTTCCAGTTGTATCCGTAGGTGCCGCCCAGGGCATCGAACCCTCTCTGCGGTCCGATTCCGTATCGGGCGTCGTTGGGCTGGACGCCGGTCTCCCCGTTCCACTGGATGCCGATCTGCCGGCTGAAGCTGGAGGAGGCTTCCACGATCCGGGCCTCGATGGTCACCTGCGGCGTGACCTTGTCCAGCCTGCTCACTATGTCCCGGGCCATCCGAATCTTCTCCCGGGTATCCGTCATGATGATGGTGTTGGTCCTCTCGTCGATGGTGACCTTGCCCCGCTCATCCGTCTTGATCTCATCCACGTGCGCTTTCATGGACGCCGCGGTACTGTAGTTCACCGGGATGTATTCCGTGTGCACGGGTTCCAGTTCCTTTTGCGCCTCCATGGCGGCAAGTTCCGCCTCCTTCTCCAGTTGCCTCGAGGTCTGCTCCGCGGAAAGCGTGGTCTGGTTGGCGATCCTTACGATGTCGCCCTCCCGCTCCATGCCCAGGTCGTTCATGCGGAGAATCAGATCCAGCACCTGATCCCAGGGAACGGGCCGGTGCAGGCTCAACGTGACTTCCCCGGTGACGTCGGAATCGATGGCGAAATTGAGCCCGCTGACCTCCTTGAGAATCTGGAACACGTTCTTGATGTCGGACTGGTAGAATTCGAGTGCGATCTTCTCGCCCGTAAACCTCTTCTTGTCAGCCAGGTCCGCCTCGACCTCGTCCCTTTCGTCATACTCCTCCAGGCGATCCTCCCACTGGGTCATGACCTGGTTCATGGCCTCCTCCCACGGAGGAAGGCCTGCTTCGGCCAGGGGGCGTGGCGGGATATTGCTGGCTTCCAGCCGCATGAAGATTTCCGGGCCCGCCTGTTGCACGTGATAGGGCACGGCCTCACGGAGTTCCACCGATATCACCGCTACGCCGTCCGGCCTGGCGATGGGCAATATCCGGTCCACGGCGCTGTCGAACCTGGTGGTGATGAGGGGGCGCCGCTGTTCCCTGGGGATGTCGACATTGGGAATCTCCACCAGCAGCCTGCGGTCGCGAGTCTTGGTCACCTTGTAGCCCACCGGCTGGGTCGTCTCGATCCGGATGGTGGACCTGCCTCCCTCCTCCTCAATGAAATGGATCTCCCTCAACAGGGCGGGACTCTCGGTCCATCCTGTCGTTTCGGAAGCCCCCTCGGGCTGAACGGCGCTTGGGGCGGCATCTCCCTGTGCCGCGGCAACGGCGGGTTCAATCACGTCGAACAGAGGAGCCTGCTCGGGCGGCTGCATGGGATCCTGGGAAGAAACCGGCCCCCCCTGCCCCCCTTGCGCCTTGTCTCCCACAAGGATCCTGACCTCGGCCCCGTCCTGGACCACCTGATAGGCGGCGTTTTCCCTCAACACCACCTCGACCCGCGCGGCAGGGGGTTCCGTCGGCGACTGGCTGGTGGTGACCTTTTCCACCAGGTAGTCGTCGGAACGGTATTCCGGCAGAACCTCGTGCAGCTTCGTGCCCGCAAAGTACAGGACGATCCCGTTGCCGAAAGGAGACTTGACCTTGGCATATTCCAAAACCCGGTTGCCCTGGACCGTCACCTCGGTACCGTTTGCGTCTCCCTCAATGCGAACATCCGTGATGAGCGCGGCGGTCTGCCGCACGTTCGTATCGTCCGCCTTTTCAGTGACCGCTGCCTTGTTACCCGCACAGCCCAACAATCCGAAAAGCAGGACGACGCCCACCATTGCCCCGGAGATGACTTGTCTATTCCATTTCGTGTTCATGCTATCCTTCCACAACTTCATAGAGCTTCATTTCCGTTGTTCGCGTGGATACCTTTCCGAAAATGTCGGTGACGGTTTCCTCGACTATCATCTTGTCATCCTGAATATCCACAACCTGCCCGGACATGACGCCGATATACATACCCTTGGTGACGATATAGCCTCTCCCCGACGGCTCCTCCACCAGGGCGATGCGCCGCTCGGGCGTCCGCATGATCCCGACGACCTGCAGCTGACCGAGATCGAATTTTTCAAGAGGCGATTTCGGTCGAACCTCTTTGGGTAGCTGCCTTGGCGGCCGGTCCCCTTCGGTTTCCGTGGTTTCCTGGTCCTGAGTCGCCGGTCCCTCGATAAGCGGCATGAAGGGATTGGTCTTGTCCTGGTCGTCATAGGCAAATTCCCTGGCCGGCACTTCGGGAGCCTCGTCCGCATCTTCCTCGGCCTTATGGCCCACGATGTCCTCCTGCTCCTCCGGTTCGGGCTTCTCCGGCTCTTTTGGCTCCTCCGGCTTTTGCGCCTCCACGGGCTTTGTGACAGCGGCCTCGGGAGGCGGCTCGGGAGCTTCCGCCACCATGGGCGTCTCCGGCTCTTCCGGCTGAGGAGCCTGTTTTTCCGGGGCCGGCTTCGCCTGGACCGGAGTTTCCGGCTTTTCCGGCTCCGGCGTTCCTTCCGCGGGCGTGCCCGGTGCTGGTTGGGGCCTGGCCGGCGCGGCACCGGGCATCCGGATTTTCTTGCGATAAACGTTCTTCGCGCCACCCGGGGCCTGGGCCTCGTACTCGCCCCTGGCCGGAGCCTCCGCCTGCGACGGCCTGGCCGGCCCGCCTTCCCTCGGAGCCGGAACGGGTTCGGTCGGACCTTCCACCGGAGTTGCCTGCCCCTGAATCGCTGGCGCCTCGGCGGGCGTCGCCTTGACGGGCTGGGCTGTCGTCCCCACCGCGGTGGCCGGAGTAGCTTCCGCCGCAGCCGGCTTTGCAGTCACTTCCGTCGCTGCCGCAGGACCGGACCGGGCGGGAACGGGCGCCGAGATCTTCCTTCGAACCTCGGTGGGGCGTTCCACCTGTATCTTCTTTTTCACCACCCACGGCCGGTCCTCGGTTTTCCTGGCTTCGGCCATATCCGCCGGTATCAGCAGAGCACATGTCGCAAGGCCGACCCCAAGGGCCATGCCCCATGCTCTCAACCAGGAAACGCCTCCGGCCCCGGGTACCCTACCCCCGTTTGATTTCCTGTTATTTCTTTGCATTGGCAGCCCCCGGAGCTTCAATGATCCTGTACGTTACGGCCTCGCAGGAAGCGATCAGCGTACGCCAGTTCCCCCCTTCGTCGCCACCTGAGGGACTCAGGGACAGACCGCGAATCGTAACAATACGCGAAAGATCCGCCACGTTGGCAAAGAACCTGCCCAGGCCGTGATAGGGCCCCCGAACCGTCAGGGAGACAGGGATCTCCGCGTATATTTCCTTGCTGACCTCCGGTTGCGGATCAAACACCGAGAACTGGAGGCCCGCCTGCCTCCCGGCCGAGGCTATGGTCTCCAGCAGACCGGGAATCTCCGCCTCGCTCGGCAACGATCTTTTCGCCTTCTCGAACACTTCCTGTTGCTGCTGCACCTGCTGAAACAGGGCCTCGTAACGCTTGGCCTTGGCCTTGGCCATGGTCAGTTCCGTCTCCAGTTCCGCCAGTTTGGCCTTGGACTCACTGATGCTGTTGTACTTGGGGTAGAAACTCAGGCCCACAAAGGCTCCCACCACCAGGAGGACCATCCCGGCGTAAATGAGAATCCTCTGCGTCTGGGACAGTTTTGAAAAACGGTCCGCGAATTCGGCGAAACTTACTTTCTTTGTATCGGCCATACCTGATACCTCTATGGCTTGAATGCGGGAACACTACCTATTTGCGCAACTGGGCGATAACCACGAACCTTCGAAAATCCTTGTTCATGTCCTCTCCGGCGGCGGCTCGCAGCGACTGCAGTATGACGGCCTGAAACAGTTCGCTGCCCTCTATGTTCTTCATGAATTGGGCCACCGTGGTTTCGTCGGTGGAGATACCGGACATCAACACGGCTTCGCTTGCAAACCGGTTGTTTTCGGCATCCGGCGGTATCACCTTCATTTCGGTGAGCCACATGCGTCGTTTGACGACAAGTTCGGGAATCGTGGACAAAAGCTCAAGAGAGGCTCCCCTTGTCGTCTTCAGATCGGCAATGATCTTGTTGCGCCGTTTGAGACTGTCCAACTGCGCCTGCAGTTCGTCGGTTTTGGTCGCACGCTGCTTGAATATCTGCAGTTCGTCGTTGGTTTCCTCGACCTTCTGCTCGAGGGCCCGGACGTGACCGCCGAGCCAATTGTGCACAAAAAAGAGCATCACCGCCACAAGCACCAGGGCCAGAATGAACACGGTGAGCTGGCGCTTGACATTCTCCTGCTTCCGTGCAGCCCGGAACGGGAGCAGGTTGATCCGGATCATGTGCCGGCCGCTCTCATCAATTCGAATCATTTGTCGCCCACCCTCCTCAACGCCAGTCCGAGGCTGATGGCAGCCTGCGGCGAGATGCGGTCGAGATTGTTGGTGTCAAGCGAGGCGTCCTCGATCTCCATGTTCTGAAACGGATTCAGGTATTCCGTCGTGATTCCGGTGGAGGCCGAAAGCATCTGCTGGAAGCCCGAAACCAGACCGCCGCCTCCGCTCAGAAATATCTTGTCGATACGAGTCTCGGAATTGACGGAGTAGAAAAAATCGATGGCCGGCCTGATCTCCTCGCACCACCGGTCGCAGGCAGAGGTGAAAATTTCCTCCATCTCCTCGGCGCTCAGCTTGTCCGACTGGCCGTTGACCTTCCACCGCTCGGCCTCCTCGAAGGAGCAGTCGGTGCGGGCCATGATCTCCTGGGTGATCTGCAGCCCGCCCATGGACACGTCGCGGATCAGGACCGAACTTCGGTTTTTCAGGATGTTGACATTGGTTTTGGTGGCGCCTACGTCAACGAGGGCGACGACTTCCTCGTCGGCGGCTTCGTAGCACAGATCGTAGATGTTCTGCAGCGCAAAGGCGTCCACGTCCATGATGCAGGGATTCAGGTTGGCCATCTCCACCACGCTGACATACTCGTCCACCATGTCCTTCTTGGCGGCGACCAATACCAGGTTCATCTGGTTTTCCCTGTCCGCATTCTCCCCCACTATGTGAAAATCCAGGTAAACATCCTTCACGTCAAAGGGCAGGTACTGCTCCGCCTCGACATGCAGGTTCTCCTGCATCTCCTCGTCGGACATCTTCTGCACCGAGATGTTCTTCACGATCACCGAATAGCCCGCGATGGATATCGCCGCGTTCACCTCCCGGATGCCCGTGTTCTCCCGCAGTTCGCTGATTCGCTCGGCAACCCTGTTGGCGTCCCGGATGATGCCTTCCTCGATGGCGCCCATGGGAAGATCCACCATCCCGTACTTCCTGACCACCCAGACTCCCTTGCGATTCTCGAGTTCGGACAGCTTTATGGAGCCCGACCCGATATCCAGACCAATCAGTGTCTCATGCTTTTTCTTTAATCGCATTGTCGCCTACTCGCCAAAGACGCGTTCCTTGTCGCTCGGCTGGTAACCGAGGGCCCGAAGAATCTTGCGTTGTGTCTCCAAACGGCAAGGCATGCCCTTTTCTATCCGATCCACCGTAATGGGAGATACACCCGCCTTTCTTGCCAACTCCGCCTTGCTCAACAGCATGGACTCGCGGATTTCCTTCAAGCAGTTTTTGCCCATCCCGACATTCTCCGGTTTGATGTGTGGGCACACCAAGAGGGAACGGTGACAGGCACATGCGTGGATCCGGTATAGGTGCTGATCGCTTCCATCATGTCCCCACCGCCCTGCAAATCTTACCCCTGAGTGTTCAACATGTGGTTAATATGAGTATTTCGGCAAGTTTATGGTTCACAGTTTCGGTGGGAAAAAACCAAAAGTCAAGCATTTTATATATAATTTATGTTAAATTATATGTAAGTTATGTATATTGTGTAGACATGGAGTATAATTAACAACATATTGGGTGGCTAAGTGATCCAGATCACACCGGAAACACGAAATATCGACGCCGGGGCTCTTCGGGGCCGACCCCTGCCGCCATTGAACTCGAACACGTAACAGCGCGTTGAAAAACTCGAAATCTTCAGCCTGTTCAAAAACGATGAGATGCAAGGCGCGCGAATTTCGAGGAATAAGGCGTACTTGAGGTACGCCGCACTGATGAGAAGTGAAGCGCAACGCCGCAGATCGCGTTTTTTCAACAGGCTGGTAAAGGCGTGACGACGAAGTGAGCCACGCCGTACAAAAATCCTGCCCTTTTCTCCGCAACGTCCGACGCAGATCCCCGCATTCCGCGGACCCCGTCAGCACCGAAGGCCGGGGCCGGACCCGCAAGAAATCGGGTGGGTTCGTCTCTTCATCGACATTGCGTCCCCTCCTATAATATATCGAAGACTTCCCGGACCGCCGCCTCCACCGGTGTCCATTGCCCCCTCCGGGTCCGCACTTCAGGAATATATTGCAACCCTTGGAAAATCTATGAAATCGTTCACGCCATCCGGGTGAATGACGCATCACTAGGGAAGGAATCCCGGGGAGAAAAACCGCTTGACTCCGGCTAGCGAGTAATTAAACTAGGATGACGAACGCATGTTCGCCGCAAGGCATGCCGACGCCGCGTTTGGTTGGTGTTCCGATTCCGCCGCTCCCCCGGCGCGAATGACCGGAGTATCCGCTTTGTCCGTCCCCGTCGAAGGGGCGGAAACACCGTGACCACGAACCGTCCGTTTCTGGAGGATGTTCCATGAGCCCACTATGGTACAATCTGGTCTTTCTCGTGCCCCTCGGAGTCATCACCGGTTACCTCATCGGGGGAGCCTACACGTTTCTCACCCCATTCATCGTCTTTGTACTCATTCCGCTGCTCGACCTCGTCGTGGGCAAGTCCGAACGCAATCCCACCGAAGAGGAGGAAAGGAAACTGACCGATAGACGGGCGTACCGGATCATCACATGGATCTGCGCCCCGGTACAGGTTGGGCTGGTTGCCTGGGGAGCCTGGGTGGTGGGGACCGGTTCCCTTGCGCCCCTGGAATTCGTGGGGTTCACGATTTCGGTGGGGGTTTCCTCCGGCATCCTTGGCATCAATGTTTCCCACGAGCTTGCCCACCGGGTCAAAAGCCGCCTGGAGGTCACCCTGTCCAGAGTCATGCTCTCGACGGTGCTGTACATGCACTGGGCCCTGGAACACGTGGCGGGGCACCATGCCAACGTGGCCACTCCCAACGACCCGGCCACGGCCCGCTTCGGCGAAACCTTCTGGGCCTTTCTGCCCAGAACCGTGGGCATGGGCTTCGCACATGCATGGGATATGGAGGCCAAACGCCTTGAAAGGTCCGGCGCGGGTCCATGGAGCCCGAAAAACCGCGTACTGAGGTACCTCGCCATCGAGGTGCTCATACTCCTGGCCGTGATGCTGCTTTTCGGCCCGCTGGCCACGGCGTTCTTCATCACCCAGGGCGCCATCGCCATAGGGCTGCTCGAAATCGTGAACTACGTGGAACACTACGGGATGAGACGGGCCAAAACCGGCTCGGGCCGCTACGAACCCGTGAGACCGATTCACTCATGGAACTCGAGCAATATCCTGACCAATGCCTTTCTGTTCAACCTGGAACGTCATTCCGACCACCATTACAAACCGGGCCGCAGATACCAGCTGCTGCGGCACTTCGAGGAGAGCCCGCAACTGCCCACGGGGTACGCCGGGATGCTTCTGCTGGCCGCCGTACCTCCGTTGTGGTTCAGGGTCATGGACCCGAAAGTTCGCAGGCACCACCGGGAAAACGGCTACGGAGTCCCCGCGCCCGCCTGACGTCAGGGGCCGGAACGGGAAATGCCGGGCACAAGCGCCCTGAATCGAGAAGGGCCCGTTGGCTCGTCGTACGGTTTTGCCGACACATGTCCCCGGTTTTTCCCGCTTTTCCGTCCAGCGGTCCTTGTATGCCCGCCCGGAAGATGGTATGTTTCACACCTGAATCCGTGAGCGGTCTCAGGTGGTCCGGATGCAAGGAAGAGACCTGCCGGCTGTACTGAAGTACGCCGGACGGGCTCTGACGCCGCAGACGCGCCTCATGAGGCCGCCCCGGAGGGCGAAAAATCCTTTCACCCAACGGGTGAAACGAAGATTTGTTCAAGAACACGCAAAAAAGCCCGATTTATGGGGTTCTTGAAAGGTTTTTTCAATATTTTCGTCACGGATTCAGGTCACAGCCAGTGCCTGGAAGACCATGAACAGGCCGCGCCCTCGCGGGGCAGGGCCGTTTTGCGGGGCGCACATGAAAAAGCTCCTGTTTCTCATAAACCCTGTCTCGGGCACGTCCCCTGGACAGGTGGTGGCCAAGCTGATCCACCAGGAACTCGCCGACCGTCTCTTTCCCTGGCAGTACGACGCCATCTTCACCAACGGAAACACCGTGGAGCAGGCCGGCGAGCTGGCCGGTGATTACGAGGCGGTGGTAGGGGTCGGAGGGGACGGGACGTTCGGCCAGATTGTCCAGGCCGTGGCCGAAATGGAGGCCCCCCCGAAACTCGGCGTCATCCCTTATGGCGTGGGCAATGACCTGGCCCGGTCCCTCGACGTGTACCATCTGTTCAAGAACAAGGGCATGCCCGGCATCATCGACATGCTGGTCAAGGCCAGGACGCGGCGCATGGACGTCCTGCGGGTGGACGGCGAGGTGTTGTTCTCCAATTACTTCGGCCTGGGCAACGACGCCCTGGTCTCCAACGAATTCAATCGTTTGCGGCCCCGTAACCTGCTGTCCGTCATGGGATCGCGCTCCTTCGTGAACACCGGTCTTTACGGCATCCTGATCCTGGAGAATTTCACTTACGAGTTCCCGTTCAGCATCCGCCTCGTGTACACGGACCGGGAGGGAAGGGAACTTTCGACTTCGGTCCCTTCGGGCAGCCATGGAATCCTCGTCACCAACGCGGGCATTTACGCGGGCGGCGCCATGATTTCCTCCAAGTGCAACCTGTGCGACGGCAGGTTCGAGGTCACCGTCATCGAGAACATGAACCAGTGGTGGCTCATGCATCTCACCAGGTTTTTCAAAAAGCCCCTGGACGTGCTCTCCCCGTCGGTAACCCAGTTCCAGACCAACCGGCTGAAAATCATCAGCGACGGACAGACCTTCTACCAGATGGACGGGGAGAAGACAACGGTATCCGGCGGCCCCACGGAAATCACCGTGGGCCGGCAGATGGAAGTCATCATCCCATAGTTTCGCTCGGACGATCCCGGCCAGGGCCCGAGGGCCCTAACAGCCCGTTGAAAAAACTTTCAAGAGCCCCATAAATCGGACTTTCCGCGTGTTCTTGAACGACTCTTCGTTTCACCCGTTGGGTGAAAGGATTTTTCACCCTCCGGGGCGGCCTCATGCGGCGCGTCTGCGGCGTCAGAGCCCGGCCGGCGTACTTCAGTACAGCCGGCAGGTCTCTTCCTTGCATCCGCACCACCTGAGACCGCTCACGGATTCAGGGTCCAGTTCGACGACGGCCCTGCCCCAGGACAGATCCCTGATACCCATGGACAAAAGATTGAAGTAGTTGCAGTTGTTCACGACACCGGCCACCATTTCCGCATACTCGGGGTTTACCGTTTTCATGAACCTCCCAAAAAAAGCGGCACCCTGCTCCACCATGGGGGAGAGGGTGCCGAAGGTTGACCATTTTCCTTAACAGCCTGTTGAAAAACGCGATCTGCGGCGTTGCGCTTCATTTCTCGTCAACGCGACGTACCGTAAGTACGCCTTGTTCCTCGAAATTTGCGCGCCTTGCATCTCATCGTTTTTGAACAGGCTGCAAATTCCGAGTTTTTCAACGGGCTGTTAATCCGCGCACGACATCAGGCAGCCCGGAGGCAAGGACGGGACCAGCCACCCGTGGTGAAAATACGCCGGCCGGTCTTCGATGCCGCGAACCTGCCGCACGAGACCGCCCCAGAGGGGCAACCCTTTCATCCGCCGGGTGAATCGCGGAGTATGCCATGACCGTACGAATGACGGATCAAACGCGGTTCATAACGAAGGAACCGGCGTTTTCCTCAGGGGCTGGCGTCATCGGCCGTACAACTCGAATTCCTTTTTCAGCCGGGACTTGAGTATCTTGCCCATGGGGCTCACGGGCAACTCTTCCCTGAGCACTATCTGTTCCGGAGCCTTGGCGGGCCCGAGGGTGCTCTGGCAGAAACCGCGCAGTTCCTGGACCGTGGGCCGGTTGCCCGGCCTGGGCACCACATAGTATCTTCCCACCGTTCCGCTGACGGGGTCGGGCACTCCGATGCCCGCCACCATGGAGACCTTGGGATGCCGGGCCAGAAACTCCTCCACCTCGGAGGTGTACACGCACTCCCCGGCCTGGGTGTACATCTCGGCCTTGCGCCCTTTCAACCCAATGCTTCCCGTGTCGTCCAGATAGCCCATGTCACCGGTACGCAACCAGCCCTGCTCGTCGATCATGCCACCGGTTCGGTCCTTCATGCGGAAATACGCCGGAACCACCCCGGTACCCTTGATACAAATCTCACCGACACCCGAACCTTCCACGGCCCGCCCCTCCCGGTCCGCCATCCTCACGTGAAAATCGCCTATGGGCCTGCCAATGCAGCGGGCAAGACTTCCGGCGTCCATGTTCCACGGGGTCATGATCGCGGCGCCGGACGTCTCGGTGAGACCGTACAGGTTCATCAGTGTGGCGTCAGGATAGGCCGCCGCCATGTCCGCTGCCAGGTCCCCGTCCATGCAGCCTCCGCCGGTCACCACCAGACGCACGACCGACGTGTCGATTCGGTGGAAGTCCTCGCTGGCCAGAATACGGTAATGGCTGCCTGGAAACGCCACCAGTATGGTGGGCTGGTGCTCGGTGAACTGTTCCATGACCTCGTCGGCGATGGGAAGAGGAACTAGGACCGAGCCGGCCCTGGCCAGCATCATGCAAAGGAATCCGCAGGTTATGCCGCCGACGTGCGTCAACGGAGGGGTGAACAGCAGCACGTCGTCCTCACGCACCCTCATGTGCCTGGCCTGGGCCGAGGCGGAAGCCAGCTGGCTTCGGTTGGTCAGTGCCGCCCCCTTGGGCGAGTCGGTGGTGCCTGACGTGTAGATGATCATGGTGGTGTCGTCCGGCTCCACCTTTTCGCGCGCTTTGGCCAGGGCGTCCCCGTCGACATCCTCCCCGATCATGCTCTCCAGGCCCTGGCTGCCGGCGAATGCCGGACCACCGATGAAAATGTAATGACCCACATGCCGGAGAATGTCCGCGCCCTTCTGGAACATCCTTACGAAATCCGTCTCCCCGAACGACTTGCAGCTGACAACGGCCTTGACATCCGCGGCGCGCAGCCCCTGGAGAATCTCCGCCCTGGACGAGAATGCGTTCATGCCCACCACCACGGCCCCGATCTTCACCGCGGCGAAATAGACATAAAGCCATTCCGGCTGGTTCAGGGCGATCAGCCCCACGTGGTCGCCCTTTGCGATCCCCGCGCGTAAAAACGCCGAGGCCAGCCGATCGGAGACGTCGTCCAGTTGCCGCCACGTGTGATTCTGGCCGAAGTAGGCAAAGGCCGTGGCGTCAGGGGAGAACCGGGCAGCCTCGTCCAGCGCCTTCCAGATGACCTTGACATTGGATATGCCGGGCCGGGAGGTACCTTTCATCTTGCACTCCATGCCTCCAACCCGAAATTACGAGTTTCGAGCCGAAAATGGTGGTATTGGGTAAGATGATAGCAAGCATATATTGTGCCAGAGAAACACGAAGCGCTTGCGGACCGGGCAGGATTTGTATGAAGGAATGAATTTTACGAGGTAGGCCGTCAACCAGAGAAACTTTTTCCCGAATTTTGTGGCACTCCACCTCCCCCGGCGATATCCGTCGCGAGAGACTCGCCACCCGGTTCATGGCTCCCGTGCAAACCAATTGACGAGACAAAATGCCTCATTGCCTGCAAGCCCGCCACACACCGGCCTGAATCCGTGACAAAAATATTGAAAAAACTTTCAAGAGCCCCATAAATCGGGCTTTTTTGCGTGTTCCTGAACAAATCTTCGTTTCACCCGGTGGGTGAAAGGATTTTTCGCCCTCCGGGGCGGCCTCATGCGGCGCGTCTGCGGCGTCATAGCCCGGTCGGCGTACTTCAGTACGCCGGCAGGTCTCTTCCTTGCCTCCGCACCACCTGAGACCGCTCACGGATTCAGGACCGAGCAAGGACTTGAAGGCATATCCAGGGCGCACGGCCTTTTCGATACAAAAGAGGCAGCGTTTGCCAGGACGCCCCCCTGGTCGGGTCACTCCACGAGACAACCGTTCATGTCGTGGCCACTATCGTGTTTTTCAACGAGCCGATGCCTTCGATCCGGCACTCCACCACGTCACCGTCGGCCAGTGTGACGGGCGGGTTCCGGAAAATCCCCACGCCGGCCGGTGTTCCAGTGGAGATCACGTCGCCCGGGGACAGGGTGATGTCCGCGCTCACGTGGGCGATGATCCTGGGAATGTCGTGGATCAGGTCGCGCGTGTTACCGCTTTGCATGACCTCGCCATTGACCAGGGCCTCGAGTTTCAGGTTGCCCACGTCGGCGATCTCGTCCGGGGTCACCAGCACCGGGCCCATGGGCGCGAACGTGTCAAATGACTTGCCTCGGAACCACTGCTTGTCCCCGAACTGGGCCTCCCTGCCGGACACGTCGTTCATCACCATGAAACCCGCGATCACGTCCAATGCCTCTTCGGGGGCCACGCGCTTGCACGTCGACCTGATCACCACGGCAAGCTCCACCTCCCAGTCCACCTGCCCGGAGCTTTTCGGTAGCACGACAGGATCGTACGGCCCGTTCACGGCGTTCGGGGTCTTGCAGAAAAGCAGCGGGGCCTCGGGAGCGGACATCCCCCCCTCGTTGGCGTGCTCGAGATAGTTTTTGCCAAGGCAGATGATCTTTTCCGGTTTTGCCACCGGGCTCCCGAGCCGCACGTCCATCTCCACGCCCGGATCGTCAATCGCCTCGAGGGCCTTTTTCCATCCCTCGGTGAAAAACAGCGACCCCAGGTCCGGTGTACCGGGAAAGTGGTCCAAAATGTCCACGATCCTGCCGTCGCGCCAGATACCCGGCCTCTCGCCGCCCCTGCCTCCATATCGTACAAAACGCATGCTCCGCGCTCCCCCTGGTTTCGGTTCCGCGTAACAGCCTGTCGAAAAACGCGATCTGCGGCGTTGCGGCGCGTTTCTCGTCGATGCGACGCACCGCAAGCACTCAGTACTCCTCGAAATTACCGCGCCTTGCGTCTCGTCGTTTTTGAACAGGCTGCCAATTCCGAGTTTTTCAACGGGCTGGTAAGGGTTGCCGGGAGAGGGAGGGCGCGGCCCCCCCCGCCGCCCTCATTGACCCGGCCACCGGTTTGTCCCGGATTATGGGATCCGTGTCAAGGATTTTGGCCCCGAACACCATGGCGTGCCATGTCGGCGCTACCCCGCCAACCGCCCGCCGCGCGATTATGCGGGCTGACACCCGGCCGCCATCGGGCGTTCCCTGGTGGCGGCCCGCATCCGCCTGATGGACTCGCCCATGATCTGTTGGCCCACGGTTGGCCCCTGCCGCTTCCTTCCGGGTATCTCGAATTTCGATGAAACATGCTTGCCCCGCCGGGGCTTCTGGTGTAAACACCCCGGAAACCCATTCCTGAATCCGTGACGAAAATATTGAAACAACTTTCAAGAACCCCATAAATCGGGCTTTCCGCGGGTTCTTGAACAAATCTTCGTTTCACCCGGTGGGTGAAAGGATTTTTCGCCCTCCGGGGCGGCCTCATGCGGCGCGTCCGCGGCGTCAGAGCCCGGCCGGCGTACTTCAGTACAGCCGGCGGGTCTCTTCCTTGCATCCGCACCACCTGAGACCGCTCACGGATTCAGGTCATTGCCAGACACCCTCCGGATTTCCTTCCGGAGGCGCCCCCGGAGGCCTGTTATCAGCCTGTTCAAAAACGATGAGATGCAAGGCGCGCGAATTTCGAGGAATAAGGCGTACTTATGGTACGCCGCACCGACAAGGAAGCAAGCGCAACGCCGCAGATCGCGTTTCTCAGCAGGCTGAACCGGGTGCGCGCACAGCGCCGTTCCTTTTCCGACCCCCGGAGGTTGCCGAGCATGGTGCGATCCAGGGCATTCGATCCCCGCTTCAAGGTTATTCACGAGTTGATGGGCAAAAAGGTGCGCGACATCCTGCTCATCGCCACGCCGTACGACGCGTGGATCATGGAGGAGGAGGAGGGCAGGCTCTCCGAGCAGATCACCAACGAGTACCAGGGGTTGAATCTCAGCCATCCACCGCGCCTGACCTGGGTGGCCTCCCTGGAAGACGCCCTGTCGACCCTGGCGGAACACCGATTCGACCTGGTCGTGATCTTCACGCGAAGCTCGGAAACCGACCCCGAGTCCATGGGCCGCGCGATCAAACGACAGAAGCCGGACCTGATTTCCGACGTGCGGAGGTTTCTGCTGCAGCACCTCGGGTTCGGGGATTTCGTGTTCAAGGGCGAAAACGGCGAGCCCATTGCCCGCGCACGGAACCTGCGGGAACTGGAGGCAGCATTGCGGGAGGTCCCCCCCCCGAGTGCTTCGTGCGCCACGCTGAACAAAACGACTTCTCCCGGTGGCTCTTTGCCCGTACGGAGTCCGGACTTGCCAGCAGAGTGCGGCCGATTCGAGGGGAGACGTTTCCGGACATGGCCAGCCACCAGGAGGAGTTGGCCGACCTGGTGCGCCGCCGCAGGCTGGAGCGCCAGATGGGGATCGTGGCCAGCTTCCACGGGGAACGATTCGACCCGGACACGCAGTTCTTCCGCCTGGGCAGCGGTTCCCTGGGCGGCAAGGCCCGGGGCCTCGCGTTCCTCTCCGCCATGTTGCACCGCCGCCCGGAATTTCTGGACCGGTTCGCCAACGTGAACGTGCGCATTCCCAGGACGCTCGTACTGGCCACGGACGAGTTTGAAGCCTTTGTGGAGATCAACGGGCTCGCCGACCTGTCCAGGGGCGACCAGGGCAACGACGAGGTGGCGAAACGGTTTCTGGAAGGCAGGTTCAGCCAGTCTCTGCGCCGCCAGCTGGAAATGTACCTCGAACAGGTGACCTACCCTTTGGCCGTGCGTTCCTCCGGGCTCATGGAGGACGCCCAGTTCTGTGCCTACGCCGGGCTGTACCGCACCTTCATGCTGCCCAACAACGGACCGGACCTGGAATGCCGCCTGGAGCAGATGGTGCGCGCCATCAAGCTGGTGTTCGCCTCCGCCTACTTCCAGGAGCCCAAGGCGTTTTCCCGGCGCATGGGCCTGCGTCCCGAGGACGAGAAAATGGCGGTGATGATCCAGCGGCTGGAGGGCTCGGTGTATGACGGATACTTCTACCCGGCGATATCAGGCGTGGCACAGTCCCACAACTACTACCCATTCGGCCCAATGATGCCGGAGGACGGCGTCGCCACGGTGGCCCTGGGTCTGGGCCGGGCGGTCATGGAAGGGAAACGCAACCTGCGCTTTTGCCCACGGTATCCGGAGGTGCTGCCCCAAAGGAACACGGTGGAGGAGACACTGGACAACAGCCAGCGGTATTTCTACGCGCTGAGCATGGGAGGGGACGATTGCATCCTGGACCTGGACGAGGCCGGAACCCTGGACCGACGCGAGGTGTACGACGCGGCACGGGAGTTTCCGGTGCGCGCGGTATCCGGCGCCTATCTTCCCGACGAGCAGCGGATCGTGGACTCCATGCAGCCGGGCGGCCATCCCGTGGTCACCTTCGCCCCGGTACTGAAGCACGGACTGCTGCCCCTGCCGGAACTGTTGACGTCCGTGCTGGAACTGGGAACCCGGGGGATGGGAACCCCGGTGGAGATCGAGTTTTCCGTGGATATCGGCCCGGAGGGCAAACAAACTCCCGAATTCTCGCTGTTGCAGATCCGGCCGATGAGCGCGCGGGTGGAACTGCGGTGCGTGGAGATAGCCGACGAGGAGGTGAAAAAGGCTTTTTGCGTGTCCCACAAGGCCCTTGGCAACACCATGGACCAGGATATGGCCGACATCGTGTTCGTCTGACCGGACGCCTTCGACCCCGCCAAAACCAGGGACATCGCCGCCGAGATCGGGCGATTCAACTCGGCCCTGGCAAAGGAGAACCGGCGTTACCTCCTTATAGGTCCGGGGAGGTGGGGCTCTGCCGATCCCTGGCTGGGCATTCCCGTGCGCTGGCACCAGATCGCCGGGGTGGGGGCCATGGTGGAATCCGAGCATGATGACCTGTCGGCGGACCCGTCCCAGGGCTCCCACTTCTTCCACAATCTCACCACCCTGGGCATAAGCTATCTCACGGTGCGCGCCGCCCAGGGCGACCGGCTGGACCGGGACTGGCTGAGCTCCCTCGAACCGGTGGACCAAGGCGACCACGTGGCCCACGTGCGACTGGACGCCCCCATGGTGCTGAAGGTGGACGGCCGCCACTCCCTTGGAGTGATCTGCACTGCCTGAGACCGCTCACGGATTCAGGCGATGAGATGCAAGGTGCGCGAATTTCGAGGAGTAAGGCGTACTCAAAGTACGTCGCACCGACGAGGAATGAGGCGCGTACTGCGCGGATCGCGTTTTTCAACTGACTGGTAACGGATTCAGGCACCATACCTGTCCCCGCGGAATCCCCGGCCGCCATTTTACCCTGGCGCCGTGCCGTCGACGAACTGGTTGAACGATTCCAGCAGAAACCGGACCTGGGCCATGATGTCGGCAAGGGGCGGTGAGAAGTCCTCCAGTATCCATTTTATCGCTATCAGGTTGAGCGCCCCGGCCAGACCCGTGGGCACCACGGTGCTCTCCAGGGCTGCCCGGTCTATGGAATCAAACGTACCGGCAAGGACCAATGAGATGATCTCGATGAACCGGTCCGTGGCGGCATGGTATTCCCTATCGATACGGTCGCTCACCCCAAGTATCTCGAAATACAGCATGCGCCCCTTTCGCGGATCGTCGCGCACACTTTCGAAAAGCACGCCCACCGCGTCCATGGCCCTGTCGAGGCGGGATTCCCGGCCGCGGTCCAGCCGGGTCATGGCGTTGCCTATCAACTCGTCCACCACTCCGTTGTACACGGCGGCAAGGAGCTCCTCCTTGTTGTTGAACGACTCGTAGAAGTACCGTTCCGTGAGTCCGGCCAGGCTGCATATCTCCTTGATGCCGGCCTGGGCATAGCCGGTGGTGCCGAACGCTTCCAGGCCCGCGGCCAGCAGCTTCTCCCGCCGTTCCGCCATTCGCTGGCTTGCCCGCACTCCGCCGTACCTGCGTTTTGGTTCCCGGTCCCGGTTCATTCGGCGATTCTGACATTTGCCATTGTCAAAAGCAACATTTTTCGCTATGCTTGGCGCCAATCAGATCCTTACAATTATAAGCAGCCGAAAATCATACAAAAGCGGTTGGTACGGAAGCGATCGTCCGTCAGGGCGCAGCTACCGCGGCGCTTTTCGCAACCCGGAACCACGCGAACCAGGAGGTGCTCATGAGGTTTTCCGCGCTTCTGTTCGGCTTGTACAACCTGCTGCGGGTCGCCTCCGTAGTGAACAGGCCATTCAAAAAGCATATTAAAAACACGCGCCTGAGGCTCCTCATCCGAACCAGGGACAGGAGCCGGGGCCGCCTGTTCATCTTCGACAAGGGCAGGATAAGGACCCGGGCCGGGGCCAACCACGAGTTCGACGTGGCCCTGGTGTTCAAGGACACGGCCACCGGGTTCGCCGTGCTGAGCGACAGGCGCAAGGATGCGGTGTTCAACGCCGCGGCGCGGGGCGACGTGCACCTGGAGGGTATGAGCGCCTGGGCCATGTGGTTCGAGCAGACCATGGCCCTCATCATGTAAAACACCGGACAGACGCAATCACGAACCAACACCTGAATCCGTGAGCGGTCTCACGTGGTGCGGAGGCAAGGAAGAGACCTGCCGGCTGTACTGAAGTACGCCGGCCGGGCTCTGACGCCGCGGACGCGCCGCATGAGGCCGCCCCGGAGGGCGAAAAATCCTTTCACCCGACGGGTGAAACGAAGATTTGTTCAAGAACACGCAAAAAAAGCCCGATTTATGGGGTTCTTGAAAGTATTTTCAATATTTTCGTCACGGATTCAGGCAACAGTCACCCGATCAAAGGAGGTCTATATGTCAAGGATTAGCGGCGGGCATCTCGCGGCAAGGTATATGAAGGAAGTCGAGGGGGTGGGCACGTACTTCACCATCTCGGGCGGGCACATCGAGGCCATCCTGGATGGCTGCGCCAGGTACGGCATAAGGGCCATCGACGTACGCCACGAGCAGGCGGCGGCCATGATGGCGCACGCGTGGTCCATATACAACAAGGAGCCCGGCGTCTGCCTGGTGACGGCCGGGCCCGGGTTCACGAACGCGCTCACCGGCATCGCCAACGCGTCGCTGGACAATGCGCCCGTCGTGTTTTTGTGCGGCAGACACCCGATCCGGGACGACCTCACCGGTACGTTGCAGGAGATGAACCAGATCGACATGGTCAAGCCGATCGTCAAGTGGGCGGCGACCTGCTACGAGACGAGGAGGATTCCCGAGTACCTGAACACCGCCTTCCGCCAGGCCACCCAGGGCAGGCCCGGCCCGGTGTTTTTGGAGCTGCCGCCGGACATCCTGTTCACGGAGATGGAGGAAAAGGACGTGGTAATGCCCCGCAAGCGGGTGCACAAGACGAGTACGGTACCCGCGGAAAGCGAGCTTGCCGTTGCCGCGGAGCTGATCAATTCCGCGAAGAAACCGGTGCTGCTCGGCGGTACGGGCGTGGGCATGAGCGGGTGCGGCGAGGTGCTGAAGAAGTTCATCGACAAGACCGGGGTCCCTTTCGGCCTGATCAACGGCGGCAGGGGAGAGGTGTCCGACGAGCACCCCCTGTCCCTGAGCGAGGGCGGATTCACGGGCATCATGGCGGGCCTGCCCCAGGCGGACGTCATCATCGCCGTGGGCATCCGGTTCAATTGGGTCCTGCAGTCGGGCCGGCTTTTCCCCGACGCCAAACTGGTGCGGATCGACATCGATCCCACGGAGGTGGACCGGAACCGGTCTGCGGACGCGGGCCTGGTGGGCGACTGCGGGCAGGTGATCGAGGCGTTGACGCCCAGGGTAAAAAAGCGCTCCCACAAGACGTGGCTGGGCACCCTGAAAAAGGCGGCGGAAGCCTTCATCCACACGGAACTGGAACAGCGCAAAACAGCGTCCGATCCCATCCCCCCGAATCGCCTCGTGGCAAGGATCATGGAGGTCTTCGGCACGGACGCCTACTACGTGGCGGACGGAGGCGACACCAGCTACTACGCGCTGGCCGGCTTCCGCTCCAAACTGCCGGCGGGCCTGCAGACGCCGGCTGGCGCGCTCCTTGGCTGCCTGGGCACCGGCATCCCGTTCGCCCTCACCGCCAAGCTGTCCCACCCGGACAAGCCCGTGGTCATCCTGCACGGAGACGGCTCATTCGGGTTCAACGCCATGGAGTTCGACACCGCTGTGCGCCACAACATCCCGATAATCTGCGTGGTGAACAACGACTGCGCGTGGGGCATGATCAAGCACTCCCAGGAAATGAGCATCGGCGCGGAGTGCGTGACCTGCGCGGAACTGGGGCAGCGCCATTACGAAAAGGTGGTGGAGGGTCTGGGCGGCCACGGCGAACTGGTCACAAAGGACGAGGAGATCGTGCCGGCCCTCGAGCGCGCGGCCGCGTCGGGCAAGCCCGCCCTGGTCAACGTGATTACCGACCCGACGGTCACAAGCCCGGCCACGGTGATCTTCTACCAGAATTTCAACTTTTGACAGCCCGTGGAAACGGGCTTTGACGGCATGGCACAAGGGGGAGATACTCCATAAAAATGAGGTGCGAAACATGAAGGATCTCAAGGGCAAGGTCGCGGTGGTCACCGGCGCGGCGCAGGGAATAGGCAGGGAAACCGCCATTCTGCTGGCGAAAAGCGGCTGCCACCTGGCGGTGTGCGACGTGGACATGGACGGACTGGGGGAGACGGCGGAAATCATCCAGGGAATGGGACGCAGGGTCAGCGCGCACAAGGTGGACACGTCGGACCGGGAGGCCATGCATGCATTCGCCGATGCGGTGGCAAAGGCCCACGGAGGCGTGGACATCGTGGTGAACAACGCGGGCGTGGCCCTCACATGCCCGATAAGGGACATGGAATACGAGGACTTCGAGTGGCTCATGGGCATCAACTTCTGGGGCATGGTCCACGGCACCAAGGCGTTCCTTCCCCACCTGGAGGACCGGCCCGAGGGCCACGTGGTGAACATCTCCAGTGTCTTCGGCCTGTGGGGCATCCCCACCCAGTCGGCCTACAACTGCAGCAAGTTCGCCATACGCGGGTTCACGGAGGCCCTGGGCATGGAGCTTGCCGGAACCAACATCCACGTCACCTGCGTGCATCCCGGAGGCATCCGCACCAACATCGCCAAAAACAGCCGCCACACGGCAAAGGATGACTGCGCCTTCGGCGACAAGCAACAGGCCATGGAAACGTTCGAGAAGGTGGCCCGCACCACGCCGGAACAGGCTGCGAAGGTCATCGTCAAGGGAATCAAAAAAAACCGCCGCCGCGTGCTCATCGGCGCGGACGCCTACGTCATGGACACGATCCAGCGGCTGTTCCCGGTGACCTACCAGAGGATCATCCCGGCGTTCGAGGCGTTGAGCGGCAGGTCCAGCGCGAAGAAGGGGCTGGTCCGGCGGGCTGGGTGAGAACGGGCCCGGGTCCGTGGCGAAAATATTGAAGAGTCCCTGGAAAGCGCCATGGCACGGACTTCTCGAAAGCTGTTTATACGGGAATCTTCTTCACCCTCGGCTGGGGAACAATCAGGCGCGGGGCGTAAGGGAACCACGGGGCGGCGGCACGGGTCCGGTCACCGGAGCCGCCGCGCCTCCCGCCTTGTAAGGACGTCACAGGGGCTGCCGAAATCACCGTATCCGGTGGTACTCCTTGTCGAACCATTTTTCCCCGACTTTGGGAGGGGCCTGGTCCAGGCGGTCCAGCAGTGCGTCCACGCCGTCCTCCACCACCAGCATGTCCCGATGGGCGGAGAGCACGAATCCCTCGGCCACCTGATGGTCCAGCATGTCCAGCAGCCGGCCGTAGTATCCCAGGGTGTTGAGCAGGCCCACCGGCCGGTCGTGCAGCCCCAACTGGAGCCACGTGTACATCTCGAAGATTTCCTCCAGGGTACCCAGGCCTCCGGGAAGCGCCACGAAAGCATCGGAAAGCCGGCTCATCTCGGCCTTGCGCTCGTGCATGGTGTCGGTCACGATCAACTCCGTGAGCCCGCCGTGGCATACGCCCATGGTGATGAAGTTGCCAGGAGTGATGCCGGTGACCTCTCCTCCCGCGTCCAGGCACGACTTGGCCACCTGACCCATCATGCCCACCTCTCCGGCGCCGTACACCAGGCGTATTCCCCGCCGGGCCATGGTTTCACCCAGAGTCGCCGCCGCCTCCAGGTATTCGGGCCTCGCGCCCCGGGACGATCCGCAGTAAACGCAAAGACTTTTCATCAAACCTCCTGCATTCTATTTGCCGACTACCAGCACCTCGGCGTCCTCCGTGCGTATGGCCTGCACGGCGACAAGGGAGACTGCCGCCATGGCCGCGCCCATGTAGAACACGATCCGGAAGTCCACCATCCAGAGGACGCCGCCCAGGGCGGGCAGCACAACCGCCCCGATGTGGTTGATGGTGAAGCCCACGGCCATGCTGGGGGCCACGTCGCGCGGGTCCCCGATCTTCTGGAAATAGGTGCGTATGGCGATTGCGAAGTTGAAAAAGATGTGGTCGAGCACGTACAGGACGCCCCCGATCCACCGGTTGTCCACCAGGGCGTAGGCCAGGAAGACCAGCACGAGGCTGCCGTATTCCAGTGACAGCACCCTGCGCTCGCCGAAACGCACGATGGCCTTGCCGATGTACGGACTGAGGAAATAGTTGATCACGTTGTTGGCCACGAACAGGGCGGTGACCTCCCGGACCGAATAATCAAACCTCTGGACCAGCAAAAACACGGCAAAGGCCACGAAGATCTGCCTGCGGGCCCCCGCCATGAAAGTGAGGAAGTAAAACAGCCAGTATTTCCCGCGAAACACCATCCGTTTTCGCTGGGGCACCAGGTCCTTGTCCGTGGGATCGCCCAGGAATGCCCATCCCGCGGCCGCCACGACCACCCCGCCCATCAGCAGGTAGATCTCGCGAAAGGCAAGGTAGGGGGTGACCACGAAAATGATGAGCCCGGCGGCGATGTTGGCCCCCGCGGCCAGGCCGCGCAAATTGCCGAAAACCCTGGGTGCCGTGGCCTTGTCGAAGTACTGCAGAGTCAGCGACTGGTTCGTGGTCTCGAAGTAGTGAAAGCCGAAGCTCATGAGCAGGGTGGTGAACGTGAGTCCCGCGAACGAGGGGAAAAACCCGGTCATGGACACGCCCAGGCCCAGGGCCAGCACGGACAGCGCGGACAGCTTGTGCTCCCGCATGACCAGCAGCACATACACGGCGAGCAGCGCCAGAAAGCCTGGTATTTCCCGCACGGACTGGATCACTCCCACGTGCTGTCCGGACAGTTGGGCCACGTCATGGGCAAAATTGTTGAACAGGGTTCGCCATGCCTGGAAACCCAGGGTGGAGCTTACCGTGAGCACCAGCAGGAAGCGGTACATCGGATTTTTCGTTATGTCGGCCACGTTCGTCGTTTCCGGCGCCGGAAACCGGCAAGGTCCCGGCGCATCTATTCAGCGGGTTCGATCAACTCCGGCCCGTTGTTTTTCGGGGAGTTCACCCGCCTGGAAACGGGATGGCCGGTGAAGCCCGTCACCAATTCGTCGGACAGGATCCGCGACAATCCGTCTCTGTCGTCGTTATCCGGATCCAGCCATTTTCCGTACGCCTCCGGAGGAAGTATCACCGGCATGCGATCGTGGATGTCGGCGGCAAGACCGGTCGCGTCGGTGGTCAGGATGGCGCAGGTCAACAGGGGCTCATCCCGGTCCCCGCCCTCCCAGCGCTCCCAGATTCCGGCAAGGCCGAACGGCGCGCCGGACTCGGGCCTGATGAACCACGGCTGCCTGCCGTCGCCCGTCTTCTTCCATTCATAGTAACCGTCCGCGGCCACCAGGCATCGCCTGCGTTTGGCCGCCGCGCGAAACGCGGGCTTGTCGAACACGGATTCGGCCCGGGCATTGATGAGCCGGTTGCCGATCTTTTCGTCATCGGCCCAGAACGGAACCAGGCCCCAGCGGAAGGTGGTCAGTCTGACCATGTCGAGTTGCACCACCACCGGCACCTGCTGTGTGGGCGCGGCGTTGTAATTGGGTTCTTTTTTTTCGATGTCCACCTCTTCCACGGGAAAGACGTCCCGAAGATTGTCCAGATAGCTGATGTGCACGAATCGTCCGCACATGGCCGCCTCCTGTACCGGTCCGGGGGAAGGTCGTCGAAACCAGGGTTTATAGACGAGGCGGCGCCTGTTGTCCATGGTGCGTTTCTGGTATATTGTATACCCCGGCTTCGCGGCCTGTTGAAAACCGTGATCCGCGCGGTACGCGCGCGTTTCCCGTCGATGCGACGCACCGGTTGTACGTCAACCTTGTATGTTGTTTTTCGATGTGGACCCTCTGGTTTTGAAGGCGATGGGAA
>JBKHBM010000014.1:0-53567 GCA_046542385.1 Desulfatibacillaceae bacterium | reverse complement strand
ATTTTTCGCCCTCCGGGGCGGCCTCATGCGGCGCGTCTGCGGCGTCAGAACCCGGCCGGCGTACTTGTGTACAGCCGGCAGGTCTCTTCCTTGCCTCCGCACCACCTGAGACCGCTCACGGATTCAGATAATTTAATTGGCGGTTACCATATATTGACAGGTTGCGCCTGGACAGGGGCATACGCGTCCCGAGTGTCCGTTGGCCATGGACGGGGACAGGCGCGACCGGGTTTCGCGCCGCGCATGCCGTGCGGCGCCACGGGAGGTGCCCCATGAAACGCCGGGGGAATTCGACTGGCTTCCAAGTGCCCGGCTGGGCGTTTGCGATGGTTCTCTTGTGCGCTGTGCTGGCCGCGGCCGGTTGCGGTCCCGAAGGGGCCGCGAACGACAGCGAGGTGACGGTTTCCGGCGGCGGCTCACAGCCAAATACCGACGAGTCCACCACTCCGGACACTTCGGGAACCACGGTGAGCCACATTACCCTGGAGCGGGGCCAGGTGATGCCCGCGTCCTCTCAGGGCACCGGCGAGGAGAAGCTGGAACTGGTTGGCGAGATCACCTTTTGGACCAACCCCAGTTTCGGCACGGATCATATGGTGGGAGAGATCAGGAACACGGGGTCGCGGGTCGTGTCCTTTGTGGAGATCGAAGTGGATTTTCTGGATACGTTCGGCAACGTGATCGGCAACGAATGGACCTATGTCGAAGGCAGGACGTGGACGCTTTCCGAGTGGGATTTCGAGACGGACGCCTGCGTGCAGCCCGGAGACACCGTGCCGTTTCGTATCTACCTGGGCCAGGTGGACCAGGAGATCGACGACGTGCAATACACCATATCATGGGAGTCCTACGATTTGGAACGCCCGGACGCCTATCTTTCCGTGACGGCCATAGCGCCGAATCTGGACAGCAGTGCGTCGTGGGTGGATTTCGACGGCCAGGTCAAGAACACTGGCAGCCAGGCCCTTGACTGGGCCTGGATGTGGATCGCGATTCGAGAGCAGGGTGGCGACATCTTCGAGGTGCACAGCAGCATGGTCGACGACGAAGACCTCGAGGTCGATGAAACTTCCACGTTCGAATTCGTATATGTGGCGCACCTGTCCCGGGCGCAGAGTTATTACTTCGGCACCAACTGGGACGACGATCCGCCGGAGGCCGCGGCCGCGGCCCGGTCGCTGATGTACTCGGGCAAGAGCGGCACGGACCTGTACAATACCGTGGACACCAACCAGGCCCTGCTGCGGAGTACCAGTCTTGGCGCCGAGGAGCGCTGGGAGGCCAGAAACGGAAATGTCCGGGCCTTGCATGAACGACTGTATGAGATTGAGAGACGTTCATTCGAGAATCGAGACAAGGAACCCGGTCGACCGGCCACCACGGTCCGGAGGATGGTTTCGCGGTGACATCCGCCGGGCAACGCCGCCGGCCGGTCGTTTTGGAGCCTCACGGCCCGTTGCTCGGGCGACGCCCCTGCGCCGGGTTGCCCCGCAGGCCTTTTTCCTTGATTTTCCTGCTATTTGCGACTACCATGCATCCCACTGAAAAGTGACGGCACAGGACATTTTGCGCCTCCGTGCCGGACTCCGGTTCGAGACTTTAGAGCGGTGTTCCAAAACCCTTTTCCGATACCCGGGACAAGAAAGGTCCGGTGAGGGATTTCGGGAACATCCGCACCCTTCACACGGCAGATTCCACATCATGGGCAGGCAGGCGGTTTCCTACACCCTGGTTTTTCTGATACTTTTCCTTCTGGCTGGCCTTTTGAGTTTCAGCCCCGAGGATCCGTCCGTGGTGCTGTCCTCGGGGCGCAGCGGCGAGGTACACAACTGGTTCGGCGTGGTCGGGGCGCAGATCGCGGGACTTTTCGTGGGCCTGTTCGGCCTGGGCGCCTTTGTGGTCCCCGTTGTGCTGGCCGTGGCCTCGTGGCATACCTGGAAGCGCGACCCCTGGTCCGAGTGGCTGGTTTCCATGTCTTCCGGATTGTCCCTGCTCATTCTCACCGGCGCCTTTCTGGAATTGTGGGGCGACCGGGTGTCCGTCCTCGGCCACATGTACTTCACCGGCGGTGTGGTTGGCGGGGTCCTGGCCGGTATCCTGGCATCCCTGTTCAACTCGGTGGGCTCCGGTCTGCTGCTGGGGGCGCTGTGGCTGGTGGCGCTGACCCTTTTCGCCCGGCTTTCCCTGACAGATGGCTGGAACCGGATGTCGGCCAAGGCGACGGAGCTTTTCGTTCATGTGAAACACCGTTTCGAGATCCAGCGGCAGCGGCGCAAAAAGGCCAGGCAGCGGGCCAGGAGAGCTGAAATCGGAGCCAGCCTGCCCACGACGCCTCCCAGGATCAAGAAGGCGGCCCGCGGGCCGGTGCAACCGGTGCCGAAGCAGGAAACGTTCGATTTCGGGGATGGCGAGACCTATCAACTGCCCCGGGTGAGTTTTTTGGACGACCCTCCCCAACGCCCCCGAAGCGTCGACGCGGAAAGCCTTCGCATGCAGTCCCGCCTGCTGGAAAAGAAGCTGGAGGACTTCGGCATCCTGGGCAAGGTCCAGGAGGTCAGCCCGGGACCGGTGATCACCACGTTCGAATACCAGCCCGCGCAGGGGGTGCGGGTAAACCGCATCATGGGCCTTTCCGACGATCTGTCCATGGCGCTCAGGGCCAGCAGCATCCGCATCGGCATGATCCCCGGCAAGGGGGCGGTGGGCATAGAGGTGCCCAATGACGATCGGGAACTGGTGGCCTTCAAGGAAGTGGTGGCGTCGCCCGCCTTCGAGAAGATCAAGTCCAGACTGGCCATCTGCCTGGGCAAGGACATACACGGCAATCCCACGGTGGCGGACCTCGCCAGAATGCCGCATCTGCTCATCGCGGGCGCCACGGGTTCGGGCAAGAGCGTGGCGCTCAACGCCATCATCTCCAGCCTGCTGTACCGGGCGACGCCGGAGCAG
This sequence comes from Desulfatibacillaceae bacterium, assembly GCA_046542385.1. GTDB lineage: Bacteria > Desulfobacterota > Desulfobacteria > Desulfobacterales > Desulfatibacillaceae > JBKHBM01. Next base: position 50,618 of record JBKHBM010000014.1, on the reverse strand, counting down.
GTGAAATTCGTGATGATCGACCCAAAAAGGATCGAGCTGTCCAACTACAATGGAATACCCCACCTGATAACGCCCGTGGTCACGGATCCCAAGAAGGCGACCAACGCCCTGCACTGGGCCGTCCAGGAGATGGAGCGGCGTTACGGCGCCATGGAGAGGCTGCACGTGCGCAACCTGGCCGGGTACAACTCCAAGATGGCCAGGCTGGCCAAAAAGCCCGAGGAGGCGCCGGAGGGTCTGGACCTGGAGCCCCTGCCCCAGATCGTGGTGGTGGTGGATGAGTTGGCCGATCTCATGATGGTGGCGTCCCGGGACGTGGAAGCCGCGCTCATGCGCCTGGCGCAGATGGCCCGGGCCGCCGGCATGCACCTGATCATCGCCACCCAGCGGCCCAGCGTTGACGTGCTGACCGGAACCATCAAGGCCAACTTCCCCACCCGCGTCAGCTTCCAGGTATCCTCCCGCACGGACAGCCGCACCATCCTGGACACCAACGGCGCGGAGACCCTGCTGGGCAACGGCGACATGCTCTACATGCCCCCGGGCGTCGGGCGGCTTCAACGCATCCACGGGGCATACATCTCGGAGGAGGAACTGGGCAGGGTCCTGAACCACGTGCGGAGGCAGGGTGCGCCCCAGTACGACACCTCGGTGACCGAGGCCCCGGACAAGCCGGAGGACGGCGGCGACGCGGAGATCGAGTACGACGAGAAGTACGACGAGGCCCTGGCCATTGTCACGGAAACCCGCCAAGCCAGCATCTCCATGCTCCAGCGCCGCCTGCGAATCGGTTACAACCGCGCGGCACGCATCATCGATGTGATGGAAAAGGAGGGCGTCGTGGGGCCGTCGGACGGCGTCACGGCCAGGGAGGTTCTGGTGCCGGCGTACGAGGACTGATCCTGGTGCAGTTCGCGCACGGCGCATCATTTCGTCGATTATTCATTTGACATTCTCAAAAGTGCGGATTATTTTGTGGCAGATCAATCGAGTGAGGTAGCTGAGAGGAAGCCATGAGGAAAAGTCCCGGGGCGGAAAACGGCTCCGGGTTTTTTTATGTGAACCTCTGTCGCCGAAATCCGGTTGATCAGAACAATGAACACGGCGGCACCCCACCGCGTCCGCCGGCACAACGGGCCGGTATGGCCCCCAGAACACCCTTATCAAGGAGAACAGCAAAGTGGCGACAGGAACAGTGAAGTGGTTCAACGATTCCAAGGGATTCGGCTTCATCCAGCAGGATGACGGTCCGGACGTCTTCGTCCATCACACCGCAATCGTCGGGTCCGGTTTCAAAACCCTCTCCGAAGGAGAACGGGTAACGTTCGACGTGGTCGAAGGCAACAAGGGTCCTGCTGCTTCGAACGTAGTCAGATCGTAACGCTTCAAGGCGATTCAGGCTATAGCAGGCACATTGGGGCGCCTCGTCCGTACTGGACGAGGCGCCCCTTCCATTTGCTGACCGGTCAGGGTTTCGCCGGTTCCGGGCCAACAAACAAATCCGCACGCATCACGCAAAAGGGGCGGCCCCGTTACCGGGAGCCGCCCCTCGTTGTTTCAGGCCTGGCATCTCATGGGATACCTGGCGGGAACGGGCTTACATCATTCCGCCCATTCCGCCCATTCCGCCCATGCCGCCCATGCCGCCGCCGGGCATTCCGCCGCCGCCGCCCGCGTTCTCCTCGGGCTTTTCCGCGATCATGGCTTCCGTGGTCAGCATGAGGCCGGCAACGGAGCAGGCGTTCTGCAGGGCCAGGCGCACGACCTTGGTGGGGTCGATGACGCCCGCGGCGATCATGTCCTCATAGGTATCGGTTTCGGCATTGTAGCCGTTGGTGTCCTTGTCGGCCTTTACCTTGGCGATGACAACGCTGCCTTCCTGACCGGCATTGTTGGCGATCTGGCGAAGCGGGGCTTCCAGGGCGCGCTGCACAACCTGCACGCCCAGTTTCTCCTCGGCCTTCACCTTGACCTTGGACAGGCCCTCGATGGTCCGAACCAGGGCAACGCCGCCGCCGGGCACGACGCCTTCCTCGACCGCGGCGCGGGTCGCGTTCAGCGCGTCCTCCACCCGGGCCTTCTTTTCCTTCATCTCGGTCTCGGTGGCCGCGCCGACATTGATCACGGCAACGCCGCCGATCAGCTTGGCCAGGCGCTCCTGCAACTTCTCCCGGTCATAGTCGCTCGTGGTCTCGTCGATCTGGGCGCGGATCTGCTTGACCCGGGCCTCCAGCGCGGAACGGGCGCCGGCGCCGTCCACGATGGTGGTGTTGTCCTTGTCCACCGCGATGCGCTTGCACTTGCCGAGGTCGGCCAGGGCAACGCTCTCGAGCTTGATGCCCAGGTCCTCGGACACGACCTGGCCGCCGGTCAGGACGGCGATGTCCTGCAGCATGGCCTTGCGGCGGTCGCCGAAACCCGGGGCCTTGACAGCGCATACCTGGATGGTGCCCCGCAGCTTGTTGACGACCAGGGTGGCCAGGGCCTCGCCCTCGACGTCCTCGGCAATGATGACCAGGGGCTTGCCCATCTTGGCGGTCTGCTCGAGGATGGGAAGAAGATCCTTCATGTTGCTGATCTTCTTCTCATGAATCAGGATGTAAGGCTCTTCCAGGGAAGCCACCATCTTCTCCGAATCGGTCACGAAGTACGGAGAAATGTAGCCGCGATCGAACTGCATGCCCTCGACCACGTCCAGGGTGGTCTCCATGCTCTTGGCTTCCTCGACCGTGATGACGCCTTCCTTGCCGACCTTGTTCATGGCCTCGGCTATGATGTTGCCGATGGTCTCGTCGTTGTTGGCGGAAATCGTACCGACCTGGGCGATCTCCTTCTGCTCCTTGGTCGGCTTGGACAGCTTCTTGAGCTCCTTGACAACGGCTTCCGCCGCCTTGTCGATGCCGCGCTTGATGGACATGGGATTGTTGCCGGCGGCCACGAGCTTCACGCCTTCCTCGTAGATGCTGCGGGCCAGCACGGTGGCGGTGGTGGTGCCGTCGCCCGCGGTGTCGCTGGTCTTGCTGGCGACTTCCTTGACCATCTGGGCGCCCATGTTCTCGAACTTGTCCTCGATTTCGATTTCCTTGGCCACGGTGACGCCGTCCTTGGTCACCGTCGGGGATCCCCAGGCCTTCTCGATCACGACGTTGCGGCCCCGGGGGCCGAGGGTTACGGCCACGGCGTCCGCCAGGGTCCGAACGCCCTTGAGCATGGATTCCCTTGCCTTCATATCGTACTTGATTTCTTTAGCCATTTACTTGAACCTCCTTGGAATTGGAATCACTTGGCCCGCCTGTCGGGGCGGGAGTTGTTGCGATACGGATGCCGGGCAGGATCAGCCTATGATGCCCAGGACGTCGTCCTCGCGCATGATGAGGTACTCTTCGCCCTCGATCTTGACCTCGGTGCCGGCGTACTTGGAGAACAGCACCCGGTCACCTTCCTTGACCTGCAGGGGAACCTGGGTTCCGTCCTCCTTGACCTTGCCGCTGCCAACGGCCTTGACCTCGCCTTCGGCGGGCTTTTCCTTGGCAGTGTCCGGGATGATGATGCCGCCCTTGGTCTTGGACTCCTCTTCCAGGCGCTTGACGAGAATCCGATCATGCAATGGTTGAATTTTCATAAGCCGTTCTCTCCTTCTCCTTTATCTGTTTTTTTCGTGTGATCCCGCATACTTTCCATTCCACTACGATTGCCGCTGTCAGTGCGAGGCAGTATGTCGGCGCGGATCACCCTTTGTGAATGGGCGCTCGCTGTTCGGGAGTATCCTTGTCGGCGAAGAACGCCGTTGGTTGTGCGTCTTGGGAACCTGCCCTGATTTTGGCGCAAAAGATAAGCACAAAAAGACCCTTGTAAAGACTTTCAGATCATTTTTTGTCGGCCCTTGCCACACAGGAGCCAACTACCTGATTTTACATCTTGTTTCAGGGTCATGCGCCCGATCGGGGCTCTCCGGCCCGGGATTGTCCCCCAGGCCGGCGGGGATTCTTACGGGAAAACGAAAAGCCCCGGGAGTTCCCGGGGCTTTTCCAGAACCGGTTCGCGGCGCGTCTTATGTGGTGCTGCTATTCCGTGGAATCCTTTTTGGTTTCCGTCTTTGTTTCCGTCTTGGTCTTGGCGTCGGCATTCGAGGCCGCCTCCCCGGTTCCTGAAGAGGCATCCTTTCCGCCGGCGTAGTCGGTCACGTACCAACCTGATCCCTTGAGGTGGAAGGCGCTGTGCGAGATGAGCTTGCGCAGCTTGCCAGAGCATTTGTCGCAGGTCTCAAGCGGATCGTCGGAAAACTTCTGCAAGGCCTCCAGGGTCGCACCGCAGTTGGTGCATTCGTATTCATAAATCGGCATGTCCCAACCCTCCCTTGTTTCAGGACGGCTTAAAAACGTACGAAAAGCCGGTGTGTTATGGTTGTGCATGATTACATTCACGCAGGAATATAACCAACGCGCCGACATTGTCAAGCCAGAAGTTGGTGCGCCTGGTACACCGCGCGCCGCGTGTCCATTGGCTCGGTCCAGTCGCCGTATGATTCCAGCACGGCTTCCATGCCCGGGACGCGGACGCCCTTCAGAATAGCCCGTGTTTTTTCGTGGACCCTGCCTTCCTCGGCGAGCCGTTCCTCGTCCGTGGCCTCGAAACGCTGCAGGAACCTGGCGAAGCGCACGATGTGGATCAGTTCATGGCACATGATGTACAGGGCGCAGGGAAACAGCCTGAGATCGGGCGAATCGTCCAGGGCGCCGAGGATATTGTGGTCCTGGAGGCATATCTTGTAAAAGTCGTAGGCGGCCGAACCCAGTGAGGAATCGGGCAGCTGGCCGCGATACCGGATGATCTGGGCCAGAGGCCGGTCCGCCACCTCGTCCACATCCAGATCCGCGACCGTGCGCACATCGTACCGATTGCGCAACCACTGGGCCGCGGACATCTTGTAGGCGTTGGACACCAGTTCCTCGGCGACCGCCACGGCGTCACCCATGGTCAATATCTGGTCCGCGGAGAATTTCCGCAACCATTGCATGGACCCGTTCCTCCGGTTGTGAACCTGCGCGTTTTGCACGGCCTGCTTTGGCATGTCAGGGAATATAATACCGATCGCGCGCAAGGCAAGGCCCCCCACCGGCGGGAAATGCGTGGACCGGCCCTTCCGGAAACCTCCCCCTCAGATTTCTCCGGTGGACTCCGGGTTCGACACGCGTTTCCATTCGACGGAAAACGCGTGGCCGAAGCGCTCGCCCGCGTTTCCCAGTGCCTCCCTGATGGCCTCGAAGCCGATCTCGTTGTGTCGTTTGCCCGCCGTGGATTCGGTGAACTCCACGTACTTCTGGAACTCCTCGTCGCTAAGTTCCCGATACGTGTGGGCGATGCCCAGACGCGTGACCTCCCGGTTCCGGGCAACCAGGAGGCCTCGCATGGATTCGACGCCCTGTATGGTCATGTCGATGACGGCGGCGGCTTCGTCGTTCATCCAGTATTTGGAGGCATCCAGGGTCTGCACCGAATTGAAGATGACAAGGTCCACCACGTTCTCCGTCATCCGCGCCGCCTCGTCCAGCCGCTTCACCAGCTCCACCCGCCCGTCGCTCAACGGGTTCTCCCCGAGGCGGGCGGCATACTCGTCCAAGAGCCGCTGGGACTCCTCCATGGAATGTCCCGGATTTTCGAGTTCGGAAACCTTTTTGCCCATATCGGAGCGAAGCCAGGCCAGTACGTCGCCCAGAGTCTTTTCATCGTACATTTCGAGGCAGACCTTTCGGACGTCCCCCATCACAAGGTCGACGTCGTAGGCCTTTCTGGCCTCCTCCACCACCATCCGGTCCAGGTCCGCGGCCGACTCGGTTTCCCGAAACTGCTTGACGATCTCCAGGGGAAGCCCTTCGCACAGCGTTTTCACCTGCGGCCTGGTCCGGGAAATCTCGAGCATGGTGTCGACCATTCCTTCCCGCCGGTCCCCGTCCCCGGCCGCGCAGAGGCCCGGGGCCACCAGGAGGACCGCCAATGCCGCATACAGGAATCTTCGCATGTTCTTCTCCATGTAAGGTCATTGCCGCGAGGTGTTTCCCCGCCGGTCCCCCGGAGGGTGCATGGCGCGAAACATTCGCGGGGATACTCTCCCATCCTTTTCTCATTGCGTTTTCGGGCCGGTCAAGCGGTTTTTTTCGATGCAATGCCCAGGCGGCGATTACTCTTTGACGACTCGGGTTTTGAATTGTAAGGTACCTCCTGTCCCGAGGGGAACCTGAATCCGTGAGCGGTCCCAGGTAGCGCGCAGGCAAGGAAGAGGCCTGCCGGCTGTACCCGTGGTACGTCGGCCGGGTTCCGACGCGGTGGGCCGAAAAAGGCTTTTACCTGCCCGTTGGGTGGGCCGGAAATCCATGAAGAAAGCTGATAGAAGCCGGTTTCACCGTGCTTTTCCCGGGTTGTTCAACATTTTCGTCACGGATTCAGGGGGAACACACAGGCTCGAGAGGGCGATGGCGCAATGTCCACCGAGATACGATCGGCACTGGATACCAGGGCGGCCCGGAAGGTCACCATCGTCGGAATGGTCGCCAACCTCGTGCTCATGGGGATCAAGTTCGCCCTGGGCATACTGGGCAACAGCCGTGCGCTGGTCGCCGACGCCGTACACTCGTTTTCCGACCTGTTCACGGACCTGGTGGTGCTGTTCGGCCTGGCCATGGGAAGCCGGCAGCCGGACGAGAAGCATCATTTCGGGCATGGCAGGCTGGAAACCCTCTCCGTGGCAGTGGTCAGTCTGAGTCTGGCGGCGGTGGGCATCCTCCTGGGGTTCGACGCGGTCAAAAGCCTGGCCAACCAGACGGTGCGCCGGCCGTCGTGGATCGTGCTGGTGGGCGCTGCCCTGTCCATTCTGGGCAAGGAGGCGTTGTACCGTTACACCCTTGCCGTCGGCGAGAGGACCAGGAGCAGGGTGATCATGGCCAATGCCTGGCACCATCGTTCCGACGCCCTTTCCTCGGTGGCCGTCCTGGCCGGAGTCGGCGGCGCGCTGATCGCGCCGCGGTTGTACATGCTGGATTCGGTTGCCGCCATCCTGGTGGCGGCCCTGGTGCTCAAGGTGGGACTCTCCCTGTTCTGGGAGTCCGTAAGCGAATTCACGGACACGGCCCCGAGCGACGAGGTCATGCGGACAATCGCCGATTGCGTGCAACAGGTGCCGGGCGTGTTGGACATGCACGACCTCAAGGTGCGTACCTCGGCCGGGATGTATCAGATGCAGTTGCACATCGTTGTCCGGGGCGACATCCCGGTGTCCGAGGGCCACGCCATAGCCGAGGAGGTGGAAGCCTGCATCCGCCGCGACGTGGGGGACGTGATCGAGGCCGTGGTGCACGTGGACCCGGCGGACCCGGACAGGATCGCGACAAGGCAAACATCGGAATAATGGAATACCGGGGCGTTGCCCCGTTTTCACGGAGAGGAGCCTTCAGGATACATGGAACGAACACTTGACAAGGGCATGGCTGCGGGGCCGCTGGCAGGCGTAAAGGTGGTGGAGTACGGGGTCTTTCACGCGGGGCCCGGCGCCGGCGCCATCCTTGGCGACCTTGGCGCCGACGTCATCAAGATCGAGGCTGGCAATGGCGACCCGGAACGCTTCTGGACCGTGGTGGGGGACATGGACATCGCCGGACCGGACGGACAGAGCATCATGTTCGAGGTGTCCAACCGCAACAAGCGGGGCATTCACCTGGACATCGCCTCGGAAACGGGGCGCGCCGTGTTCGACAGGCTGGTGGCCGGCGCGGACGTGTTTTTGACCAACCTCAGGAAGAGCACCAAGGCGAAACTGGGCATCGACTACGAGAGCCTCAAAAGGATCAATCCGAAGCTGGTCCACGCCAATGTCTCGGGTTACGGGCCGGAGGGGCCCATGGCCGACATCGGCGCGTTCGACCCCATGGGCCAGGCGCGTTCGGGCATGATGTTTCTGTATGACCCCAAGGAACCCAAGCTGGTGCATCTGGCGGTCCTGGACCAGGCCACCGCCATCTGCGCCAGCCACGCCATTCTGGCGGCCCTGGTGGCCAGGGAGCGCCGGGACATTGGCCAGGAGGTCCACGCGTCCCTGTACGGCACCGGCTTGTGGCTTCTGTACTGCAATGTCATGAGCCTGGCCATGATCGGCAAGGACCCGAGCATTCACTGGGTGCGGCACGAGAATTCACCGCTCAGGAACAACTTCATGTGCGCGGACGGCAAGTGGATCATCGGCGTGCACCATCCCGAGGAAAAGTACTGGGGAACCTTTTGCCGGGCCATCGGCAGGGAGGACCTGCTGGAGGACCCCAGGTTCGCGGAAAAGTCCGTGCGCAGGCACCATTTCCGGGAGTTGATGGAGATATGCGACCCGGTGCTGGCCACCCGGACACGGGACGAGTGGATGGAGATATTCCGGAAGGCGGGGCTCATGTTCACGCCGGTGCAGCGCCTCGCGGAGGTCATCCAGGACCCCCAGGCCATCGAGAACAACTACATCGTGGAATTCGAGCACCCGGACCACGGCAGGATATCCATACCCGGCTATCCCGCGCATTTCTCGGAAGCGGAAGCGGGCATGCGGTTCACCGCGCCCAAAAAGACCGGACGGGACACGGACGACATCCTGCGGGAACTGGGATACTCGGAAAAGGATATCGAAGCCATGCGGGACCAGGGCGTGGTGAAGTAACAGCCCGTTGAAAAACTCGAGATTTACAGCCTGTTCAAAAACGATGAGATGCAAGGCGCGCGAATTTCGAGGAATAAGGCGTACTTATGGTACGCCGCACTGACGAGAAATGTAGCGCAACGCCGCAGATCGCGTTTTTCAACAGGCTGGTAAGGGGGGAACCGGATCGCGATCGGACGCACAAGTTCCCTGGCAGCGTGTTCCGCTTCCACGGCGTACCCGGATACGCCCTGGTCGCATCCTCGCCGCCTTGCCCCGCGCCCGACTTCAACCCGGCATGAGGGGGCCTGCCCGGGTATGGCGCGACGGAGCGCTCAAGCGTACTTGGCCCGCGCCGCCCTCGCCCCAATTCCGGCGATTGAAGGAATCCGGCGGCGGGTTGCCGCTAATCCTCCTCCCATGAGATGCATTCCACCGGACAGGTGGCTATGGCCTCGTCCACGCAGTCTTCCGGATACTCGTCCATCTCCACCGCCTGGACGACCTCCATGTCGTCGTTTCTCACGAAAATATCCGGGCACAGTTCGGTGCAGCTTCCGCAATCCACGCATTCCTGCTGGTCCACTACAGGTCGTTTCATCCGTACGCCTCCCCATAGGCCTTTGCCAGCTGCTGGCCGAGGGCATAGCTTGACGCCAGCCCGTCCTCACCCGGCACATAGTGGATTTTAAGGGGGTCGGCCAGGGTGAATCCCAGCTGTTCGAGTTCTCCCTGGATGATCCTGGGGGCCTCGCCGCTCCATCCATAGGAACCAAAGGCGACGCCCACCTTGTTTTTTGGCTTGAGCCCCTTCATGTACGTCAGGAAATCAGCCACGGTGGGGAAGATGCCGTTGTTGATGGTGGGCGAACCCACGGCGATGATGCCCGCCTCGACCACCATGGTCATGACGTCGCTGCGGTGCCATTTGCGGAGATGCAGCGGTTTGGCCGGGACACCCGAGTCGTGCAGCCCCTCGACAATGGATTCGGCCATGGCCTCGGTGCTGTGCCACATGGTGTCATAGATGACCAGGGCCTCCTTTTTGGGCTTCTGTTCGGCCCAGGTGGCGTAGGCCTTTACGATGGACATGGGGTCCTTGCGCCACAGGATGCCATGGTCCGGGCAGATCATGGAGAATTCGAGACCCGCCTCCCCCACCTTTTCCACCAGCTTGGTCACCAGGTGGGAATAGGGCAGAAGAATGTTCGCGTAATACTTCAGGGCATGGGGCCAGATGTCCTCGCGAATCGTGTCGTCGAACCGCTCCAGGCTGGCGTAATGCTGGCCGAAGGCGTCGCTGGAAAACAGGATCCCGTCCTCCTTCAGATAGGAGAACATGCTGTCCGGCCAATGCAGCATACGGGTTTCCAGAAACATGAGGTTGCGTTTGCCCAGGGACAGTTCGCCGCCGTCTTCCACCTGGTGGTAATTCAGGTCCTTGCCGAAATGCAACTGGAGGTTCTTGTAGCCCATTTTGGAACAATACACCGGCTTGTCCTCGCCGATCCGGTGCATGATCCGGGGCAATCCGCCGGAGTGATCCATCTCCGTGTGGTTCGAAACCACCATGTCGATCTTCTTGGGATCGACCACCGAGCTGATGCGGCCGAAAAGCTGGTCCGTGTGGTCGGCCTTCACCGTGTCCACCAGGGTCACCTTTTCGTCCATGATGAGAAACGCGTTGTACGTGGTGCCCTCGTACGTGGAGTACCCGTGGAAGTCCCGGACGTTCCAGTCGATGGCTCCCACCCAGTAAACGTCTTTGGCCAGTTCGATCGGTTTCATTTCGTTTACCTCGCTGTCATTTTGGAAAAAGCCGAAAAGTCATTCAGGCACCTTGTACGGCGCCAGTTTTTTCAGGCGGTCGGGCATGTCCTTGGTTCTGGGGAAAAGGACCTTGCCGAAGCCGGTGTCAAGGGGCATGTCGGGCTGGAAAAAATGCAGATAGAAGGCGACCCGGTATTCGTCGGCCCGACCCAGCTGGGCCGGGTCCGTGGCCAGCACGGTTTCTCCGTCCGGGGACAGAAAGACCGGGCTGTAGGCCACCTGGAAGTTTTCGGGATCCACTTCGTAATCCGGCTGGCAGAAGTTGTCCATTTCCGGCGGCCGGTCGACGTTGAGCACCCGTATTTCGAAAAGGACGGTCGCGGCCAGTTCATCGGTAACCAACTCGACCATGACGTCCCTGGCCGAGGGTGTGGTGTCTGTCGCGGAATACTTGGCCACCGCCTTGTCCACAAGTTCGTCGGTTATCGGGAGCTTGTACACTCCGAGAACTTCAACCGTGGGCCCAGTCATGCTCTGCCTTTCCTGAATTCGACCTGGTTGCGCGCCCGTGACGCGATTTTTGCCGGCGTCGCGCGGACCCCGGTCGGCCCGTGATCCGTCCCGACATTGGTACCGGTATCCGCGGCCTGCGTCAATGGCGTTTTCCCATGCCGCACCGTTCCGGGGCGCTCTCCTCCGGGCACGGAAAAAATCCGCGGGGTCCACGTGCGGCGCGCGCCGCCGCAGGACCCCGCGGTGGCAATGCTACAGCCCCCTGCTTCCGCAACGCAAGCGGGCCGGGGAAACGCCGGAGGGGAGCAGTCCCGGTTCCGTCGTGCCCGAGCCCCTGCACCGCGTACCGTTCATTCCCTGTCCAGCCGCGCGAGCGCATCGTCGAGGTGTTCCTCGGTGAAACCTTCCAGAACCTCCTCGCCGACAACGATCACGGGCGCCGTCGTGGCGTTGGGAGCCACGGCGCGAAGGGCGTCGTAGGAATGCTTGTCCTCGGTGATGTCCACGTCCTGGTAATCCACGCCCCGTTCCCGCAAAAACTCCCTGGCCCTGGCGCAGACAGGGCACGTCGGCATGGTGAATATTCTTACGTCGTAACGCATGGCGACGTCACTCTCCGTTTCCGGGGGGCCGTACGGCTACCCTGAATCCGTGACGAAAATATTGAAAAAACTTTCAGAACCCCATAAATCGGGCTTTTTGCGAGTTCTTGAACAACACTTCGTTTCGCCCGGTGGGTGAAAGAATTTTGCGCCCTTGGGGCGGCCTCATGCGGCGCGTCCGCGGCGTCAGAGCGGGGCCGGCGTACCATAGTACAGGCCGACGGGTCTCTTCCTTGCATCCGCACCACCTGAGACCGCTCACGGATTCAGAGCTACTCTTTTTCAAAGTCTTCCTTGCCGGCCCCGCATACGGGACAGACCCAGTCGTCGGGCAGGTCGGAAAAAGCCGTGCCGGGATCCACGCCGTTGTCGGGGTCGCCTTCCGCCGGATCATAAACATAACCGCAAACCGTGCAAACATACTTGTCCATTGTCATTCTCCTTTCAGTCAGGTTGTCCCCGCGCCAGCCGGACGCGGGTTTTGTGGCCGTTCCGCTTCAACGCGGGCGCAAACCGGCACCGTCGCCGCCGGGCCACCCGGCGGAGCGATACCGGCGAGGGTATGCCGGTCAATCCTTGCTGTGGCAGTCGCGGCAGCTGGTGGGCACGTCCGTGTTCCCGGCCCGCTTTTTCCTGCGATGGCACTGGGTGCACTGGTTCATGACCACCCTTTTGGGCAACATCCTTCCCTTGGAAATCCTGTTCTGAATGGCGCCTTTTTCCTGCGGGAAGTACTGGTGGCACTCCACGCAGTCGATGGTATCCTGGTGGTCCGCGTGAGGGAACGGCACGTCCCCGACCTGCCCCCCCTCCAGCACCATCTCCCGGGCGCCTTTGTCCTCCTCCCGGATCTCCCAGTCAAAGGACGCCGTCTGTTCGGCGCCAGAATCCGATCCAGCCGCAAAACCCGCGGCCGCGGCGGCCAATAGTACCGTGGCAAGCACAAAAACAAGAGTACGCACTGCGCGTTCCTTTCCGTCGACCCGTGTCGGCCGTCCCTACATCATGTCCTCTTCGCTGGCCTGGACCGCGTCGTCGATCTGCTTCTGCAGCTTGGGCGGCAGGCCGGGGATGTCCACGCTCATGAAGCCGCGCACGATGGTCGCGGTGGCCTCGTCCTCGGTGAGGCCGCGAGACATGAGGTAGTAGATCTCCTCCTGGGCGATCTTGCCCACGGCCGCCTCGTGGGACATTTCGACGCCTTCCGCCTTGCCTTGCAGTTCCGGAATGGCGTGGATCTCGCCGCCGTTGAGGATGAGTCCCTTGCATTCCAGGTGGGCCTTGACCCCGGCCACCTTGCCGACGAGGTCGCCGCGGGCCACGATGTTCCCGCCGTTGGTGATGGCCCGGGAGATGATTTCGGCCCGGGTTTCCTCGGCCTCCAGGAAAATGCGTCCCCCCACGTCCAGTTCGGTGCCGGGATGCCCCACCAGAATGCTGTAGAAGCGGGCCACGGCCCCCTTGCCGCGAAGGTAGGTGGTGGGATACATCTGCAGGGACTTCACCGGCTTCATACAGACGTAGTTGTTCAGGAACAGGCCGCCTTCCTCCACCACGCCCACGCTCCGGGGCCTGACGTCCATCTGCTCGGCCCAGTTGTGGATCATGGTGAACGACAGCTTGGCGTCCTTTTTCACGAAAAACTCCGACACGCCGAGGTGCAGGCCGCTTTTCAGGCCCGGCTTGGTGGCGCATCCGGTGATTATGTGCAGTTCGGAGCCTTCCTCGGCGATGATCAGGTTGTGGACGTTCTGGCTTATGCCTTCCTTTTCGATGTACAGGCAGGCCTGGACGGGCCACGTCACCCTGGCGCCGGGAAGCGCCCGGATCACGTATCCGTTGTGAAGGTCCAGTTCCGTGGCCGCGGTGTACTTGTCCATGTCCACGGGAACCAGTTTCCAGTAATAGTCCTCCACCCAGGGATATTTTTCAAGGGCTTCCTTGATCGGAATGATCTCGAGCCCCTCCTGCTTCGCATGGGAATGCAGGATCTCGGTATCCTTCTGTATGTAGGTGCCGGATCGTTCCAGTTCGTTGGCGTCGATCCCCGCGAAAAGCATCTGCTCCTTGTCCACGTCGCTGAGTTTTGTCAGGTCCTCGACATAGGAGTGGGTAACCGGTTCGGGGCTGTAGTTCGCCAGGTCGATGTCCGAGCCCAGGGAGGCCTTTCTGTCCTTTGCTTCCCGCGCCAATTCCTTTAGAGAACGCATCGTACACACTCCTCGTATCCGTATTCGCCAACGCAGTCCAGGATCTCGTTGGGATTGTTCTTGCAACTGAGGACTCCATCGAAGAGCACCTGGGCCTTGTCCGCGTTGAGATAATCCAGGATGTAGCCCGTGTGGGTGATGATGAGCCCCATCTTGCTCCTGCTTTCCTTCCATTGTTTGATGGATATCTCTTCGGGACGTTCCTCCAGGTCCCGCTGGAGCATTTCCGCGATGGTGGCGCCCACCAGTTGCATGTTTTCGAGGTCGACCCCGGATTCGGGTTCGTCGAACATCATGAAGTCAGGGTCCTGGGCCATGAGCTGCAGCAGTTCGGACCGTTTGATTTCGCCGCCGGAAAACCCCACGTTGATCTCCCTGTCCAGGAAGGAGGCAAAGTTCACCTTTTTGGAAAGGGCCTCCGCGTCCGCCTCGGTGCCCTTGGCCTGGGAGCAGATATTGACCATCTGCCGGGTCTTGACCCCGGGGATGGAGGGCGGCCTCTGATAGGACATGCCGATGCCCAGTCTGGCCCGTTCATTCATGGGCATGCGGGTGATGTCCTGGTCCTTGAAAACCATGCGTCCCTCGGTGATTTTGTACTGGGGATATCCCATGATGGCCATGAGCAGGGACGTCTTTCCGGAACCGTTGGGTCCGAAGAGCACGTGCGTCTCCCCCGGCTTGATCTCCAGGTCGATGTGCTGGAGAATCTCATGGCCTCCGATTTCCACCCGCAGGTCCTCTATGAGCAGCATAACGAAACTCCGTTCAGGTTTCGCCGCGTCTGGCGCGGCATGGATTGTTTTTGCACCGGGTCCCGGCAACCGGACTCATGCCTGCCGCGGCGGCGCGTCGAGCAGCTTTTCAAATTCGCCAAGGTCCTCGACCGGAGCCTGGCACGCGTGCTGTTGACAGACAAAGGCCGCGGGGTCCTCGCGGTTTCCTCCCATGTCCGCCATGAAGGGGGCGAGGCTGGCCATACGTTCCCCAAGGGGGCCCGACTGGCGAAACGCGACCACGCTTTCCGGCACGAAGCGCCGGTGCACGGCGTCCACCCATGGTTTGGCCGCACCCGCGTTCCCGGTGAGGACGATTTCCCTGCCCGGTCCCCTGGCCACATACAAGGCTCCCAGGAAATGGGTGTAGCCCATGGGATGGGTGGCCACCGGTCCGGAAAAGGTGGTGATCATCCTGTCCGCCTTTTCCTCGAGGGTTACGTCACCGGTAAGCCTGGACAGCCGCACGAGGTTGGCGAATGACACGGAATTGCCCGAAGGCAGGGCCCCGTCGTAGAGGTCCTTGCTTTTCGTGATGAGCTCCTCGTTGCCCTTGCCGGTGAAGTAAAAGCCGCCGCCCTCGGTGTCCCAGAACAGGTCAATGGCGTCCCGGACCAGTTTCAGGGCCGTTTCCAAATACGCCGGCAGGAAGCTGGCCTGGTGCAGTTCCAGCAATCCCCAGGCGAGGTAGGCATAATCTTCGAGAAAGCCGGGGTGGGCGGCTTCGCCTTCGCGCCATCGCCTGAGCAGCCGGCCGTTTTCATCCCGCAGGCGTTCGGCGACAAATTCCTCCGCCTTTTGGGCCGCCTCCAGGTATTCCGTGTTGCCCAGAGCCATGGAACCCTTGGCGAGCGCGGCAATCATCAGGCCGTTCCATCCGCAAAGCACCTTGTCGTCCTTCAGCGGGTGGATTCTTTTCTCCCGGGCATGGAACAGCCTTTCCCTGGCCTTCCGGAGGTCCGCCCGGACCGTTTCAGGGTCCGCGTCACGTTTTTCGGCGAATTGTTCCACGGTTCGCGTTACATGCGGAATGCTGGCCCCGTGCTCGAAGTTGCCCTTTTCGGTCACTCCGTAATAGTCGCAAAACAGGTTGCCAAGGTTTTCGCCAAGCACTTCCCGGACCTGGTCCGGCGTCCAGACGTAAAACCTGCCCTCCTCGCCCTCGGAATCCGCGTCCTCGGCCGAGTAAAAGCCCCCCTCCGGGCTGGTCATGTCACGCAGGACGTAGGTGAAGATGTCTTCGGCGATTCGCCCCATTCGCGGGTCGCCCGTGGCCTGGAACGCCTCCACGGCCGCGTTGGCCACCAGGGCCTGGTCGTAAAGCATCTTCTCGAAATGCGGCACCAGCCATTTTTCGTCCACGCTGTATCGGGAGATGCCCAGCCCCAGGTGGTCGAATATCCCGCCGTTGCGCATGGCGTTGAGGGTATGGATCACCATGTCCAGGGCCCTGGTTTCCCCGGTGGCCCTGTGCCAGCGCAAAAGAAAGGTCAGATTGTGCGGCGTGGGGAACTTGGGCGCCGTGCCGAACCCTCCATGGGTTTCGTCGTAGGCCGAGGCCAACTGGGCATACCCCTTGGCAAGCTCCTCCATGCCCACCTGCTGCCGCGGCATTCCGGCGGGCCGGGGCTTGAGCGCCTCGGTGATGTCGCGGGAAGCCCGGCTGATGCGCTGCCTGTCGTCCCGCCACATGCCGGAGATCTGGTCCAGCAGATCCATGAACCCGGGCATTCCCATGCGTGACCGCTTCGGAAAGTAGGTGCCGGCGAAAAACGGCCTGGCGTCCGGAGTCAGAAATACGGAAAGCGGCCAGCCACCCCGGCCGGTAAGCGCCTGGCAAACCGTCATGTAGACATTGTCGATGTCCGGACGTTCCTCGCGGTCCACCTTCACGGCCACGAAGTTTTCGTTGAGCATCGCCGCCACCTCCTCGTCCTCGAACGACTCGTGGGCCATCACGTGGCACCAGTGGCAGGTGGCGTAGCCCACGGACAGGAACACGGGCCGGTCAAGCCGCCTGGCCTCGGCAAACGCCTGCTCTCCCCATGGAAACCAGTCCACGGGGTTTTCGGCATGCTGCAAAAGATAGGGGCTTTTTTCGGTTGCCAGCCTGTTTGGCTCCTTGTCCCTGGCCATGTGTCTCCTTTCCGCCCCCGGTCCGTTCCACGCCGGGTGCGCTCTCCGCCTCGAAGCGCCGGCAAACCGGGTCCGCGGGCTTTGGCGGACTGCTATTTTATGCGCTCGTCCACGCCCTTGTCCGCGCAGTCCGGGGTGTAGCAGGACACGTCCAGGAACTCGCACTTCTCATGGCAGGAAGGGCACTCGTTGGGCGGTTTTTCCGCGTCGAAGGTATATCCGCAGTTATGGCACTTCCACGTGGTCATGGCATTGCTCCTTTGTTGTCAGGCGCCACTCCCGGGGCCGGTGCGCGGCCCCGGCGCGGGCCGGGTTCATTCGTTTTCCGCCACCGGGGAAAAGGCCCGCTGGCCCATCTCCCGGTCGAGCATGAACAGGGAACTTTTGTCGTCCCCCACCATTTTCAGCTGCTGGACTATCTGGTCCGCGCTGTCTTCCTCCTCCACCTGTTCACCCACGAACCACTGCAAAAAGTTGTTCGCGGCGTGGTCCTTCTCGGCAATGGCCAGGTCCACGAGATCGTTGATCAGGGCCGTGACCTTGGTCTCGTGCTCGTAGGCGTCCCCGAACATGGCAAGCGGGGAATCCCACTCCGTGGGCGGCCCGTCGATGGCCGCGAGCACCACCCTCCCGCCACGCTCGTTCACGTGGTTCGCGAACTTCTCGGCGTGTGTCATTTCCTCCAGGGCC
This sequence comes from Desulfatibacillaceae bacterium, assembly GCA_046542385.1. Taxonomy (GTDB): domain Bacteria; phylum Desulfobacterota; class Desulfobacteria; order Desulfobacterales; family Desulfatibacillaceae; genus JBKHBM01. The sequence goes on along the minus strand of JBKHBM010000014.1, from coordinate 33,253 downwards.
TGGGCCCTCATCCAGTTGGCCATTCCAGGCAGGTTCCTGTCCTGGAAAGCCGCGGACATGGACAGGTACAGGTAGGCTGAATACAGCTCGGCGTTGATCTGCCGGTTGAACGCCTCTTCGATCTTCTTGCTCAACATGGCACGTCTCCTTTTCAGCCGGGGGACAATACGGGGGGAGGAATGAGGTCCCCGGCGGGGAGGGGCCGGGGACCGGTCGCAAGGGGTCAGGCCTTCCACAGGCCGTGAAGATTGCAGTATTCGCGGGCCACCACGTCATCGCCGTCGACGTTGAAGACCGCTACGGGCTTGTCGCCGGGCTGGAGGAACTGCCGCAGGGACTTGCCGTCCACGATGACCTGAATCCATTCAATGTAATGCTTTTCCTCCATGGGGTGATCGACGCCGCCCACCTGTACTCTAATGCCTTTGTCGGTTTTTTCAACCACGGGCACATGTTTTTCCCTGGCCGCGTCCACGGTGTTTTCCGTCATCAGAACCATGGGCTTGCCGCAGCAGACCAGTTCTCCCTTGCCGCCGTGGAGAACCTCCACGATGTTGCCGCATACTTCGCACTTGTAAACTTCCAGCTTCTTCGCCATGTTGTTTGCCTCCGTTGCAGTCAGATTGTGAGATGTCGCGTGCGAATCACGATTCGGGGATCCTACCAGTTTTCCCCGAGCAGTTCGAAATGGGCCTTGGGATGGGCGCACGCCGGGCATTTTTCCGGAGCCTCCATGGCCTCGTGGAGGTATCCGCAGTTGCGGCAGCGCCATACGACGGGTTCGCCACGTTTGAAGACCTGGCCCAGTTCGATGTTCCGTGCAAGATCACGATAGCGTTTCTCGTGTTGCTTCTCCGCCACGGAAATGGCGCGGAACACGGCGGCGATTTCGTTGAAACCCTCGCCGTCGGCCACCTCGGCGAAGCCCGGGTACATGGTGGTGTGCTCGTAGTTCTCCCCGTCGGCGGCGGCCTTCAGATTGTCAACGGTGGCGCCGACAACGCCGGCGGGAAATGCCGCGGCGATCTCCACCTCCCCGCCCTCGAGAAACTTGAAAAAGCGCTTGGCGTGTTCCTTCTCCTGGTCGGCGGTTTCCGCGAAGATGTCCGCGATCTGGACAAACCCGTCCTTTTTGGCCTGGCCGGAGAAGTAGGTATAGCGGTTCCTGGCCTGGGACTCGCCCGCGAACGCGGTGAGCAGATTGATTTCGGTTTTGGAGCCCTTGAGAGCTTTCATGCGACCTCCTTTTCCATACTGGGTTGTGAGATTCCGTCAACCGGGGCTGCAGCAGGACATTGCGGGCCGGACATCCGGCCCGGATCACCCCGGGCAAGGGGGACGCCGGCGGGTTCCAAACCGTCGGCGGGCGCCACGGCTCGTCCGTGGCTGGAGCAGTAAGGAGCAACAAACGTGCCATATTGGAACGGAATCGCCGGCCGGAGCGACGACGGCGGTCAGACACCGCGCCACCGAAGGCGTTCGTTCCCCTTTGTATCTGCCTGAAAGTTGGATATACCTGTTCGCGGTTATTCGTGGTTACTGGGGGATGGCGTGGAGGAGGCAGTCTGCTGACTTTCGGAATCGGGAAGTGTCCGGCGTCAACATGCCTGGCCGGGGGATCCGAATTGCTGGCAGTCCTGGCAGATACCGAGAAACTCCAGGCGCTGGCCGATGATTTCAAAGCCCTTGACCTGAATGCTGTCCGGATCCGGGACGACACAGGCATCGGCGGGCACGTCGTCCACCCGCTGGCAGTGGATGCAGCGGACATGGTGATGTTCGCTCGTGTCGCCGTCGTAGCGGCGCTGCGTGCCTCCAAGGTCCAGCTTTTTGATGGCCCCGACCTCGGAGAGGACTTCGAGATTTCGATAGACAGTGGCCAGGCTGATGTGGGGCAGGCGTTTACGGACCAGGACATATACCTGGTCGGCGGTGGGATGCGTGGTGACGTCGGCGAGTTCTTCAAGAATCACCTTTCGTTGCCGGGTCATCCTGAGTTGTGATCCGTCCATTGCGGGATGTTTTTTCATAGGGCCTCGTTTTACGCAAATGATAATAATTACTATAATGCGGGAAATCCTTTAATGTCAAGACCTATCACGTTTCCTCCCCTTTTGCATCCACTCCACGCCTTTTTAATCCCACCATGGGTAAATAATCACCAAAATACAGGCCGGAAACTGCCCGAAAAGTGCCACACTGACAACATCTCATAAAACACCAATTCACCCCGATACCTCGCATTATCCATAAAGTCCGCCTGGCCCCCCCGGGAAACTGCATTCCGAAACCGCCGCCTTGTCGCGCTCCGTCGGCCCCGCACCCCAACCCGTAACAAGAAGCGTCATTCGTCTGCCGGGGTGTCGGACAGCGCACCCGCCTGGAGAGACGCCGAGCCCTGCGCGGCCTGTCCGGCGCGCACTTTGGGACACATCTGTTACACTTCGTTACAACCTCCCGAACTTGTTTTTTTCCGCCAAACATTCTATGGATGACCCCTGAACGGGCTGCCCGGATTCCCCGGAGCTGGCGACCACAACCACGAGCATTTCGCATGGAGCATCAACATGGACCCTTGCCGGTTTCATCCCGCATTCCCCCTGGGAAAGGACAATACACAGTACCATTTGCTCACGACCGACCATGTCTCGCGGCAGGAGACCGGGGGCAGAACCTTTACGGTGATCGAACCCGAAGGGCTGACCCTTCTGGCCAGGGAGGCCTTCACCCGTGTCTCCCATATGTTGCGGACCAGCCACATCATGAAATTCGCCGCCATTCTCGAGGATCCCAAGGCCTCTGACAACGACAGGTACGTGGCCGTGGAAATGCTGCGCAACGCGGCCATCTCCGCCGAGGGAGTCTTTCCCCTGTGCCAGGACACCGGGACCGCGACCATAATGGGCAAGAAGGGGCAGACGGTGATTACGGGTTCCGATGACGAGGCGGCGCTTTCCGAGGGGGTCCGTCAGGCCTATGTGGAAAACAACCTGCGTTATTCCCAGAACGCGGCCCTTACCATGTACGAGGAGAGAAACACGGGCTGCAACCTGCCGGCCCAGATCGACCTGTTCAGCGTGCCCGGTGACTCCTACGGATTTCTCTTCGTGGCCAAGGGCGGGGGCTCTGCCAACAAGACCGCGCTGTTTCAGGAGACCAAGGCGGTCCTGAACCCGGACACCCTGTTCCGTTTTCTCATAGAGAAAATGGCCGGCCTGGGAACGTCGGCCTGCCCGCCCTATCACCTGGCCTTCGTCATTGGCGGGACCTCGGCCGAGACCAACCTCAAAACCGTGAAGCTGGCCAGCACCGGATACCTGGACGCCCTGCCCGGAGAGGGCAACGAGGCGGGCCAGGCGTTTCGCGATCACGATCTAGAGCACGACCTGCTCAAGGCGTCCCGGGAACTGGGTATCGGCGCCCAGTTCGGAGGCAGGCATTTCTGCCTGGACGTCCGCGTGGTCCGCCTGCCGCGGCACGGCGCTTCCTGCCCCATAGGCATGGGCGTGAGCTGCAGCGCGGACAGGAACGTAAAGGCGAAGATAACACCCGATGGGATCTACATCGAGCAACTGGAGGAGAATCCGGGCAGATTCCTTCCGAAGGACCTGGGCGAGATCCTCCAGCCGCCGGTGCACATCGACCTCAACCAGCCCATGGAGGACATCCGGGCCATCCTTTCCCGATATCCGGTTTCCACCCGGGTGATGCTTGACGGCCCCATCGTGGTGGCCCGGGACATCGCCCACGCCAGACTCAAGGAGAGGCTGGACGGCGGCGAGGGGCTGCCCGACTACATGAAAAACCACGTGGTGCTGTATGCGGGACCGGCCAAGACCCCGGAAGGATGGCCTTGCGGTTCCTGCGGTCCCACCACGTCGGGCAGGATGGATCCTTATGTGCCGCTGTTTCAGAAGCAGGGCGGGTCGCTGGTCATGCTGGGCAAGGGCAACCGGTCCAGGCAGGTGACCGAATCCTGCCAGCGGTACGGCGGATTCTATCTGGGCTCCATCGGCGGCCCCGCCGCGAGGCTGGGACGGGACTGCATCACCAGCTACGAGGTCCTGGAGTACCCGGAACTGGGCATGGAGGCTGTGAGCATGATCACGGTCAGGGACTTTCCCGCGTTCATCATCGTGGACGACAAGGGCCATGACTTTTTCGCCAGCCTGTCCGGCCATTTCGAGGTGCTCAAGACGGCACGGTTTCTCACGAACCTGTAGCGCATTGCGATTGCCTCCGCGGTGGCCGTCGCCCCTCGACTCGAACTGCGGGCCGGGGACGCCCCCCTGTCGCGTCACACTTTCCGGGGTGGCGGCGTTTTCATGTCATCCGGAATTCATGAGCGGTTTCGGGCGTTGTCCCGCCTGCTGCTTCCCGTACCTTGAAAACCGGATGCATCTACTGCCAACACCCCATTGCCGGACCGAATCGCGTCCTCTATGCAAGGAGATACGACTCTTGCCATTGGATCGACGAGCCTCCGGGTTCCGCGACCAGACTCCGCCGTACACGACAAGGAGGTGAACCATGGAACAGTGCGACAGGCCGACAGACCTTTCCCGCAGAACCTTCATCAAGGGCGTTACCGGGGGCGCGGTGCTGCTGGCCGCGTCCATGGCCGGGGCTCCCGCCGTGATATCCGCAATGGGCAAGAAACCCGGCGGCGCCAAGGCTCCATTCACCCTGCCGGAGCTGCCTTTTGCCAGGGACGCGCTGGAGCCCCACATCAGTTCCCGGACTCTGGAGTTCCATTACGGCAAGCACCACCGTGGTTATATCGACAAGACCAACAAGGCGGTCAAGGGCACGGCTTACGCCAACGACAGTCTGGTGAGCATCATCCAGAAGACGGCGGGCAAGGCGGAAGCCCGGAACATCTTCAACAACGCGGCCCAGGCCTGGAACCACACCTTTTACTGGAATGGCATGAAGCCGGGAGGAGGAGGCCAGCCCGGAGGGGCGTTGATGGAGCAGATCAAACAGGACTTCGGCTCGTTCGACAATTTCAAAAAGGAAATGGCGGCGGCGGCCGGCGTGTTCGGCAGCGGCTGGGGATGGCTGGTGGCGGACAAGGGACGCCTTGCCACCATGTCGACCTCCAACGCGGACAATCCCATTGCCCACGGCAGGACGCCCATCCTGGTGGTGGACGTTTGGGAGCACGCATATTATCTCGACTACCAGAACAGGCGCGGCGCCTATGTCGAGGCATGGCTCGACAATCTCGTGAACTGGGATTTCGCCGCCGAAAATTTCAGGGCCGCATGACGTTCGACGGCAAGGACGGACCTCGCCTGAACAAGCCTGACAGGCGAGGTCCGTCCGGACATATCCTTCCTTCGCAGTAACCCGTGCTTGCAAATCCAACCCTGATTCCAGTACAATCCAGACTCCCGCCGAAAATCGGGCAAACCGCTTTTGGCGGGCCGCCGATCGGCTTTACCCCTGCGTGAAGAGGAGTGAGATGGCCAGAGCACTGGTAGTTTACGCCAGTCGGAGCGGAAACACGACAAGGATAGCGGAACTGGTGGCCGAAGGCCTTCGATTCGGCGGAGCGGACGTCGAGGTCAAGGAAGCCCGGGACATCGGGAAACCCGAGGAACTGGAAGGGTACGACGCCTATGTGTTCGGTTCCTCCACGTACCACGGCGACATGCTTCCCTCCATGAAGACGTTTTTGTTTTTGTGTGAGAAGGCGCCCCTGCAGGACGCCATCGGCGGGGCTTTCGGCGCCTTCGGTTGGAGCGGAGAGGCCACGGACCGCATCTTCGAGACCATGAAACACATCTTTAACATGGACATGACCGGAGATTACCTGCGTCTCAAGAACGCGGACCTGGGCGGCGGCATCAGGATGGCCCAGGACTACGGCCGCGAAATCGCCGGCAAGATAACCACCGGGTGAACCCGGCACAGGAGGCGACCATGGGCATGCCACCTTTTACCAGGGGCGCGCACGAAATCATGAATGGAGTCTTTGCATACCTGCAACCCGACGGCTCCTGGGGCCTCAGCAACGCCGGCCTGGTCATCAGCGGGAACAAGGGGCTTGTCGTGGACACCCTGTTCGACCTGCCCCTCACACGCGAAATGCTGCGGGCATACCAGGATGCGGCCGGTCCGGGACTGGAGTATGAGACGCTGGTATGCACCCACGGAAACGGAGACCACACCTTCGGCAATCAGCTGTTGCCCGACGCGGAAATCGTGGGGTCACGCCACTGCGGGGATGACATGAGCCAGTCCCCGCCGTCCATGATGGTGGAAATGCTCAACGCGGCCCCGCAGATGGGCGACCTGGGCAAATACTTCGTCCACTGCTTCGGCTCCTTCGACTTTTCGGGCATCGAACTCAGGCCTCCCACCCGCTTTGTCGACGGCGAGCTTTCCCTGGACGTCGGAGGCAGGGAGGTGCGCGTCATCGAGGTCGGTCCGGCCCACACGCGCGGCGACGTCATCGTCCACGTGCCGGACGCCCGGGTCGTGTTCGCCGGAGACATTCTGTTCGTGGGAGGCATGCCGGTCATGTGGGCGGGGCCCATGTCCAACTGGCTGGCCGCGTGCGACAGGATCGTGGCGCTGGAGCCCGAGTACGTGGTACCGGGCCACGGGCCGGTGACCGACGTGGCCGGGGTGATGGAATGTCGCCGCGTGCTGGAGAAAATCCGCGACGAGGCCGAAAAACGTTACTACGACGGTTACTCCGCGAGGGCCGCGGCCGTCGACATGGCCAAGAATGTCGAGTGGAACCTCCTGGATCACGAGCGCCTGGTCATGGCTGTCCACACCCTGTTCCGGGAGTTCGGGTCCGAAGCCGAACCGGCCGGCGTGGTTGACATGTTTTCGGAAATGGCGGAAATCGCCAGGGACCCCGGGTTAGAGTAAGCGGGCATGGGCTGGGAAGTGAAAATGACGTGCGCCCGCGTCGCCGAATCGGCACGGGATGTCCGCGTCGATGCAGGGGCGCTGTCCAGGTTTGCCGGGCTTCTCGCCGAATCGGGCGCCGTGCCGACGGATTGGGACACCACCAATCACTATGTCGGCCGGGCGCCGGACACCACCATGTACTTTTTGGCCCTGGACGCGGTGAACTTCTGTTTCTTTGCTCCACTCGACAGGAGCCGGTGGGAAGTGGATGTGGACGGCAGGCGGCTTTCAGGATATGTGGGCATGGCCGCGGCACTGAAACGCGCCGTCCTGGACGGACGGTTTGAACTCGACGCGAGATTTTTTGCCGAAATGACAAAAGCCCGATTTGCCGGCATTCTGGGAGGCGAAGGCTTTCTGCCTCTCATGGCCGAAAGGGCGCAAAGCCTGCGCCAGACCGGCGGGGCGCTTATGGAGTACGCGGGCGGCGATCCATTGGATTTTGTCGGACTCGCCAGGAAGTCGGCCGTGAAGTTCGCCAGGCTGATAGCCGGCACTATCCCCTCTTTCAACGACACGGCGGCCTACCAGGGGAAAACCGTGTACTTTCACAAGAGGGCGCAGATTCTGGCGTCGGACCTGCACGGCGCGCTGGACGCCACCGGGCCGGGTGAATTCCCGGACATCGGGGACCTGACCTGCTTCGCGGACTACAAGCTGCCCCAGGTATTGCGCCAGGCAGGCGTTCTGGAATACTCGGCGGCACTTGCGCACAATGTGGACAACATGATCCCGCTTGCGGCGGGCGGTCCGGAGGAGGTCGAGATCCGCGCCGCCACGGTCCATGCCGTGGAGCTTTTGCGTCGCGAAATGGAGGGCCTCGGCGTGGCGCGCACGTCCGCCGCCATCGACTGGATGATCTGGAACATGGGCCAGGACGACGCCTGGCGCGAAAAGCCATATCACCGCGTGGTCACCATCTACTACTGACAACGCCGAGCACGGAGAGCCGGGTTTGCACATCCTTTACCTGTACTTCGACGAGCGAAACGTCATGCCCATTCACACGTGGGAGGTGGTGAACCAGTTCCTGCGCAAGGGGCACGAGGTTGCCCTCCCGGCTCCCGTGGACCACGAGTTTCCCGTCCTCACCAATGGGAGGGTTTGCCTGTAACGATCGTGACCACGGACGTGCTACCAGGCCTTCCCAGAATATGCAAAGCCTATACGTGTCTCTCGCGCTGATGAGAGTATTGGGCAAGGCGCGGTTAGACTCCATAAACGTGCGCCATGGCTGTGTAGCCTTGACGATGGTGTATTCCTTTTCGGTGATCGGGCGCACGGCCTCTACATTGAGGCGTAACTCGTTCATTTCTTTTGCGGACATGGGAACAGCTCCCCTTGCCCTTATAACCTTGCCATCTTCGAGGTGTTCACTATTTCGGGGTAAATTTACATGTACATCCATTATGTATACTACCATGACCCGGACTTCGTGCCGATCCATGCAGCGGAAGTCCTGTGCGAACTCGCGCGCCAGGGCCATGACGTGCACGTGTTTACCAGCGCCCGCCAGGACGTTCTGGAAAACGCCTTGCCCGTTCCGGGCATCACTCTGCACAACCTGGCGACACTCCGCATGCGCTTTGTGGCCGAGCCCCTGTTAGTGGCACGGATGCTCGTCACCTTGGCAGCCGCCTGCGCCAAACGACGCCCGGACGTATTCTTCACGCGCCATGGCGCAACCAGCATGGCCCCGGCACTTGTCGGGCGCCTCCTGTCCGTGCCCTGCTTTGTCGAGGTGAACGACATCACCTTGGACAAGATTGGTTTCATGCGGACCTCGGCGGCCCGACGCACCTGGATCAAGGCCTACCACTACGCCGTGTTCCATATGGCGCACCGCCTGTTGCCGGTCACCGAGCAAATCGGAGAATATTATGCCGACTGTTACGGCCTGCCGGACGCGCGTTTCATATGCGTGCCAAACGGCGTCAACCCCGAACGATTCTCCCCCAGGCCGCAAGACGAGGCTCGGCGTCACTGGGATATTCCCGAGGACGCGCCGGTGGTCTTATGCCTCGGGAGCCTGTTCCCATGGGCGGGAATGGAGACGCTTATCGAGGCGGCCCCTCAAGTACTTGAACACCATCCCGGATGCCTGTTTTTGTTGGGCAGCGGCGAGGAGCCCTACCTGTCGGATGTCCGGGCTCGCGTGGCTGCGGCAGGGCTTGCTGCGCACTTCCGTTTCCACGGGTTCATCCCTTGGGATCGGGCTGCTGCCTACATCAGCATGGCAGACGTGTGTGCCGCACCCTTCATTTTCAAAGACCTTCGGTCCGGTATTTCATCCCTTCGGGTGTTTGCATACCTTGCTTGCGAACGGCCGGTGGTGGGCAGCGACATCCCCGGGCTGGGCGATGTTCTCGTTCGTAATGAGTGCGGCCTGTCGCATACCATGGGCAACGCCCCGGAACTGGCTGAATCTTTGTGCACTGTCCTGGGGGACCGGGAGCGCGCCAGGGAAATGGGCAGGGCAGGGAGGCGATTCATTATAAAACAACATGGTTGGCCCGCCATTGTGCGACAGCTCGTGAGCCTATTCAAGGAATCCGCTTCCTGACTTCTCACATTCACCATCTCGACAACACACCCCCCGTCACTCCTGCCCTTGTCCAAGCTGCGGATAGAGTCGACAATTTTCAGGTTTGTATAAGTGCAACGGACTGGATGCCATTGAGATGCGCTTTCAGGGACCAAGCGGATTTCCGAAGGGGTTCGGGTTTCGCGTCGACGGCCGCCTGTCCCTGTGCTCAAAAAGGCGCTTGGCTCAGAAGGGACGTCGGGGGAAAAATATGCCTTGACATCAGTACCACTGCACTTTATACATTGTCGCGTAAGCAAGGATCATACAAAGGCGTGTGGTCCCGAGCAGGACAATGGGGTCCGCCATCTTTTCCGCAATGACGCGGGAGAGTTGCGGGCTTTTTTTATGCCCGCCTGAAGAAACCAAGAATAACGAATACAACTTATTGTATTTATTAAGGATGTGTACCATCCTGCGGGATGGGTGCGCGCTAATCCCCACAAACCAAATCCTGGAGGAGTAAAGCATGAACCTGCACAAACCCAATGCCAATGAAGCCCTGTTGACCAAAAACCGCTCCCGAAGCGTCGCGCCGCAGTCCGGCATCTGCAGCCGCTGCGTTGACGGTTGCAAGGGCAACTGCGACCTGTTCAACTCCACCTTCCGGGGACGCGAGCTGCTTTACCCCACCCCGTTCGGCGACGTCACCGCCGGCGCTGACAAGGACTATCCGGTGGACTACTCCCACCTGAACATCCAGGGATACGCACTGGGCGCGGCCGGCTGCCAGGCCGACCCGGACCACGCGACGTTCCCCGCGGTGAGCACGGAGACCTCCTTTGGCGTGACCGACAAGGTCAAGATGCGCATCCCCATGTTCACCGGCGCACTGGGCTCCACGGAGATCGCCCGCAAGAACTGGGAGCACTTCGCCATCGGCGCGGCCATCACAGGCATCAGCCTGGTGTGCGGCGAGAACGTCTGCGGCATCGATCCCAAGCTGGAGTTCGGCAAGGACGGCAAGGTCAAGAAGGCGCCGGACATGGACCGCCGCGTGGAGTTGTATCGCCGTTACCATGAGGGCTACGGGGACATCCTGGTTCAGATGAACGTGGAGGACACCCGCCTGGGAGTTGCCGAGTACGTGATCGACAAGCTGGGCGTCGAGACCGTGGAGCTCAAGTGGGGCCAGGGCGCCAAGTGCATCGGGGGCGAGATCAAGGTCAACTCCATCGAGCGCGCCAAAGAGTTGAAAAAGCGGGGATACATCGTGACCCCGGACCCGGACGACCCGGCCAACGAAGCGGCTTTCAAGGAAGGCGCCATCAAGGAATTCGAGCGTCACTCCCGGCTGGGTTTCGTGGACCAGGAGGGCTTCATGGCCGAAGTGCAGCGCCTGCGGGACCTGGGCGCCAAGCGCGTCACCCTGAAGACGGGGGCCTATCCCATGCGTGAGCTGGCCATGGCCGTCAAGTGGTCGTCCGACGCAAAGATCGACTTCCTGACCATAGACGGCGCCCCCGGCGGGACCGGCATGAGCCCCTGGCGGATGATGTGCGAGTGGGGCACCCCGGCCATCTACCTGCACTCCATGGCCTATGACCTTTGCCGCCGGCTTGCCAACCGCGGCCGCTGGGTCCCGGACATCGCCTTTGCCGGCGGCTTCTCCGCCGAGGACCACATTTTCAAGTCCCTGGCCCTGGGCGCCCCCTATTGCAAGGCCGTGTGCATGGGCCGCGCGCTTATGATACCGGGCATGGTGGGCAAGAACATCGATCGGTGGTTAAAGGGCGAAGACGGAGGCCTGCCGCCCACGGTGTCCAAATACGGACAGACCAAGGAAGAGATCTTCGTCAACTACGAGACCCTCAGGGAAAAATGGGGAAAGGAAGTGGACAACTTCCCGCTGGGCGCCGTCGGCATCTTCTCCGCGGGCGAAAAGATCCGCGTGGGCCTGCAGCAGCTCATGGCCGGCGCCCGCAAATGGCGGGTGGACCTGATCCAGCGCAACGACCTCATGTCCCTTACCGAGGAATGCGCGAAGATCACGGGCATCCCCTACGTCATGGATGCGTACAAGGAAGACGCCTACGCCATCATCGACGCCGACTAGAGCGAAAAGCCAAAACAGGAAAATCGCCGCGCCGGAATCCGTTTCCGGCGCGGCAGCCCGATAAAAAACCGGGCGCCCGAAATCGGGATGCCCGGTTTTTTTGTTTGCCAGACGATCCTCGTTGATCCTGGGTGAATATCAAGGGCCAAGATAGAGGGAAATGAAGTGTTGAACGCCTTCCGAAATGAGAACAGACAATACCGCAGTGATGGCGATCAGCCAGATGTCCTTCTGGCAAATTTTCTTTCTGTACAACTGGATGTTGTGCTGGATGTCCGGGGTTCGCTGGCCGATCAATGCCAGTATGCTCTCTCCAACTTCGATGGCATCAATGTAGCCGTTGATCACAGGACTGATGTCGCTGTTTATTTGCCGTGGCTCTTCCAGTCTTGCGATTCGAGACGTTTCCTTGAACGAGGAGTACAATCCTGACAATGTAGCCCAGAACCGTCCACCATCTACGAGGCAATATTCCTTTGGGGTAAACTGATTGTAAACTTTTTGGACCTCATCCTTTTGAACCTTCCAGACAATCTTTACGCAATCCAAGCAAGCCCTGTCCAAATGGTTGCGCGCTTTCCCGAGATCCACGATGGGATCATGTCCGATTTCGGCCTTGGCCAAATGGTCCAAGCAATTGCGCAGCTCATTTAGCATTTGTTCGGGCAGTGCCCCTGAAACGGCTGTCGATAAAGCGAATAGAGGGAAAAAATTGCTGGAGTAATAATTCAGAATGGCTGAAGCAGATAGACCACCAGCCACTGGCGGCGTGGCTCGCGGCAGGTTGGGTGGATGCTCATTCATCTATAAAGCTATCAATGTCCCTATCAATATCGGCCATATCTATATGATCCAGAACATTACCCCTGCCAGGAACAAGTTGCTTTGCAACTTCCATTACTCGAAGGCGTTTGTGGATCACATTATTCTCTATATGGCGATCAAGTTCTTCGGCACTCCACTCCTGCAATTCATCAAATGGAATGCCAAGTTTATTACTGATGACCTGTTTTGCCTTTGTCGAAAATTTCACCATAATCAGCAACTTAAATAATTCCCCGCCCCATATATACGGAGGGTGGTGGTGGGAGGCAACCATTTCCTTTCCTGGTAGCCTTTGAAAAAATAAGACAATATTACAAATAGCGGTTGAAATTGTCAAGGCAAAACTACAGCGAGAATACGATTCTTCCTCTACTGAAAGAACGGATTGTACATCTTCTCCCTGCCGATGGTGGTGTTGGGGCCGTGTCCCGTGTATACCACTGTCTTGTCGTCCAGCACGAACAGCTTTTTGCGCACCGAGTCGATAAGCTGGGCATGGCTGCCTCCCGGAAAGTCGGTGCGTCCTATGGAGCCGGCGAACAGGGTGTCGCCCGCGAGCACGAAGCCCCGCCCGGCCAGGGACACGCTGCCCGGCGAATGTCCGGGAGTGTGCAGGACCGTTATCTTCTCCTTGCCGAACTCGATCTCGTCGCCGTCGGCAAATGTTTTGTCCGGCGGGGGGGAGTTTTCCACCCGCATTCCGAACATGGCGCCGAACCGGTCCAGTTCGGAGAGCATGGGCGCGTCGTCTGCGTGGATCATCAACGGTGCCCGGGTGGTATCCACCATGCGCTTGTTGCCGGCTACGTGGTCGAAGTGGCCGTGGGTGTTCAGGATATATTTCACCTGCAGGTGTCGCTTGGCCAGCAGCTTCAGTATGTCCGCCGTGTCGCCGCCCGGGTCCACCACCACGGCTTCCCTGGTCTTGTCGCATCCCAGGATGATGCAGTTGGCCTGTATGGGTCCCACGGCGAGGGTTTCGATGATCAAGGTGTTACTCCTTTGTCGTCGCGGTTGCGGCCCGCTTGTACGGACCGGTGGCGGAATGGCGCCATGGCGCGCAACCCGCACCTATTCGCATAATGCAGGCGGAGGCGAACGTCAAGGAGCAGGGTGGGATCTCAATCCTGTCCAGTGCGCTTTTTGGCCTGTTCTATGAGGTCGAGCAGGGAGGATACCTTGTCGGGCGTCCTTTTGGCCGCCGCTTCCAGCCTGGCGAAGCCATCCTCGCCCAACTCGGCGCGAAGGTGGGCCACCACGTCGAAGCGTTCCCACCAGCAGTCGAACACCTTGAAGCAGGGAATGTCCGTGCCGGCGTGTTCGACGCAGTAGAAGAACTCCACGTCATGGCCCAGCCTGGGGCAGCGTCTTGTAAGGTTTTTCATGGTGTCGGACATGATTTCACCTGCGGGTACGGGAGGCCGTCACGATCCATGCCGTGAACGGGGCCCGGGGCGACCCCCGGGCCCCATCCCCCTCGCGTTTACATGCTTTTCAAGGCCGCCGGTTTCGGATAGTCCTTGAAAATCTCCATGGACTTTTCGATCTCGGAGTCCTCCAGTTCGTAATTGACCAGGTCGCCGGCCAGGTATTTTTCGTAGGCGCCAAGGTCCAGGCAGCCGTGGCCGGAGAAGTTGAACAGGATGACCTTTTCCTTGCCCTCTTCCCTGGCCTGCTTCGCTGCGTTGATGACCCCTGCGATGGCATGGGTGGTCTCGGGCGCCGGGATGTGGCCTTCGGTGCGGGCGAACAGGATGCCGGCCTCATAGGCCTCCAGCTGTCCCACGGCCTGGGCGTCCAGGATGCCCTCGGCCACCAGCTGGCTGACCGTGGGCGCCATGCCGTGGTAGCGCAGACCGCCGGCGTGGATGGGCGCCGGCATGAAGTTGTGGCCCAGGCTGTACATGGGCAGAAGCGGGGTGTAGCCGGCGGAATCGCCGTGGTCATATACGAAGGGGGCCTTGGTCAGCGTGGGGCAGGCGGCGGGCTCCACCGGATGGATGGCGATGTCCTTGCCGTTGATCTTGTCATGCACGAACGGGAAGGACAGACCCGCGAAGTTGCTGCCGCCGCCGGCGCAGCCGATGACGACGTCCGGGTACTCGTTGATGAGGGAAAGCTGCTTTTTGGCCTCCAGGCCGATCACGGTCTGGTGGAGCATGACGTGGTTGAGCACGCTGCCCAGGGAGTACCGGGTCTTGCCGGAGGTGTCGGAAACCGCCGCTTCCACGGCTTCGGAGATGGCGATGCCCAGGCTGCCCGGAGTGTCGGGGTCACGCTCCAGGGCCTCCCGGCCCGCCTTGGTCTCCGTGCTGGGGCTGGGCACGCACTTGCCGCCCCAGGCCTGCATCATGGTCTTGCGGTAGGGCTTCTGCTCGAAGCTGATGCGCACCATGTACACCCTGCATTCCAGGCCGAACTGGGCGCAGGCAAAGGACAGGGCCGAGCCCCACTGGCCGGCCCCGGTTTCCGTGGTGATGCGCTCGATCCCGAACTCCTTGTTGTAGTAGGCCTGTGGTACGGCCGTGTTTGGCTTGTGGCTGCCCGGAGGGCTCACGCCCTCGTTCTTGTAGTAGATGCGGGCCGGGGTGCCCAGGGCCTTTTCCAGCTCGAGGGCGCGGATAAGAGGAGAGGGCCGCCAGATCCTGTACACGTTGAGAATGGCGGCGGGGATGTCGATCCACCTTTCGGAGCTGACCTCCTGCTCAATGAGGTTCATGGGGAACACCGGCGCCAGGGCGTCCGGGGTGACGGGGTTGCCGTCAGGGCCCAGGGGCGGGTTCATCTTGATGTCGGCCAGGACGTTGTACCATTGGGTCGGCATCTCGTCTTCGCGTAGCACAACTCTTCGTACTTCCATGTCTTTCCCTTTCCTTTACCCCGGCTGGTGTTTCCCGGGCCTGTTCAGGTGTGACGGATCGATTCCGTTCAAGAAACTTCAGTGCTGCATGGTTTCCGATTGTTTATGTTTCGTATCCGTTCGGATCCGATGATGACCGGGAAAGGCATTCCGGGCGGCTGGTGCGATACCGGATTTCGATTCATGCCATCCGGGCGCGGCGTGGCGCGCCCAGGCCGTGGTTCGCATTATCCCGCACCCGGAAAAAGAAAACGCGAGCCGCTGTGAGGTGGCTCGCGTTTTGTTTTTCTGTTTCCGAGGCCTTTGGCTGCGGGCGCACCTCACCGGTATATGGAGCAGCGCCACCACCAGATGCCATTATGCCCGGAAGAACGTTTCATAGGCGTCCGGTACCACGCGGGGTCGAGCATGTCAAGCGCAAAAACGCCGCGAAGCGCGTCTTGCCCGGTTTTCAGCCGTCGTCCCCTATTTCCCTCTGGAGGCGAAAAACCTTTCCAGGGCATCGGCGTGCTCCTGGCTCACGTGGCTTTCCCCCTGGGCCCTGGCCGACAGTTCCAGCATCTCCGGCACGTCCGCGTACCGCGCGGCCCGCAGAAGCCGTTTGGCCCGCCTGAGGGTTCCCGGAGGCTGTCTGGCTATTTCGGCCGCGACATCCAGCGCTCTGTCCATGAGTCCGTCATCGTCCACCACCTCGTTGACCAGGCCGATGGCCAGGGCCTGCCCGGCGTCGATGATCCGACAGGTGAACATCATCTCCGCGGCGCGGGAATACCCCACGGCCCTGGGCAGAAACCAGGCGCCGCCGTCGCCGGGAATGATGCCCAGGGCGGCGAAGGTCTCGCCGAATTTCGCCCGTCCGCCGGCAATCCGGATGTCGCACATGCAGGCCAGGTCGCACCCCGCGCCGATGGCGGGACCGTTCACCGCGGCTATTGTCGGGACGTCGAATTCGTGCAGGGCCATGGGAATCCGCTGGATGCCGTTGCGGTAGTTGTCCGCGATCTGTTCCGCCGTGCCCGCGAACATCCCTGCCTTGTCCCGCATCGCCTTGACGTCGCCACCCGCGGAAAACGCCTTGCCCGCGCCTGTGAGCACCATGCAGCAAACACCGGGATCGCCCTCCACCTCCTTGAGCGCCCACTCGATTTCCGAAATGATGCGTTCGCCGGTGATCACGTTTCGGTCGTCGGGCCGGTTGAGCGTGAGCACCGCCGTCCGGTCCCGAATTTCAAGAATGATGTCCCGTGTCTCCATGAATATGGTCCCTCCGTGGTCCACGCGCCGGGGGGCGCGGGATGGCGTTTTTCGTCAGTCCAGCGTGGCGCCCCCGGCGGCGGACCCCACCAGCTTCCTGTACCGGCGCATGTACCCGGGCGGCGCATACCTCTCCGAGGGCTTGTACGCTTCCCCGCGCCGTCCCATCTCCTCATCGGTGACGGCCAGTTCGATCTTTCGGTTCGGTATGTCGATCATCACCACGTCATCGTCCCGGACAAGACCTATGGGTCCGCCGCCGTGGGCTTCCGGGGACACGTGCCCCACGCACGGACCCGAGGTGGCGCCGGAAAACCTGCCGTCGGTGACCAGCGCGGTGCGCTCGTATCCGCCCAGGTCGAGGGCCATGGTCACGGCCAGCATTTCCGGCATTCCGGGAGCCCCCCTGGGGCCTTCGTTGCGGATGACCAGAACCATGCCGTCTTCCACCTTCTGCTCCCGGATGGCGGCAAGGCAGGCCGATTCGGATTCAAACACCTTTGCCGGGCCGGAGAACGTCCGCATGTCCCTGGCGACCGCGGATTGTTTTACCACGGCTCCGTCAGGAGCGAGGTTCCCGAACAGTACGACAGTGCCGCCCTCCTCCATGTGCGGGTTGTCCCGCGGCCGGATCACCTTGTCGTCCAGGACCGTGGCGTCGGCGATGATTTCACCCACTGTCCGGCCCGAAACGGTTACGCAGTCCTTGTTGATGTTGCCGGCGATGCGGGACATGACCGCGGGTATGCCGCCGGCGATGTACAGGTCGGTGATGCCGTAAGGTCCGTTGGGGGCTATGCCTGCAATCGTGGGGATGCTGCGGTTGTATTCATTGAAGGTGGACAGGGGCAACTCCTCGCCCATTGCGTGGGCTATTGCCGGAAGGTGCAGGGTGGCGTTGGTGGACCCGCCGATGGCAAGGTCCACGCGCAGTGCATTCAGCAGCGATTCCCTGGTCAGAATTTTCCCCGCCGTCAGTTCCTCCTCGCACATCCGCACGATGCGTTGTCCGCTCTTGCGGGCATACAGCAGCCGGTCCGCGGCGTACGCCGGGATGTTGGCGGTGGCGGGCAAACACAGACCCAGCGCCTCGGCAAGGCACTGGAAAGTATTCGCCGTGCCCATGATCTCGCAGGCCCCGCAGGTGGCGCACGTGGCGGTGGCGAACTTGTCGTTGATGTCCTCGTAGTCCTTGTGGGAGATGCTGCCCTTCATGGCCGGGGTCATGCGGATTCGCATGGCATTGGGGCCGCCGGTGACGAAAATGCACGGAAGATCCAGCCGGGCCGCGGCCATGATCATTCCGGGCAGGATCTTGTCGCAACTCGCGATGAACACCACGGCGTCCAGGCACATGCTGCGGACGTGGGTCTCCACCATGTCCGCGATGAGATCCCGCTGGGCCAGGACGAAGCGCATGCCCGCATGGCCCATGGCGATGCCGTCGCACGGGGCCGGCACGTTGAACTCGAAGGGGATGCCGCCGGCGGACTGGACGCCGTCCTTTACCCTGGCCGCCAGGCCCGCGAGGTGCATGTGCCCGGGATTCATCTCCGTGTGGGAATTGGCGACCCCCACCAACGGCTTTTGTGCAAGCTCCTCCATGTCGTGGCCGGTGCCCTGGAAAATGGTGCCGCGCACGTGGCTCACGGGAAAGTCGCTCTGGTCGAAAATCCGTTCGCTCTGTTTTTTGCTGTTGCTCATGCAGTGACCTCCGGCTTCTTGTCTGTAGGCTGGGTGGGGGCTGGTACGGACCCCCTGTATACCACAGGAAAATATTTTCACAAACATCGTGAAAATCCGCCGGGGTCCCGTGCGGATTCGCGACGGGCATACCAAGTCGTTGACTGGCGATCTGTAACATAGTAATGAAACGTGATGCATACATGAAAGTTTCAAGGAGGTTGATGTGACCCAAAGACCGCCCGGTGCACTTGGCAGGGTTGGAGCGGACTCGATCTTGGGAAGGGCGCGCCGTGTCACCATCGTGGACAGGGCCATAGGCAGGGTCGCCAAAGCCGCGACCAACCTGCCGGAAAGAATCGCCAACCGGATGGACCCCGACCGGGTTGGGTGGTTTTTGAGCGCCATGCTGGAACGGAACGCCCGGTTGATGGGCCGGGTTCTGGCCCAGGTGGACGCTCGTCCCCTGGTCGTGCTCGTCAATGAATTCATGGCCCGCAACCCCGCGTTTCTCACCGACCTTGCCGAAGCCATGGCCACGGGCCTGGATTCGGCGGTGATGGGGGAGGCGCTGGACAACGCGAAAACCCGCGGGCGCGGGTTTGTCGAGCAGATGCTGGTGAGGCTGGAGGCGGAACAGATTTCCGCGGTCATGGATTCCCTGGTGGAACGTTCGGGCGGCCCCATGCGGGACATGGCGGGACGCGTGGACCCGAAAACGGCGGCGCGCGCCGTCCAGACCCTTCTGGAGAATACCTCCCAGCTGGTTGCCGACGTTCTGTGCGAGATCGACCCGGCTCCGCTGGCCCGGGTGCTGAACACGGTGCTGGCCAAAAAGCCGGATTTCGCCGGTCCGGTGCTGGACGGCCTGGACCCGCGAGTCGTTTCGACCGCGGTGAACTCCCTGGCCAGAACCAGCCCGGACTTCCTGTCACGGGTGGTGGCCGGGCTGGACAGCGACGTCATTGCCGACGCCGTGAGCCGCACCGCGGCGCAAAACGGCGAGTTCGCATCTCGGGTCGTCTCGGGGCTGGATCCGGCCGCGCTGGCCAGAAGCATCCAGGCCGTCATGCCCGCCGCGTCGAACCTTGCCGGCAAGATGACGGGGGAACTGGACCCGGCCGCCGTGGGCGAGGCGGTGAACACGCTGCTCGCCGCCAATCCCGGTTTCGCGGCCAATGTCATCGGCGCCCTGAACCCGGAAACCGTCTCCGCAACGGTCAACGCCGTGCTCACAAACAATCCCGCCTTCATCACCGCCATGGCCGAAAAGGTGGACGCGGGGGCCCTGGCCGCCACCGCCAACACGCTCGCCACCGTCGACACCGCGGTCGTGGACAGGATCATCGCCGGACTGGACGCGGAGGCCGTGTCCAGGGCCGCCAACCACGTGGTGGCCAACAACGCGGCCTTTGCCACCGAGTTGTTGAGCCGGATGGACGTGGAGGGGGCGGCCAAGGCGCTCAACCGCATCCTGGTCAACAACCTGGACCTGTTCTCCCGCTTTTTCGCCGGTTTCAACGTGCAGGTCCTTGCAGAGATGCTCAACGCCTGCGAGGAGGACGTCCTGCGCATGGTCAACGTGTTGCTGGACGAACGCAACCTCATGGGCCAGATCGCCTTCAACCACAAGTCCAACCTGGGCAAACGCCTGAACCGGACCAACGTGGTGGCCACCACCAAGGCGGTGAGTATCCACAAGATCAACTATCCGCTTTAGCGACCGGGGAAAGGTGAGGGCGAAAGACGGCAGGCGGAAAGGCGTTTCCCGCTGTGGTCGGCAGAGCATACGAAACCCGGAGCACGGCAGGCACGGCGCGCCGTGCCCGATACAATCGACTTCGTTCTCCATAAAACAGTCCCGGGGGGGACAAGGGCATTCAGGCCGGGATTTCAACCCCCGGGGTTGCCCCCTCTCAACCATTCCACACCCCGGAGGCACCCTTGTCCCGAATACTCGTAACCGGAGCAACCGGCTTTCTGGGCAAACGACTCGTCCATGCCCTGGACGACAAGGGTCACGGCCTGCGTTGCCTGTCCAGGTCCGCGAAATCCCTGGACACCGCGACGCCGTTGTCGAGCCCTCCCGAGATGGTCCGGGCCGACCTCCTGGAGCCGGAAACCCTGCCGGCGGCCCTGGACGGCGTGGACACGGCCTACTACCTGGTGCATTCCATGGGGGGCAGTAGCATGGCCCAGACCCGGGAGTTCGAGAACAGGGACCGCCTCGCCGCGGAAAACTTCGTCAACGCGGCGGACAGGGCCGGGGTCCGCCGCATCATCTACATGGGCGGCCTGGGCGACCTCACCGACGACCTGTCGCCCCATCTTCGCAGCAGACAGGAGATCGGGGACATCCTCCAGTCGGGCAGAGTCAGAACCACGGTGCTGCGGGCCGCCGTGATCATCGGGGCGGGCGGGGCCTCCTTCGAGATCATCCGCTACCTGGTGTGGAACGGTTGCCGGTGATGGCATGCCCCAGGTGGGTGTACACGCGGTCACAGCCCATAGACGTGGACAACGTGATCCAGTACCTTGCCGGCTGCCTTGACACCCCGGAAACCGAGGGCAGGACACTGGACATCGGCGGCCCGGAAATCCTCAGCTACGCTGACCTCATGCGCATGTACGCCCGGGTCCGGGGTCTTCGGCGCGTCCTGTTCGGCGTTCCCGTGTTCACGCCGCGCCTGTCCGCCTACTGGGTCAACCTCATCACGCCGGTTCCCTCCGGTGTGGTCATGCCGCTCGCCGAAGGCCTCAGAAACGAGGCGATCTGCCGGGAAAACAGCATTCGCGAGATGATCCCCCTGGACCTGATTCCCATGGAAACCGCCATATCAGCCCGTTGAAAAACTCGAAATTGGCAGCCTGTTCAAAAACGATGAGATGCAAGGCGCGCGAATTTCGAGGAATAAGGCGTACTTACGGTACGCCGCATCGACGGGAAACGCGCCGCAACGCCGCAGATCGCGTTTTTCAACAGGCTGATATGCAACGCCCTGGCCCAGGCAGAGGCCGGGCCGGGCAAACGGCCCTCCACCCAGGCCTGTTTCCTTGCCCGGAACCTGAATCCGTGAGCGGTCTCAGGTGGTGCGGAGGCAAGGAAGGGACCTGCCGCCTGTACCAGATGTACGCCGGCCGGGCTCTGACGCCGCAGACGCGCCCCATGAGGCCGCCCCGGAGGGCGAAAAATCCTTTCACCCACCGGGTGTAACGAGGATTTGTTCAAGAACACGCCAAAAGCCCGATTTATGGGGTTCTTGGAAGTTTTATCAATGTTTTCGTCACGGATTCAGGGCGGAAGTAACGACTCCCCCGCCACCCTTGCCGGGTTGAATGCACGGACCCGGTCCTCCCGGCGACAACTACCGGCAAAAAGGCCCCGGCAGCGTCATCGCCACCGGGGCCCTTGTTTGTCCTGTCGCCGAACGCGCCACGGAGATCACGTTCCCGGGCAGGCCGTCATGCGGCCTTGCCAACCCTCACCGCGCAGACCTTCAGTTCCGGAATCCGGGCCACCGGATCCAGCGCCGTATTGGTCAGCCTGTTCACGGCCGCCGCCGCGTAGTGGAACGGGATGAACAGGGTGCCGGTGTCGGTCATGTCCCCCACCCTGGCCTTTGCCGTGATCTCGCCCCGCCGCGACTGCACCGTCATCATGTCACCATCCGCGATCCCGTACTTCCCGGCGTCCGCCCTGGAGATTTCCACGAAGCATTCCGGGGCCTTTTCGTTCAGGCCCTCGGACTTCATGGTCATGGTGCCCGTATGATATTGGTACAGGACCCGTCCCGTGGTCAGGAACAGCGGGTAATCATCGTCCGGCTGCTCCGCCGGCGGCACCCATTCGATGGCGTGGAACACGCCCAGGCCGCAGGAGAACTGGTCCACGTGCAGGCAGGGCGTGCCCGGATGCTCGGGATTCGGGCACGGCCAGTGGATGCCCTCGTGGGCGATGCGGCCGTAGCTGATGCCGCAGTAGGACGGAGTGACGCCGGAGATCTCCTCCATGATCCTCTCCGCGTTCTCGTAAGACATCTCGTAGCCCATGCGCGTTGCGATCTCGCTGATGATCCGCCAGTCGTCCCTGGCCCCGTCGGGCGGCTCCACGGCCTTGCGGACCCTCTGCACCTTGCGCTCCGTGTTGGTGAAGCTGCCGTTCTTCTCGGCAAAGCAGGCGCTGGGCAGGACCACGTCGGCAAGTTGCGCCGTTTCGGTCATGAAGATGTCCTGGACCACGAGAAAGTCCAGGGCCTCCAGGCAGTGTTGGGCGTGCCTCAGGTCCGGGTCCGAAACCATCGGGTTCTCGCCGATGATGTACATGGCCTTGAACCTGCCCTCGTCGGCCAGCGGCAGCATCTGCGTGACCGTCAGGCCCAGGTCGGGGGAAAGCTCCACGCCCCAGGCCTTTTCGAACTTCTTTCGCGCTTCCTCGTTCACCACGGGCTGGTATCCCGTGTACACGTTGGGCAAACCGCCCATGTCGCAAGCGCCCTGCACGTTGTTCTGGCCGCGCAGCGGGTTCACGCCCCCGCCTTCCACGCCCATGTTGCCGCACAGCATGGCCAGGTTGGCCAGGGACTTCACGTTGTCCGTGCCGCAGATGTGCTGGGTGATGCCCATGGCGTACAGGATGCTGGCGGCCGGGGCGCCGGCGAACAGGCGCGCCGCCGCCACGAGATCATCGGCCGGGATGCCGGTGATCTCCTCCACGTACTCGGGCGTGTACTTTTTGACGGTCTCGGCCATCTCATCGAGGCCGACGGTGCGCCCCTGCACGTATTCCTCTGCGTGCAGGTTCTCCTTGAGGATCACGTGCATGAGCCCGTTGATCCAGGCCACGTCCGTGCCCAGCCTGGGCCTCAGCCAGTGGGTGGCGAACTTCGTCACCGGTATCCTGCGCGGGTCCACCACGATGACCCTGGCTCCGTGGAACTTGACGGCGCGTTTCACGTAGCTGGACAGCACGGGATGGTTTTCCGTCGTGTTGGAACCCGTTATCAGGATCACGTCGGACTTCTCGATGTCCCCGATCGGATTGGTCATGGCTCCGGAACCGAACGCGGCGGCCAGACCGGCCACCGTGGAGCTGTGTCAGAGACGCGCGCAGTGGTCGACATTGTTCGTGCCGAGCACCGCGCGTCCGAATTTCATCGCCAGGTAGTTTTCCTCGTTCGTGATCCGGGCGGAGGTGAGCACGCCCATGGTGTCGGAACCGTGCTCCTTTTTGATCTCGGAAAAGCGCTTTGCCACGAGGTCCAGGGCTTCATCCCAGGTGGCTTCGCGGTGCTTGCCGTTTTCCCTGATCATCGGCTTTGTGAGCCGGTCCGGGTGGTTCACGAAGTCGTAGCCGAAGCGGCCCTTCACGCACAGGCTGCCGTAATTCGGGCCGACGCCCTCGGTGCCCTCCACCTTGACGATTTTGTTGTCCTTCACGTGCAGGTCCAGCTGGCAGCCCACGCCGCAGTAGCTGCACGTGGTGCGCACCTTCTCGATCTCCCAGGGACGATAATGGTAGCGCCCCTGCTTCTCCACCAGGGCGCCCACCGGGCAGACCTGGACGCACTCGCCGCAGAACACGCAGTCCGAGTTGACCAGCGGATAGTCCTCGCCCGCCACGATCTTGCTCTCCGCGCCACGGTATCCGAAGCTGATGGCGTTGTTGACCTGGATGTCGTTGCACGCCTGGACGCAACGGCCGCAGAGGATGCAGCGGGAGAAGTCGCGGACGATGAACGGGTTCACGTCCTCGATGGGATACTTGACCTCGGTGCGGGGATACCGCTGGCCGTCCGCCTGGTACTTGTACGCCAGTTCCTGCAGCCGGCAGTCGCCCCACACGGGGCACAGGGCCTCTGCATTGTCCGATTCCTGCACCGCAAGCTGGAAGTCCGTCCATTCCCTGCCGTCCGACCCGCGGACCGCGCAGTTATGGTTGCCCGAGGAAAGCAGAAGCTCGAGCGTCGATTTTCTGGCGCGAACCACCTTGGGCGATTCCGTGCGAACCACCATGCCGTTGGACGCCGGCGTCGAGCAGGCGGTCAGCAGCGTGCGCGCACCCTCCACCTCCACCACGCAGATCCGGCACGCGCCGGTGGGCGAGGCGCCGGCCAGATGGCACAGCGTGGGGATGTCGACGTCGTGTTGCCGGGCCACCTCCAGGATGGTTTCGCCCGGTTGGAAGGCGAACTCCCTGCCGTTCATTACAATGATGTTCTTGGTGTCCATAACCCCTCTGATCGATTGTGTGTACGGCCCCGGGGAGTGCGCGGATGCCAAATCACGAGCCGGAGTACCCCCCTCGGGTCGTTTTCTGTGCGAAAAGCCGGAATACGGCGGGTTTCCTCATCTGTTGGGATATAGGAACAGGGCGGTTTTGTCAACGCGCAGTTGCGGCGTACAGAAGCCGCCGATGGCCGGAGGCGGGGAAGGACTGACCCGGGGTGCGCGGTCCGGCGCGAGCAAGGGGGTTTTCAGCCCGTTGAAAAACCAGGGATTTACAGCCTGTTCAAAAACGATGAGATGCAAGGCATGCGAATTTCGAGGAATAAGGCGTACTTGTGGTACGCCGCACTGACGAGAAATGAAGCGCAACGCCGCAGACTGCGTTTTTCAACAGGCTGTTATACCTGGTCCTTCTTCCTGGCCCGGTCCAGTTCCCTTTGCTCCTCGCGTTTTCTGATGGATTCGCGCTTGTCGTACTTCTGCTTGCCCTTGGCCAGGGCCAGGCGCACCTTGGCCTTGCCGTTCTTGAAGTACAGTTCCATGGGAACCAGGGTGTAGCCCTTTTCCTTGATCTTGCCGAAGAGCTTTTTCAACTCCTGCTTGTGCACCAGCAGCTTGCGGGGCCGCAGGGGCTCATGGTTGTTGTAGTAGGCAAAGGGATACTCGCCGATGTGGAGCTGGTGAAGCCACAACTCCCCGTTGGCAAGCCGGGCGTAGGAGTCCTTGATGTTCACCTTGCCCATTCGCAGGGATTTCACCTCGGTGCCCGTCAGCACCATCCCGGCTTCCATTTCGTCTTCGATATGATATTCGTGGCGCGCCTTGCGGTTTTTGGCCACGCTTTTGAAACTGTTTCGCATGTCGGGTAAACACCTTTGCGTGCAGCCGGGCGCCGGACGCGGGATGGCCGGGCCTCGCCGGTCTACGGGCCGGAGCCGTTGTCGTCCGAGTTGCTGAGGCCCGAGAGTTTGTCTCCGAGCGATTCCTTTATGAAGGTAAGTATTTCCTCGGAGGTTTTCAACTTGACGACGTCCCTGGCCAGCAGTTCGCAGGAGCGTTTGTCCAGCTTGCGGATCAGCGTCTTGGCCGCCGGGATGGCCTGGGGATTCATGCTCAGGTCCCAGTACCCCAGCCCCATGAGCAGGGGAATGTTCACGGGGTCACCCGCCATCTCCCCGCACATGGCAAGGCGGACGTTGTGCTTTTTGCCCACGTCGGCCACGATCCTGAGGAGATGGACCACGGCCGGGTGCAGATGCTGGAACAGGTGGGCAACGTTGCGGTTGTTCCGGTCCACGGCCAGGGTGTACTGAACCAGGTCGTTGGTGCCTATGGAGAAGAAGTCCACGTACGGGGCGAACAGGTGAGCCATGATCGCGGCGGAGGGAACCTCCACCATGATGCCCGTCTCGATCTCCGAATTGTAGGGCAAACCGCGTTTTTCGAGGTCCTCCTGCACTTGGCGACAGATCTCCCGGATGGCGATGATCTCCTCCACGCAGCAGATCATGGGATAGAGCAGCCGCACGTTTCCATAGGCCCCGGCCCGGTATACCGCCCCGATCTGGGTGCGAAGAATGTCGGGCTCCTTGAGGCAGAGACGTATGGCTCGCAGGCCCAGCGCCGGGTTCTCGCCCTCGTCCGGCCGGATGCCCTGGGCAACCTTGTCTCCGTTTACGTCCAGTGTCCGGATGGTGACGGGCCGGGGGGCCATGAGTTCGGCGACTTCCCTGAAGTTGTCGAAAAGCTCCTCCTCGCCGGGCAGTTCCGAGCGATTGAGATACAGGAACTCGGTCCGGTACAGGCCGATGCCGTCGCCGCCCCGGTCGTTGACCTGGACGACTTCCTCCATGAGTTCGATGTTGCCCTTAACCGAGACCCTCAGGCCGTCGGTGGTTTCCGCGGGCAGGTGGCTGTCCCGGACCATCAGGGCCTGTGCCGCCTCCCACCGGTCCCGGAGTTCGTGGTAACGGAGCAGGGTGTCCTCCTCCGGGTTGATGACCACGGTGCCGCGGCTGCCGTCGACGATGATGACGTCCCCGGTCTGGATGAGCGACGTGGCCCACTCCAGGCCCAGGACGGCCGGAATCTGCAGGGACCGGGCGATGATGTTGGTATGGGAAGTGCGGCCTCCCCGGTCCAGGACGATGCCCATGACCCGGTCCAGCTGCAACTGGCTGGTTTCCGCGGGGGACAGGTTGTGGGCCACGATGATGACCCGCTTGTGCAGCTTGTCCATGCTTTCTTCGGCCGCGCCCGTAAGCTGGCGCATCACCATTTCATAGACGTGGCCGATGTCCGTCATCCGCTCGCGGATGTAATCGTCCTGTATCCTGGAAAATACCTGCTTCAGGCCGTCGACCGTACGCTTCAGGGCCCATTCGGCGTTCACGGGTTCGGACTCGATGGTTTCAACGGTCCTGCCGTAGAACATCTTGTCCCGTAGCAACGCGGCGTAGGCCTCGAGTATGTACGTCTGCTGGGCCAGTTCCTCCGGGGCCTTCCGGATCAGGCTCTTCAGCTCGTTTTCCGCGGCCTTGACCGCGCGCTTGAAACGGTTGATCTCCGGACCCACCTGAGAGGATTCCAGGCCGTACTTCTTGACCACCCCCAGCCGCTGGCGATCCAGGATGTACGCCTGGCCCACGCAGATACCCGGGGAACCCGCGGTTCCGCCAAGAATTCGTTCCTTCGGACGTTGTACGCTGCTTGCGGACATGGACCGCTACTCTCCGAAACCGCTTTCCACGAGCCTGGCGATTTCCCGCAACACGTGTTCGTCGGTGGCGTCTTTTATGATGACGGTGATTTCCTCGCCCTTGCCCGCGGCCAGGGTGAGGATGTCCAGCATGCTGGCGGCGTCGACCATCTGTCCCTTGTGCCTGATGTTGACGCCGCCGTCGGCCTTTTGGGCCAGTTCGGCTATCTGGGCGGCGCACCGGGCATGCAGGCCCAACTCGTTTGAGATGGTGAGGTTTTTTTCGAGTTCGGTTTCGGGATTGTCGCCGTTCATGCAAACCATTCCCAGTCTGATGCTGTATTCAAAAAGTCCCGATGGATAAGCAGTAAAAAATATCACACGGTTGTTTTCCTGTCAAACGGCAATTCTCCTCATCCACGGTAGGAAAACCGCCATCGACCCCTCCGAGTGATTCCGCGTCCCGGCATTGCCAAACAGCCGTTTCAGGTTTACACTGTGTCCGCAACCGGTGCCAAGGCGCATTCCGAACTCCAACCTTCCAAGCGAAAGGACCCTGTCATGCACAAGGACCATGGACGCCCCCATAGCCATTCCCACGACGACCAGCCCGCCTCCGCGGGGCTGACCACCAGGGACAAACTGGTCACCCTGCTGGAGCATTGGAAAAACCACAACGTGGGCCACGCCGGCACCTACCGGCAGTGGGCCAAACGGGCCGCCGCCGAAGGCCTCGATGAAGTGGCGGCGCTGCTTGACGAAGCCGCGGAAATGAACACACGGATGAACGAGAAGTTCGACGAAGCCGCGAAAAAGCTGGAGAAGTAGCTGGCGGTCGCCTCGAGACAGGGGACGGTCCGCGCCGTCCCCGGTCGCTTTTCAGTCATGGATGTCGGCGGGATATGCCCCGTGCCGGCCTTTGGCAGCCTGTTGAACAACGCGATCCGCGGTGATGCGGCGCGTTTTCGTCGATGCGACGTACGCCAGGTACGCCGACCTTCCCGGAATTCGCGCGCCTTGCATCTGATCGTTTGAACAGGCTGCCAATTCCGGGTTTTTCAACGGGCTGTCATGCTCATGTCCCGCTTGTGGGCCCGGCCTGATTCTCCCCGTGTTCTTCCTTGACCCTGATCCTGTCCACCACTCCGGCCGCCGTCTTTGGCAGAGCCTCCACGAAGGCCACGTACTGGGGCTTCTTGTACCTGGCGATGCGGCCTCCGACAAAGGCGATCAGGTCCTCGGCGGAGAATTCCTGGCCCGGCTTGCGCACACACACGGCCTTGATGCCTTCGCCCCATTTCCTGTCCGGGACGCCGATCACGCACACTTCGGCCATTCCCGGATGCTCCAGGCACGCGGCTTCCACTTCGGCCGGATAGACGTTTTCGCCGCCCGGCTTGATGAGGTCCTTTTCCGGTTTGCGCCCACCGAACCACAGGTAGCCGCCCTCGTCGAATCGCCCTATGTCGCCGGTGTGGTGCCAGCCGTCGCGGAAGGTGTGGCGGTTCACCTCGTCCTTGTTCCAGTACCCGGCGAACACCAGGGGGCCGCGCACCAGGATTTCGCCATTTTCACCCAACGGTACGTCGCGGTCCCCGTCGTCCGCCAGCCGCACGTCCGTCAACGGTCCCGGCTGTCCGGCGGAACCGGGCCTCTCCCGGGCCGGTGAGAAGGTCACGGGTCCGGACGTTTCGGTCTGGCCGTACAGGCACCAGAACGTGGCGCCGGTGGTCTCCTCGAAGGCCTTGATGTTGTCCGGCGAATCGATGCCCAGGACGTGCGCCAGGGTGTCCGCGCCTCCACCTTCCGCCTGGATTCGTTCGGTGAGGGTCGCCAGGATGGGCGGGAAGCTGGCCAGCAGGGTCACCCCCTCGTCCCGGATGCTCTGTACGGCGCGTTCCGCGTCGAACTTTTCCATGATCACGTTCCTGCCTCCGGCGTGCGCCGTGGTGAGGGTAAGGTTCACGCCCGTGATGTGGAACAGCGGCAGCATGGAGAGATGCACGGGTTCCCTGGCCAGCCCCATGACGGCCAGGGCCTGCATGTTGCCGTATATCACGTTGCCGTGGGTCAGCACCGCTCCCCGCGCCTTGCCCTCCACGGCCGCGGTGTGGATGACGCAGTAGGGATCGTCCGCCGCGACTTCGGCCAAAGTCGGCGCGTCGTCCCCGGGCAGGTCGGACAGGCACACCCAGTCCTCGTCGCAGGGGGTGACTGACACGGGCCTGCCCACGGGCGCGCCCATCTCCACGATCTCCTCCATGCGTTCCCGGCAGTTCTCGTCGCAGATGGAGGCCCGGGGCGTGGTGTCCTCCACCACGTGTTTGCACTCCTCGGCGGAAAGCCGCCAGTTCACGGGAACGATGATGGCGCCGAGGGCCGCCACCGCGCCGAACGCGGCAACGTATTCGGGCCGGTTGTGGGACAGAACCGCCACCCGGTCCCCCTTGCCCACGCCCAGGGAAGCCAGGCCCGAGGCCATGCGGTTCACCTCCACCAGCAATTCGGCGTACGTCACGCGCCGGTCGCCGAAGACCACGGCGACGGAACCGGGTACGTTTTTCGCGTTGCGTTTGAATATGTCGTAAACGGAAAACGTGCGAAGCTCCATGGCAGGCTCCTTTGATGAAAGGGGGAGGATGGGGCGGCCCGCTGGCGGGCCGCCGGATCGGACGTTGATCGGAATGACTTTTCGACTTTGGGATTTTAGCGCAAAATAACCGTGGCGTCCACGGCAACCGGCTTGCCATTTGCAATCATGAGCGGATTCACGTCGATTTCCGCCACATGCTCGAACGCATGGCCCAGCCTGGACAGGTTCACCAGTATATCGGCCACGGCGCTCACGTCAACCGGCGGAGCGCCCCGAAAACCCTCCAGCAGCCGCCTGTTCCGCAAACGGCCCAGCAGGGCCACGGCGTCGACCAGGGACAGCGGCGCCACGGCAAAGACCACGTCGTCCAGCACTTCGGCCAACGTGCCGCCCAGGCCCGCCATAACGCACGGGCCGAACTGCGGGTCCCGCACCAGCCCGGCGATCAGTTCCAGCTCCCCGGCCACCTGCTTCTGCAAGAGCACCCGCCCCTGGCCCTTGAGCACGCCGGCCACCGCCGCGTAAGCCTCACCCAACTTTTCCCCGCTGTCCACGCCAAGGCGCACCAGGCCGTGCTCCGTCTTATGGACCTCCCCGGGCAGCAGGCCCTTCACCACCACGGGCCAGCCCACCTTTTCCGCGAACCCGCGCGCCGCATCCATGGATTCCGCCACCGACTCCTCCACCACGGGAAGCCCGGCCGCGGCCAGAATCTTCTTGGAGTCGAATTCGTCCATGGCGCCGGCACGGCTTTCCAGCATCCTGACCGCCTCCGGTGGCAGCTCCAGCCGGTCGCCGCCAGGAGGAAATTCCGAAACGGCCAGCGCGGCCGGATTTGCGTGCCGGGCGAACACCGCGTCCATGCACTCCACGGCGCGGTACAGTTCCCTGAACACGGGCACCCCGTTTTCCTGCATGGTCACGTGCATGCGCCGGGCCGCGTCCCTGGCCCCCAACAGCCAGCCGAAGGCCGGCTTTCCGGATTTGCGCAAGACACGCGCCAGAGACTCCACGTCAGGCTCGACAATGCCCGAGGCAAAAAGGTGCAGCATCACCGCGTCCACGCCCGGATCGTCGCACACCGCCTGCACGGCCGTGCCGTACACCTTGTTCAATCCGTTCCTCTCCACGGCCGGCCACAGGTCCACGGGGTTGTTCACGGGCATCCACTCGGGGAAGACCCCGGCCAGCGCCTCCTTCGCACCGTCCGAAAGCTCCGCCACCTCGAGATGCGTGCCCTCCATGAAATCAGAGGACATGATGCCCGCCCCGCCGCTGTACGTCAGAACGGCGATCCTCCCCCGGGGCGTCCGCGGCGGCGGGCTCATGGCCAGGGAGCGGCACACGTCCATCATCTGCTTGAAATCCCGGGCCATCACAACCCCCGCCTGGGCCATGGCGCCCCGGATCACCCGGCCGTCGCCGGCCATGCTCGCCGTGTGGGACATGGCCGCCTTCGCGCCTGCCGTCGACATCCCGCCCTTGAGCAGCACCATGGGCTTGTCGCTCTTTTTGCACAGGGACAAAAACCTGCGGCCGTCGTTGACGGATTCCAGGTACATGCCGACAGCTTTCGTGTCCGGGTCGCCCAAAAGGTATTCCAGGACGTCGCACTCGTCCACGTCCGACTTGTTGCCCAGTGAACACACCTTGGACACGCCCATGGTTCCGTGGGTCATGATGTCCGTCAGAAATCCGCCCGACAGCATCCCGCTTTGCACGATCAACGACACGTCGCCGCCAAGCAGCCCCTCGTCCCAGATGGACGGCGCCACGAAGGAGAACACGTGGTCACGGTTGGCGTCCACCAGGCCCATGCAGTTGGGGCCCCACACGCGGATGCCGGTGCGGTCCCGGGTCTCGTCCACCCGGGCCTGCAACTCCCGGCCGCCGGCACCGGCCTCGGCGAATCCGCCGCACTCCAGGATCACGCCCTTGATGCCCCGCGCCGCGCACTGCTCCACCGCGTCCGGAACACCGGCCGCCGGGATGAAGACGATGGCGATGTCCACGGGGTCGGGCACGTCGGCAACGGACTTGTGGCATTTCATGTCCAGGATTTCGTCGTAGCGCGGGTTCACCGGGTGGATGGCGCCCTTGTACCCGTGTTTGAGGTTCCTCAGTATGCTGTGCCCGCCCTTGTGCGGATTGGTGGTCGCCCCGATGAGGGCGATTC
This sequence comes from Desulfatibacillaceae bacterium, assembly GCA_046542385.1. Lineage (GTDB taxonomy): Bacteria > Desulfobacterota > Desulfobacteria > Desulfobacterales > Desulfatibacillaceae > JBKHBM01. The sequence goes on along the minus strand of JBKHBM010000014.1, from coordinate 1,369 downwards.
CGGCGGGTTGGAAGAAAAAGTCCATTCGTTGCTCCTTGAGTGTTTTCCTGAATCCGTGGAAAGCCCGATTTATGGGGCTCTTGAAAGTATTTTCAATATTTTCGTCACGGATTCAGGTGTTTTGTAAAACCGGCAAGGGGGCATGCCGCCATGGTCGGGGGTTTTTACCACAAGGACGCATCCGGAGAAAACGTCTTTTTTGAGGCGGTTCGCCGAATATGGCGGGAAACACATTGTATTTAGAGGGTTGACGGATATTTATGAAACGGACGCTCGATTTTTCACGCCGCCGAAAAAATTCTTGCGCAACCCGTGTTTATGAGTTATATCTCATTATACATCCCCCCCTGAAAACGGGGCCTATTCAACCAGTCAAGCGTTTTGAGGTTCATAATGGAAAAAATTCTCATCGTCGGATGCAAACGCGCCATGGACGATGTCTGCATCGGCTGCTCCCGCTGCATGGTGGGATTCAACCGCCGGGAAGGAGAGTTTTCCCGGTGGTCCGGCAAGGACGCGGAGATGCTGGGTCTGTTGAGTTGCGGAGACTGCCCGGGCGCCGCCATCGTGACCCGGCTGGCTCAGGTCAAACTGTGGAACGCGCCCATGGGCGAGAAGCCCACCAAGGTGCACATCGCCCCCTGCATCACGGACCACTGCCCGCACAGGGACACCATCATCGCCAAGATAAAGGCCAAGGCGGGCGTGGAGGTGATCGAAGGCACCCATCCGTACATGCCGTCCGACATCTTTGCGTGAAACGCGCGAGGGCGACGGCAGGCACCGGGCAGGCGAAACACGTTTGCACGCGGAACCGGAGACTTCTTGATGAAGTTGGGCGGAACCAGGGTTCGCTCGGTCGGTAACGCGTCGGAACCAACCGTCATCCCCGCCTGCACAGGATGACGAAGCGTACTTGCATAACAGGCCGTTGAAAAACTCGGGATTGGCAGCCTGGTCAAAAACGACGAGATGCAAGGCGCGAATTCCGGGGAGGTTGGCGTACCCGGCGTACGTCGCGCCGCCGGGAAACGCGGCGCGTACTGCGCGGATCGCGTTTTTCAACAGGCTGACAGGGCCCATGGCCCGGGCTGTTCGCATCCGCCCAGGCCGGGGCCGCCCACGGATTCAGGTTTTCCTTTCGATTCCTCCGCCTCCCGTCTACCTCCGGAGGATGGGAAGCCGGTGGCGTGTCGCATCGCCGCCGGCTTCCCACAGACACACCCCGTGAGGTTTCCTGCGGCAATCTTCCCATGAGAAACGAAACTCGCCCACACATTTCACAAACAGTCGCCATGTAACAGCCCCGTTGAGAAACCAGGGATTTACAGCCTGTTCAAAAACGATGAGATGCAAGGCGCGCGAATTT
>JBKHBM010000099.1:0-16700 GCA_046542385.1 Desulfatibacillaceae bacterium | reverse complement strand
CGTCATCCCCGCGAAAGCGGGGACCCAGGGAGTTGTCGCAGGGAAACGTCGCCCACGAGAAACGTCATCCCTGCGAAAGCGGGGACCCAGGGGTACGGGGCATGTCGAAATCAAGGCGTACCCGTGTACGCCGCGTCGACGGGAAGCGAAGCGGAACGCGGCAGACCACGATTTCACAAAACCTGGTCAACTCCACAAATTGTCATCCAAAAGATCATCCTCCGGAGGCTTGGCCGTCTTCTCCAGAATGCGGATCGAGGCGTCCGTCCATTCGATGAGCTTCCGCACCTGTTCCTTGTGGCGGGTCGTGTTCTTGAGGGCGACGAAGTCCGCGGCCTTGTTGCGCATTTCGAAAAGACGCGTCAGGTCGTCGTAATTTCCCACCCTGCCGATGGCGCGAACCAGGATCATGAGCACCGGAAAGAGCCAGCCCATCGCCCTGTCCGAGTCGGGCGACGTGTATATCTCCGCCACCGGATTTCCGTACTCGGCCAGCGCGCCGCTTACCACCAGCCGTGCGGTTTCCCCGCCGGCAAGACCCAGCAGGGCGTAGAGTTCCCACTCCAGCAGAAGGAGAAACCGTACGGACAGGCCGCCGTGTTCCCTGCCGTGTTCCAGGGAGTCCCGGACCATGGAGTGGATCAGTCCGGCCTTGGTGAACAGGCGCTCCCTGGACCTTTCCAGTTTGCCCCGCAACGCCTCGGTCATTCCCGGAACCGTGCCGCCAGTACCGCGCAACACGTCCGGCGAGGTCAGGGTAATGTCCTGGTGCATTTCCCTGGTGGGGCCGTAGAGGAACAGGGAGGACAGAAGCAGGGCGTTTCGGTCCTGGTAGCGCGTGACTTTGGCGTCGTCCAGAAACTCGTCCACCATCAGGTCCATGGTTTCCGTGCCCACGCGGGTGTTCCGGGCAAGGATCCTCAGGCAGTTCAGCATGTCCAGGCGGCTTTGTTTTTCCGGGTGCGCCGCAAGCTGGCGCCACATGAGGCTGAAAACGATGTGGGGATGGCGTGCGAACCTGGGGACGCCGGCTTCAAAGCGCTTTCTGGTGAACCGGCCCCGTGCGTCGAAGCAGTCGGCCATGAGCCCGACCAGCTTTCCGGCCTCTTCCGTGGGTACCCTGTAATCCCTGGCGATGTCCTCGTAGTCGCGTTGTTCCAGCCGGGACACGCCCACGAATCCGGCGGCCAGTTTCTCCCGGGTATTTTTGCGGCGTTTCAGAAAGTCCACCATGTCACGGATGCCGTCATGGGCATGGCGGCGTTCGGTGCCGGATTTGGCAACCCGGGCCGCGAGCATGTCGCCGTTGACGGAGATGTCGTCAAGCACCGGGTCCATCACCCCTTTGAGCCGGTTTTCCAGTCTGCCCAGGACCTGTTTCGCCGCGGATTCCAGAGAGCGTCCGGTCCGGGCGGACAGGGAGCCTCCGTTCATCCCGGTTTTCTCGATGGCCAGGAGGAGGTCTGTGGCCAGTTCAAGGCGGTCAAGAACGTGGTAGGCGTTCATGCTCCGGTAGTCCGTGGCGCACAGGGTGTCCACGATGCGGCAGGATTCCTGGGAGCAGTTGCCGAACTCGCTGGCCACCAGACGCAGCAGTTCCGCCTGGTCGCCGCGCATGGCCGCGGCTTCGGCCGCCGCCGGCCAGCGCACCTCGTTGATTTCCACCGGCGGGCGCACCAGTGCGTCGCGCAATTTTTTGAACGCGAAGATGCCCTGGTACACGCTGGGTATCGCGAACAGGGGGCTGCCCGGTTTGGCGGTGCGCATGAGTCCGTGGACCTTTGCCACCATGTTCTGCACGGTCCGGGGCTGGAGGTCGTTCACCGCCGCCAGGGCGGTCAGGTTGGGGTCCGGCACCCGCTTCTGGTCCGTGACAAGCCGCTCCCTGGCCCTGTCGACCGCGTCGGCCGGGGTGACGTTGGCCAGCGGCCGCATGGCGCAGAAGTAGTCGGACATGGCGGTCAACGCCAGTTCCGTGCGTCGGGCAGCTTCCTCGTCAGTTGCGCGGGCGGCCATGTACACGGTGTTCACCTGGCATGACGACAGCGTCTTCAGGGCGTTGCGAAAGTCCACCACCACGTGGAGCATGCTGTCGCCCATGCGGCGGACGGCGGCCTTGGCGTCCGGGATGTCCAGACAATAGGGGCCCAGCGACACCATGTAGTCATACCGTTGGGACGCGGTGCCTTCCTCGGCCAGGCCGCGGCCCTGGTGGTATATGAGAAGATTGCCTCCACCGTCCGGGAGGTCTTCCAGCACGGTGAGGATTTCCAGAAGGCGGGTTATGTCGCTGTTGACGGAACCGGCCGAACAGGCTCGGGAGGACATGATATAACGGGACATCTGGCAGGCGAAGTCCACGAGCAGCACGCGCCAGGCGTCCTGGCGCTGTTGCTCCATACCCAGGGACTCCACGAGTCCCGGAGCATAGGCCGCCCCCGGTTCCTCGAAAGCCTCGGCTTCGCCAAGGTCCTCGAAAAGACCTTCGACTTCCCTGTCCCAGTCCATTGCGTATTTCCCAAAACATGCCGGGGCGGGTCGGACCGCCTAAAACGGAAGATTGGCGGCCCCGGGCCCCGGGGCAGGGCCTGGTCACTATCTCGAAGCTGTTTACGGATACGGACGCATCATACCATCGCGTGAAACAAAACCCAAGCATAAACCTGAATCCATGCTCCTCCCCGGGGCAGCCAGGGCCACCGACCCGGAGTGGCCTCGAGTCAGATTCCACGGCCCAAAAGCCTTTTCCCTTACGGTGAAACACGATTCCCGGCACGGGCCGGCGAAAAACCGGCTCCGCGCCGCCGCCCCCGGCTGTCTGGCCATTCCGGCCGCGAATCAGGGACCGGGCCGGGACGCGGCGCCCCGCGTGAAAACGGCCCCGGGTCCGGATCAGGATTCCTGTTTCGCCTTGAGGCGCTGTACGGCCCGCTCCACCCAGACGGGGAAGTCCCCGGCAAGCGCCCTGGTCTCCGGGGTGGTGGACATGCGCATGAACCGGTCCTGCCGGTCAGCCAGTTCCGCCAGGGCCCCGACGTCGCCGGGGCCGCCCACGCGGCCCATGCCGCGGATGGTCACGGAGAGTATGGTCCAGAAGCGCTCCAGTTGCCCCTGGCCGGACATGACCCGGTATATCTGGGAATCGGGATTGCCGTACTCCCTCAATGCGCTGCGCAGCACGGTGGCCGCGGTGATTCCGCCTATGAGGGACAAAAGGATGTACACCTCCCGCTCCAGGGCCAGCACGTATTCCAGGGGTTTGGGGCCGTGAGGGTTGTTGTGCTTGAGATACCCCTTGGCTTTCCTGTGCATGGTGCGCACCTTGAGGAAAAAACTCTCCCTGGCCGCGTCCACCAGGTTCCGGGTGAACGCCGTGGCCTCTTCGTCCAGCCCCTCCACCACGAACAGGACCTCCTCCGGCGTCTGGTCGATGTCCAGGGTCAGTTCCTTGTTGAACTTGCGCAAAAGCACGATGGTGAGCATCAATGCATTGCGGTCCGGAAAGCTCACGACTTCAGGGTCGTGCAAAAAGTCGTTCATCAGCGCCCGAATGGCCCTTTGAGGCTGCTGCATGCGGTCGATGAGCATCTGCAGGGCATTGAGCAGGGCCAGTCGGTCCTCCTTGTGAAGATGGTCCTTCAGGTATGTCCACAAAAACTCGAAGACGTGGCGTTCGTGCCGGCAGAACGCCGTGATGTTGTCCTCGAAGGCGGGACGCACAAAATGCCCCTTGCGGTCAAAGCACGCCCTCAACAGGCTGACCAGCTCCTCGGCGTCGGCAACCTCGATGCCGAAGTCGCGAGCTATGGTGGCATAGTCCCCGGCCGAGAATTTCTCGGCCCGGCGAGGCATCACCTTGATCTTGCGCCTCGTCAGCGCCCGATGTTTGAAAAAGGCGGCGAGGTCCACCAGGCTGGCGTCCACGACGCATGACAAGGGTTTGCCAAAGGGGCTGTTGGAGGTGATCTCCAGGCCATCGACGGTCAGCTCCTCCAGCACCTCGTCCGGCACCCGTTCAAGCCTGCTCTCCATCTGGTGCAACACGTCCTGGCACATGGTCTCGGCGCGCGCCGTGGTAAGGGCGAAGGGGGTCTGGCTGGTGGCGTGGCGGTGGATGGCGGACATGAGGTCCGTGGCCAAACCAAGGCGCTCCACCAGTTGGGAGGAATCGATGTAACCGAAGTCGTCGGCGTACAGGATATCCATGATCCTGGCTGCATTGAGCAGGTCGTCGGCGAACTCGTGGGCCACCAGGCGCGCCAGCCGGGCCTGGTCCACGGGCAGGGCCTCGGAATCGTAGGTGGCCACGAACCATCTTATGTGGTTGACCTCGATGGGCGGCCTAAGCACAATGTCGCGAAGTTTCCTGAAACCGAACACCGCGTCGTAGATGCTGGTGTACTGCTGGATGGGGTCGCGGGCCCCGGCCCGCTGCATGAGGCCGTGCACCTGGCGCATCAGGTACTGGATGGTGTCCAGGGACAACCCGCTCACCGCGGCCAGGATGGTCAGGTTGGGCTCGGGCCTGTGGTCCGCGTCGGTCAATACCGTCAGCTTGGCCGATTTCCGGCCGGCGTGGGTCTGGCGATAGAACCTGCCCAGCGTGGAGAGGGCGGAGCGCATTCGATTTCGCTCCTCGCTGGTGTTGAGCGAAACCGTTGTGTGGAAATTGGCCACGTTGGCCTGGGAAAGCCGGCTCGCCGCGGCCACGAAGTCGTCGGCAATCCGCAAAGACCGCTTGCCCAGCCTCTTGGCCGCCGACCGCACCTGCCCGATGTCCAGGTTCACGGGGCCGAACAGCACCACGTAGTCGTACGCGGCCGACTCGCGACCTTCGCCCGCGGCGCCCCTTCCCCGGTGGCGTATGAGGATTCTGCCGTCATGGTCCGGCAGCCTGTCCAGCTTCCTGAGCAGCTTGACGAGTCTGCCCGCGGCCTCGTCCAGATCCCGCACCTGGCCCTTCCGCGTACCGTGGATGAACCCGGCCAGTTCCTGGAGGTATTCCACCAGAAGGATCCGCCACGGATCCATCCGGCTCTCCTCCTCGTGCAGGGTCTCGATGAGACCGGGCACGAACACCCCCCTGGCCGCCTCGCCCTTTCCCGGGCCCTTGTGCAGGGCCTCCTGGGCCGCCGGGGACGGCGCGGCCACGGACGCCGGGGACGGCTCGACGTCACCGAGATCGGCGAAGAGCTGGTCTACCTCGTCTTCGATGAAAACGCGTTTTCCAGGTTCCTTGGGCATGCCCTCACACCTTTGGGAGGCCAGGGGAGACCGGGGTCGGAAGACCCTTCGACCCGGACATGCAGCCGCATCCTCGCCTGTCGATACACGTGTCGGAAATTTCCAACATATCCGGGGATGTATCATACCACGGGGCATTGTTGTCCGCAAAAGGAAAGTTGCCGACCACCCCTTACTTCACGCTGATGCATCTCTTGCCGGTCCAGATCTCCAGGTACGCGAGGATCGCGTATATCCACCAGGGCGGGGCCAGGGACATCCCCAGCACCCTGTGGTGGATCAATTCCATGATGAACCCCGAGTCCTCCATCGTGTCCAGGTAGGCGAAATCCGTGCGCGAAGGGCTGGTTTCGATCCGGCCCCGGACCAGGACCGGGTAACCGTCCTTTTGAAACCGTTCCACGCCCCTGTCCACGTCCCTGGCCAGAAAGCCCAGATGCTGCACCATGGGCGCGCCGTTGTCCGCCACATGCCGGGCATAGAAATCCGATCCATGGCCGGGTTCCAGCAGTTCGATCTCCACTCCCTGGTGGCGGGCGACGCCCAGTTTTCCACGGAAAAGCCGATCCTCACCGCGTTCCCTCCACATGGTGGGGGAACCTTTGGCAATGAAGAAGGGACCCAGGCCACGGCGTTCCAGGGCGGCGGCGGTCCGCTCCACGTCCGGCACCACCACGCCCAGTTGATCCACGGGTCCCAGGCCGAAGCGTTGCCGGAAGGATCCGGCCAGGTCACCCACGGCGCGGGTGAAATCCGGAGATGACAGAAGTTGTTCAAGCGGTATCATCGCTCCTCCCCTAGTCTAGAACTCCATGGATTCCGGTTTGGCCGCCCCCGCCTCCAGCCGGGACACCAGCATGGCCCGCTCCGTCTGCGGCAACGTCTCGAAAAGGCTCTGCGATCCGGTGCCGCAGCTTATGATGGAACGCATGGCATCCTCCACGCTCACCGTCAGGCGGTGCACATGGCTTTCGGGAAGGTGTACGATGTTGCCCGACGTCGGGTTCGGGCCGGTGGGCAAAAACACGGTAACCAGTCCCGAGGGGTGCCGGTCCATGAGAAAACCGGTCATGTACGGCCCCTGCGCGGTGAGGCGCACCAGCGCCACGGCTGAAAAGAACGTGTTGTTCGCCCCCATGAACTGGATCACGGTTTCCTTGATCAGCGAGTACAGCGGCAGCTTGAGCAGGGCCTTGTCGACGGCTCCGAAGAAAACGCCGCCGAACTTGGTTTTGACGATCATGCCCACGGTGAAGCACGCGATCAGGATGATGGCCACCACTATGGCGTCGGCAACGGGTTCCGGCAGAGGCGACCTGGACATGACGATGTTGGTTCCCGGCTGGATCACGTCCGTGAGAATCCGGAATATCCAACGGAACACGATTGCGAAAATGGCCAGCGGGAGGATGACTGTCACGCCGCCGAGGATCGACGTCTTGAGCAGGGAGCGGAATTTGTGCATGGGTGTGCGTCTCCATGAAAACGGTTCCGGGGTGGGGGGGGTGGAGCGCGTCTCCGGAACCTGTCTTGTCAACCTGAATCCGTGACGAAAATATTGAAAAAACTTTCAAGAACCCCATAAATCGGGCTTTTTGCGTGTTCTTGAACAAATCCTCGTTTCACCCGGTGGGTGAAAGGATTTTTCGCCCTCCGGGGCGGCCTCATGCGGCGCGTCTGCGGCGTCAGAGACCTGCCGGCGTACTTCAGTACAGCCGGCAGGTCTCTTTCTTGCATCCGTACCACCTGAGACCGCTCACGGATTCAGGGTCAAGGAATCATACCCAATGTAATGCACCGGGCGCAAAAGCGCAAATCGCGGGTGCCGATGGTTCTCCCCACCCGGCTTTCCGCCGTCGACCGGGCCCTCGGGTTGTCAGGGGATGTGTTGGTGTGGGGCTGACGCGGGAAAGGAACCCGCCGACGGATGGCCGCGCAGGCCGTCCGGCCCGCCCGGGGCGAAAAGCCCCCGGGTCCGCCGGAAGCGCCCGTCTCCGTGCCGGGACACGCAAAAATTCCTTCAGGTCGGGCATGTCACGCAGGTTTTTCGCGGGTCGTCACGGCTTTTGGCGGTATTCCTTCAGAAGGGCCAGGACCTCGTCAAGCAGGGATTGGGGATAGAGCACGCCCGCGTTCTTCTCCCACGTCTTGCGGCACTGGGCGCGGAATCTCTCCATTTCCGCGGGAGGCATCTCCGTGAGTTGAACGCCGTAACGCAGCATGGCCCGCAGTGCGTCCTGGCTGTCGCGGCGGGAGCGGCTGCAGAACTCGCGCTCCAACGCGTCACGCCTGGACAGGTAGTCGGCGCGGAAATCCTCGTCCAGGGATTGCCAGGCCGTTGTGGTGACGACAGCCCCGCCCGGGGAGTAGCGGACCCTGACCGGACTCACGTACCGGACCACGGGATGCAACTGGGCCCAGACCACCCACAGTGCCGGGGCGATGAACGCGTCGGCCTCCTGGCGTTTGAACGCGGGCAACGCGGACTGCACGTCCACGCTCATGGCCGGGGCGCCCAGCACGTCCAGCAGGGATTCCTCGAGCGGGCCGTTCCAGGAGCCGAACCGGGCGCGGCGAAAGGCGGCAACGCTGTCCAGCTTCACCCTGGACGAGTATATCTGGTCGAAATCCTGGTCCACGAGCATGAGCAGCTTGAACCCCCGCTTTTGGGCGTGCTCGTCAAGTGGGCCGGCCATGCGTTCGCGCACGAAGTCCACCTCGTCCCAGTTCAGGAAGAGAAAGGGCAGTTCCAGCACGGACACCTCCGGGCAGGCCGCCACCAAGCCCATGGAGGAGCTTCCCATGCCCTGAAGCTCCCCTTTTCGCATGAGCTCGATGTACCTGTTCTCGTCGCCCAGCACCCCGCCCCAGTACCAGTGGAGACGCAGTTTGCCGCCGGACGCCTGGTCCACCGCGGGTTCGATGATGTCCCTTATGTGCTTGGCCCACGGAACCTGGGAGGAGATCACGGTGCCCATCTTCCATGTCACGGCGTCGCGCTCGCCGTCAGACGCGGCCGCGACAGCGGGAAATGCCATGGTAATCAACAGAGCCAGTAAAAGCGGTAACGTGGTCCCACGCATATGGTGCCTCTCGCCTTTCGCCGATACGGAACCGGTCCGCCGGCGCGTGTATTCGTGTTGTCTCGATCCGACAGCACACCCGAGTCATGTTTCGAAAGTGTGGACAATTCCCTGAATCCGTGAGCGGTCTCAGGTGGTGCGCCCCGGCCAATCAGGTACCAGAGGAAGGGGCGGGCGGCAAGAATTTGTGGGTTTGGCGGCGGAAAAAAAACCGGGCGGCCAATCTTCGTTTCAGGATAGTTGCACACGGGAGTGGGAGTTTGGCGCTTATTTGTTTCCTGAATCCGTGAGCGGCCTCATGGTGGTGCGGAGGCAAGGAAGAGACCTGCCGGCTGTACTGACGTACGCCGGCCGGGCTCTGACGCCGACAACGCGCCGCATGAGGCCGCCCCGGAGGGCGAAACATCCTTTCACCCACCGGGTGTAACGAAGATTTGTTCAAGAACACGCGGAAAGTGCGCTTCATGGGGCTCTTGAAAGTTTTTTCAATATTTTCGTCACGGATTCAGGTTGTCTGGCTGATGATGATCCGCAACAAAATACACCATCATTGAGGGACGACTTTCCACGGAGACTGGCGGGCCGGGAACGGAGGCAAGGCGCGATGGCCCAAAATCCGGGCCTGCAGGATTGCAATTCACGGTGGTTTCGCCTACATTCGCTTTTGGAATCAATGAAAAACCGTCGTGTTTGTAAACAGTTGTACAACCGGTGCGAATCATGGGTGAAACGGCTTTCGACAGGGAACTGGCCGACGCGGTCGACGCGGTCCGGGACTTCGTGGAAAAGACCACGGGCGAGGCGCTCACGGACGGGGAACTGGGCAGGGCGTTGCGCCGCTATTTCGTCCTCAACGAGATCAAGGAGCACGTGCTTCTGGAACGGGAGGGAGAGTAGCCGGGGAACGGCGTGTCGTGTCTTGTAAACTCCGCCTGAGACCGCTCACGGATTCAGGCTCCGGTTTTTTCCTCGCCCCTTGCGCCCCTGGCCCTGGACCATCCGACCTATGGACGCAGAACCCGCCATACTTCGCGTGGATCCGGAAAATCCGGGTCGCGACGCCATTTTTGCCGCTGCGCGGGCTGTCCTGCGGGGCGGGGTGGTGGTGTTCCCGACAACCGGCCTGTACGGCCTGGCCGCGGACGCCCGCGGACCCGGCGCGGTGGACAGGGTGTTCTCCCTGAAACAGCGGCCCCTGCACCGCCCCGTTCTGGTATTGGTGAACGAGCGGGAGGACGTCGCCCCCCTGGTTTCCGAAGTCCCCTCGGCGGCCACGCTCCTCATGAATCGTCTGTGGCCCGGCGGGCTCACCCTGGTCCTGCCGGTGCATCCGGAATACGCGCATCTCACCGCAGGGACCGGAAAGATCGGTGTCCGCATGGCCGCCCATCCCGTGGCGCGCGCCCTCGTTGCCGCGGCGGGCATCCCCATCACCGGAACCAGCGCCAATATCTCGGGCATGCCAGCTGTCTCCCGGATACAGGACCTTTCCCCGGAGCTGGCGGCCGGCGCGGAGGTGCTCCTGGACGCCGGGCAACTGGCGGGCGGCAAGGGCAGCACCGTGGTGGACGCGACGTGCGACCCCGTGGCGGTCCTGCGGGAGGGCGCCGTTACCGCGCAGCGGATTCGGGATGTGCTGCGGGGATGACCCCGCCTCCGGTTGCCATGTGCAGGGCCTTTCAAGCCGGATTCGGGATATCCGGTACGGATGCCAGTGGTTTTTCCGATAGCCCGGTCTCGACAAGGCCGCGCCTTCCTGAAGGGGACATTGTCGCCCGGCGGTCAAACAGGACACTTTCGCCTGGGTAACACACCCGTTCAAAACGAACTTGTCCCCGGCGTTCCGCGATAGTATGATTCCGTCCGGCCGACGCAACAGTCGCATCAATCCTCCGGAGGTGCATTCATGAAGCAGGAAAGGCACGACGACAGGCTGGGGCCGGTGGAACCGGACGAAGACGGGGAACCCAGGGTGTACGCGGCTCATTGTCGGGGAGGCGACCCGGGCGTCACGCGGCGGGCGTTCTTCGGAACCCTCGGCATGGGGGTGCTGGCGGCGGGCTGCTCCGAGGAACGGGAGCCGGATCCCGACGAGGAGCGGGCCTACGAGGAGGCCCGCAAGGTCGCCAGTGAGGTCGCCGAGCGGCAGGCGAAGCAGAAATCGGAGGAGGAGGAGGAGAAGAAGATTCAGACCTGCGGCGAACTGCACGCGCACAAAAAGGCCGTTTCGCACCTGCTGGTGGTTTCCGGCGGCGAGCGGCTTCTTTCCACGGCCGTGGACGGCGTGGTCGGGGTGTGGACGCTTCCCGAAGGCAAGCCCGAGCAGGGCCTCAAGGCCTACACGTTCAAGGGCGGCCCCATGGCGCTTGACCCCCAGGGTCGCTTCGTGGCCTTTGGAAGCCCCAAAGGTGACATCCTGTTGAGAAATCCCCGGACCCTGGAGGAGATAACCACACTCGAAGGGCACAAGAGCGCGGTGAAGCTCCTGGCCATAAGCCCCGACGGCGAGCGGCTGGCTTCCTGCGCCAAATCCGGGAACCGCATCATCGTCTGGTCATCGGCATGGGGCAGGAAGCAGGCGGAGCTCACGGGCCACGTGAACCCGCCTGAAAGCATGGCCTTTGTGGACGACGGCAAGGAACTGGTTTCGGGAGCCAGGGGCGAAATGGAGTTCTGGCGCGTTTCCGACGGCACCAGGTTGACGCCCCGGATGGGTGGCGAGGACGTGGTCGGGTGCCTGGCCGGCACGCCGGACGGCAAGTTCCTCGTGGGTTGCGTGGAGACCAGGCTCGTTGTCTGGGAGCTTCCGGGAGTGAGCCTGCTCGCCAATTACAATGCACACAGGGAAAACGTGAATGCGCTTGCCCTGTCGCCTGACGGAAAAATGGCGGCCACCGCCTCACAGGACCGCACGGTGATACTTTGGCGGATTCCGGACGGCAAGATACTCCAGCGTTTCGAGGGCCACTCCGCCGGGGTCACGGCCGTGGCGTTCACCCCGGACGGGGAGTGGCTGATCACCGGCGCGGCGGACAGGACCATCCGGCAATGGAGCTTGCCGGACGGCGCCAGGCAGGCCTGCGTATACGACGAGTCGGTGACGAAGAAAAATACCGAGGCGGGCAGGATCTCCATCGGCGGGATCACCTATACCATGCCCTGCGGCTCGCCCGTGCCGAGCAACGCGACCTGCACCTGCAACTGCGTCTCCGTGGGATTTTTCGGCGGCGGGGGTGGCGTGAGGACCAGCCATTACTGGTATCCGAACTGAGTATGACCCGGGACCGCTCACGGATTGAGGCGCAAATCCGGCAAAGGCCGGGTCGAAATCCGATGAATCTCCTCCGGGAAAAACCGCGAACCGCGCTGTTCCTGAGCCTTTCCCTCCTTTTGGCCGCGGCCGCGATCTGCCCCCTGACGCATGCCCGACCGCCTTCCGCCCGAGAGGCGCCGGCAACGCCTTGCCAGTACATTCGACTCTGGCTCGAGGACTCCGACGGCAGGCCCCTGGTATTGCTCGGCGAGGTGGTGCGCCGGCGGGACGTGGTACGCCGGTTCTACAGGCAACGCGATTTCTCCCTTGCCTGGATGAACAGCGAGGCCGTGTCGCCCCTGGCTTACGACCTGATGAAGAGGGTGGCCCGGGCGGACGGGGACGGCCTCGCGCCGGCGGACTATCATTTCCGGGCGATCCGGCTCGCGCTTGTCGGTGTGCAAAAACAGCTTGAAGGCGTGTACGAGGACGACCCGGCCACCGGGGCGGCGGCCGACGTGTTGCTGACCGATGCCTTTTTCACCCTGGCCGGCCATCTGTCCCGGGGGAGGGTGAAAGCCGGGGCCCCGACCCCGGTCCGGGACGAAGCCGCGCCGGGCGCCGATTTTCCCGTCCTGCTGCGTAGCGCCCTCGAGGATGGCGGGGTGGTTCGGGCCCTTGACCGGGTTTCCTGCAAATACCTGGGTTATGAGCGGCTGCGCGACGCTTTGGACCGGTACACCCGGATTGCCGCAACAGGGGGCTGGCCCCTGATTCCCGAGGAAATCCGCGCGGAACGCGGTGACGGCGGACCCCACGTCGAAATGGTGCGGGCGCGCCTGGAAGCCACCGGCGACGTCGTGCGGACAGAGGAACCCAAGGCCCGGCGCGTGTTCGACGGCGACCTCGAAAAAGCGGTGATCTCCTTCCAGGAGCGCCACGGCCTGGCCCCCGACGGCAGGGTGGGCCCCGGAACCGTGCGGGCCATGCGCATCCCCGTGGAGGAGGCAGTACGCAAAATCCGGCTGAACCTGGAACGGTGGCGTTGGCTTCCGGCCCGGCTGGAGGACCGCTTTGTCATGGTGAACCTCGCGGACATGACCCTGTCGCTGGTGGAACAGGGGAGGCTGACCCTTTCCATGCGGGTGGTGGTGGGAAGGAAGTACAGGAAGACCCCGGTTTTTTCGGCGCCCATGCGTTACCTGGTGTTCAATCCCTACTGGCACGTGCCGCGATCCATCGCGGTGCGGGACATCCTCCCTGACGTGCAAAAAAACCCGGGGTATATCGCTTCCCACCGCATGCGGGTGTATGCGGGCGCCTTCGGACCGGGGAACGAGGTGGACCCGTCCACCGTGGACTGGGGGGCCTTGTCCGCGGGCAATTTCCCCTACCGGATCCGCCAGGAGCCGGGACCGCGAAATGCCCTGGGACGGGTCAAGTTCGTATTCCCCAACCCGTACACGGTGTTCATGCACGACACCCCGAGCCGCCACCTGTTTGAAAAGGCGCGGCGTTTGTTTTCTTCGGGCTGCATACGCCTGGAACGGCCCCTGGATCTGGCGGAGGCGGTTTTGCGCGGAAAGGAGGGATGGGACAGGCAACGGATCGAACAGGTGGTCGATTCCGGCGCGCACAGGACGGTCCATCTGCCCGAACCCATGGAGGTGCGCCTTGTATACTGGACCGCATGGGCCGATCCCGCTCTGCCCAGGGTGCATTTCCGGGATGACGTGTACGGCCGCGACCGTGATCTTGGCAGGGCGCTTTTCTCACCCGCCCCCACCCCGGCGGACGTCCGCCACCTGCCGAGGCAGTGAGGCCGGGGCCTTTCTCCCGTCCCGGTCCAGTCATTGCCCGTCGCTCACATTGACAAACCCTCCGTACGTCTATACTCTCGGCCTGAATCCGGCAGCGGTCCCAGGTGGTACGGGTGCAAGGAAGAGGTCTGCCGGCTGTACCAAAGTACGCCGGCCGGGCTCTGACGCCGCAGACGCGCCGCATGAGGCCGCCCCAAAGGGCGAAAAATCCTTTCACCCGCCGGATGAAAGGAAAATTTGTTCAAGAACACGCAAAAGGCCAGATTTACAGGGTTCTTGAAATCTTTTTCAATATTTTCGTCACGGATTCAGGCTCGGGACATATTGCTGAATCCGTGAGCGGTCTCAGGCTCGCACCGGCGCGCTTTTCGGAGCGCGCCCCAAGGAGGCGAATCGACGTGAAGGCTGTGATTTTAAACGGGGCCGAACCCGGGGACCAGATCGCGGGCATGCTGCATGGAATACTGGTCACCGAGTTGTCCGCCGCCGGATGGGAGGCGGTGCCGTTCATTTTGTCGGACATGTCCATTCAGCCGTGCATGGGTTGTTTCAAGTGCTGGACCAGGACTCCGGGCATGTGCGTGATGGACGACCCTTCCCGGGAACTGGCCCGTGCCTACATGGACAGCGAGCTGGCCGTATTGTTGACGCCGGTGGTTTTCGGAGGTTACGGGTGGCATTTGAAGAAGGCCCTGGACCGCATGATCTGCGTAGTGTCTCCATTTTTCATCCAGGTGGAGGGGGAGACACACCACCGGACCAGGTACGACCGGTATCCCAGCCTGCTGGGGCTGGGTGTCATGCGGGAGGCTGACGCGGACGAGGCCAACGTGTTCACCACCCTGGTCCAGAGAAACGCCCTGAATCTGCATGCCCCGGCCGTTGCCGCGGGGCTCGTCGTCCCCGGGCAGGGCAAGGACGCCGTGACCGACAATGTTCGCGGCCTGTTGTCCCATCTGGAGGCTTGATATGGCGCCGGACAAACGCGCACTGTTGTTGGCAGGCAGCCCGAGATACCTTTCCAGCACGTCGGAATCGCTGGGCTCCTATCTGATGGACAGGCTGGCTGAAAAGGGGGTGCTTTGTGAAACGCGGGCCGTGTTTTCGGACATGAAGGACGAAAAGGGCCGCGCGGCGCTTCTTTCCGCGGTGGAATCCGCGGACATTGTCGTCCTGTCCTGCCCCCTGTACGTGGACAGCCTGCCCGCGCAGGTCATCCGCGCCCTGGAGATGGTGGCGCGGGAAAGGGGAAAAACGGGAAAGGATCCGGAGCAGTGGTTCTGCGCCATGGTGAACTGCGGATTTCCCGAGTCCCGCCACAACGACACGGCGCTGGACACATGCAGGCTGTTCGCCCGGCAAGGCGGCTTCCGGTGGGCCGGCGGCCTGGGCCTGGGTGGAGGTGAGGCCATCCGGGGGCGTTCATTGTATTCGGCGTGGTGGCTGACCATAAACGTCCGGCGGGCGTTGAATCTGGCCGCCGAGGCCCTGGTCCGGGGCAGGCCGCTGCCGGAAAAGGCCGGGGAACTGTTTTCCCGGCCCCTGGTCCCCAAACAGCTCTATCTCTGGCTTGGCGGCATCCGGTGGGCGAGAGACGCCAGGGTGCAGGGTGGCCGGGGCAAACTCGACGACAGGCCCCTGGGAAGGTGACAGGTTGTGGGGCCGGGGGGCGTACCCGGGAAACCCCCGGGAAGACCTCCGCATGGACCCGTTGATCCGGCCCTTTTCAGGCGATCCCGGAATCGGCAGTAACCGGAAGTGTCCGATGGATGAAAAAGACAGGGACATCGATGTAACCATAGACCGCGATTTCGTGGCCAGGGGCGCGCGCGGGATCAGCGAGGAGGACGTCCGCAGGGCGTATGAACGGGCCGGGGACATCCGCAGAAAGTTCGAGTCCGGCGGCCCTCTCTCCCGGTTTCTGGACGACGCGAAGCTGGCCCTGTCCGTGGTTCGCGACTACTGGCGGGGCGAGTACCGCCGCATCCCGTGGTGGGCCCTTTCGGCCCTGGTCTTCGCCCTGTTGTACGTGGTGAATCCCTTTGACCTCATCCCCGACGCCATACCGGGCATAGGCCTTCTGGACGACGCCCTGGTCATGGGCATCGCCCTTCGCATGGTCCAGGAGGAGCTGGCCAGGTACAGGGAATGGCGCGCGGCCCGCGACGCGGGCCCGGAGGGGGCGGACGCTCCCGGCTGGCCCGAGTAGGGTGCCCCACGGCGGTTTTTCCTCGTCACGCCATGGTCACCAGGCCGTTGAAAAACCCGGAATTGGCAGCCTGGCCAAAAACGATGAGATGCAAGGCGCGCGAATTCCGAAAAGGCTGGCGTACCCGGCGTACGCCGCACCGACGGGAAACGCGCCGCGTACCGCGCGGATCGCGTTTTAAAACAGGCTGTTACCGCAACAACGTATCCACGAAACAGATGCCGCCCTCCCCCGAGTCCGGCAACGGAGCCAGGCCGGCCGTCGGATCGGACGGCTGCCGGGCCGGCCCCGACGGGTCCACGATTAGGTTGTTCTCCACCTTGTCCTGGTCCCCCTCGGCCCCGTCCACGAGGACCACGGTGATCATGGCGGGGTTGCCGACGTCGGGAAAGGTCTGCTGGCTGAATCGCTGCCACACGTCGTCATCGGTGTACTTGTACCAGATGTACCCGGCCGGCAGCGGATCGGGGAAGACGAACTCCACGGTCGCGCCTCCCCCCCTGGTGTCGGTCCGGATGGTGAAATCGAACATTCCGTACATGAATTCCAGGGGCCGGTTTTTCGTGGCGGTGAGGCTGTCGGGATCAATGGCCGCGAATTCGACGAAGGAGCCGCCGGCCGCCACGGTCACGGCCACGGGTTCTCCGGTGGCGGTTTCGATCATGTAGCGTCCCTGGGCGTCGCTTCCCAGGCCGTTGTCGCGGATGGTGACGTCCACGGTGTCCGTGGATGTCATGCCCCCGGCGTCGGCCACGGTCAGCTGGAACCGCAGGATTTCCCCTCCCGGGTTCACCACCGGGCCCACAAACGTCGGCGTGGGGGCCGCGGGGTCGGAAAGCGCCACCCGGCTGCCCAGCAGCTGGTCCCACTGCCAGGACGCCACGTCCTGCAGGGGATGCGATCCCGTGCCGTCCAGATGGCCCGTGGTCCCCTCGATTATCGTGGGTGTAAGCACCGCCGCCACTGCCGTGGCGCCGGCCTGTGCGGCGCCCGCCGCGGTCGCGCCCGCGAAAAGAATGATCAGGCAGGCCAGCGACGCGTAACAGCCTGTTGAAAAACGCGATCTGCGGCGTTGCGCTTCATTTCTCGTC
>JBKHBM010000098.1:0-16916 GCA_046542385.1 Desulfatibacillaceae bacterium | reverse complement strand
ATTTCGAGGAATAATAAGGCGTACTTATGGTACGCTGCACTGACGAGAAATGAAGCGCAACGCCGCAGATCGCGTTTTTCAACAGACTGCTAACACGCACCGGGCCGGGGTTTGCCGCCCGGACGAAAGACGGCCATGAGCGACGCCCAATACGACTGTATCATAATAGGCGGGGGGCCGGCCGGGCTGACGGCCGGATTGTACCTTTCCAGGGCACGGGTGAACGTGCTGCTGCTGGAACGCGCCGTTTGCGGCGGACAGATCCTGGTGAGCGACTGGGTGGAAAACTACCCCGGATTTCCCGAGGGAATTTCGGGCGCGGACCTCGTCTTCAAGATGAGCAAGCAGGCGGAGCGTTTCGGTCTGGAGGTCCAGACCGCGGAAGTCACTTCCGTGGATTTTGCCGGGGACGTGAAGCAGATACACTGCGGGGACAAAACCTACACCACCAAAAGCGTCATCCTGGCCACCGGCGCCACGCCCCGCAGGCTGGGCGTGCCCGGCGAAAACGAATTCTACGGAAGGGGCGTGTCCTTTTGCGCCACGTGCGACGCCCCTTTTTACAAGGACCGCACCGTGGTGGCCGTGGGAGGGGGAGACACCGCGGTTCAGGAGAGCCTTTTCCTCACCAAGTTCGCCAAAAAGGTCTACCTTGTGCACCGCCGGGACGCCCTGCGCGCCGCAAAAGTCCTGCAGGAACGGGCCTTTGCCAACGAAAGGCTGGAGATCGTCTGGGATTCCGTGGTCACCGGCGTAAAGGGCATGTTCAACCTCGAAGGCGTCGCCGTGCGCAACGTGAAGACCGGCGAGGAATCGCTGCTGGCCGCCGAGGGCTGCTTCATCTGGGTGGGTATCGTACCGCTCACCGGCTACCTGCGCGACGCCGTGGAAAAGGACGAGGTCGGGTTCGTGGTGGCCAACGGCAGAATGGAAACCTCCGCCCCGGGAGTATTTGCCGCCGGGGACATCCGCACCACGCCGCTCAGGCAGGTGGTTACCGCCGTGGGCGACGCCGCCATCGCCGCGGTCAGCGTGGAGCATTACCTTGATAACGTGGAGGCTGAACAAACATGGTAAGACGCGCTGCCGCCGTTTTTCTGGTGCTGGCATTCCTGGTCTCGGGCTGCTCGTGGTTCGGCGCCAAGGAGGAGCCCACCGCGGACGAACTCGTGCGCAAGGGCATGACCGCCTACAACGAGGGCGATTACAACGAGGCCATCGAGGCCTTTGAAAAACTCCGGGACTGGTATCCCTTCAGCAAGTACGCCATTCTGGCGGAGCTGAAGGTCGCGGACGCCTATTACGAGAAGGGCGACTACGACAACGCCGTCTATGCGTACGAGCAGTTTGAAAGCCTGCATCCGAGAAACGAAGCCATACCGCACGTGATTTTCCGCATAGGCATGAGCTACTTCCAGCAGATCCGTTCTCCGGACAGGGACCAGACCGGGGCCAGGCAGGCGCGGGCCGCGTTTTTGCGGCTCATCAACACGTATCCCGACTCCAGGGAGGCCCAGCTTGCCGCGGACAAGGTCAAGGTATGCGTCAAGCGACTGGCAGAGCACGACCTTTACGTGGGCAGGTTCTACTACAAGGCGGACAACTACCGGGCCGCGATGGAGCGATTCCAGAGCGTGCTGGAGAACTACCCGGACGTGGGTGTCCACAAAGAGGCCCTGGAGTACATCGCCAAGTGCAGGGAGAAGATGCAGGGGTAAGGCGGGACAGGCGTCCCGGTATCCGGGGCGCGCCAACATTGCGAAAAAAAAGCTTTACAATCGCCCCGCCATGGGCTACTTAACCCTTTTTCCGATTACCGGGTTGATCGGCCGGCGCCGCCCCTGCCCCGGAAAACAACGCGCCGAGTGCGCGAAATTCGATTTGAACGGAGACTCAGCCATGTCCAGAATGTGTGAGATGTGCGGAAAAAAGCCCTTGGTGGGCAACAACGTGAGCCACGCCCATAACCTGAACAAGCGGCGCTTCAACCCCAACCTGCAGCGGGTTCGCGCCATGCAGGACGGAACCATGAAGCGCATGGTCGTGTGCACCGCCTGCATCAAGAGCGGCAGGGTCGTCAAACCGTAACTCCATTTGGACGGCACGGATATCCGAGCCCGTTCGGCGACAGTGCGCCGGGCGGGCTTTTTGTTGTTGCAAAATGAGCCGGAGCGGTTACCGGCAAGGCGTGTTCACTCCCCATCACCTTCCGGTCCCATCCTCTCCATCATCCCGGCGAGGGTGGCGTCCACCTCGAATTCCGCCTCCAGAGGGCCCTCCGGCAAGGGCATGCGGCCGGTCGCCGCGTACAGCAGTCGCGCGGCCTGCTCCATGCGCCGGGTGAGCCGGCCCTCGTCCACATAGGCGAGCCTCACGCCCGATTGCAGCCTGGTCTCCATGTTCATCCCGGAAAAACGCTCCTGGTTCAACCGGTCCCGGGCAAGGTGGTGCGCGCACCATTCATGCAGGATTTCCAGTCCCCGGACCGGATCACGGGTCGGCACGATGTCGGGAAGCACCCGGCACGCCGTTTCCACGAGTCCGGCAAGTCGCGCCGGGTCCTGCCTGTTACGCTCCGCCAGCGTCCGGAAAAACTCCGTGCGGGCCGGCGTGAAGTCCATTCCGGCGTGCCTGAGACACGCCAGCGTCTTCGCGGAAAAACCTTCCAGGCGTGAAAGCGTCTCAACCAGGTCGCGCGGCAGGTCCCGGTCCAACCGCAGGCGCGCGACATGGGAACGGATAGCGTCGGTGTCCAGCGCCAGTTCGGCGACCGGTCCCCCGGGACCCAGGACGAATCGCGCCACCGGAGCCCTGCCCAGAACCCGGTGGACAACCTCCAGGACGCCGGCCAAGCCCAGGCTCCGGCCGCGAAGAATCCTCTCCACCGCCTCCATCTCCACACTGTCGGGAAACAGCACCGCCTCCACCACTACCTCGTGGCCTTCCCGATCCGGGTCGGCGACGCACGCGGCAGCCTCCGCCTCGTCGCCACCACAAAAGGCGGCCAAAGCCTCGGCCTCGGGGCCCGACAACGCCTTTTCGGCGCACAGGGCGTCGTACACGCATTCGGCCACGCGGCCTGTCTGCTCCTTTACCTCCATGACAGCTCCCCGGTCCCCGTGCTGCGGGAACACGCACACCCGTAACAGCCTGTTGAAAAACGCGATCTGCGCAGTACGCGCTTCAAAGACTCGGAATGGAATGAAGACCGGGGGGCCGGCGGATTCCGCATCGGTCCCCTTTTCGTATCCCGGGTGGGAATGGACGAAAAGGGACAGGGCGGAAAGAAGGGGCAGAAAAAGATCGCGGTGGCGTCCGCCCTCGCGGTTGTCGCGGCGTTGCTGGTCCTCTCGCTGCTGTTCGCGCCCTTCGGGAAGGACGCTCCAACCCCGGGGGCCGACACCCCCGCGCCGGAGAGTTCCAGGGACGCCACGGAGCTTGCGTCGAAGCACGGGGACGATCCCCTTGCCCGCCGGACCATGGTGTCCGGGTTCCGGTTTTCCGGCACACGCGGGGGCGAACCCGTGGTGCGCATCTCGGGCGAGCGGCTCGTGACCCGGAAGAAGAAGGTGGGCTTTTTCCGGGTGGGCATTGCCAGGGAAGCCGTGGTGGAAGACGGCGTGGTGGAGCTTTGGGCGGACAAGGAAAGCGGCAGATACCGCGCCGGGTACCTGTTTTCCGACGAGGTGCTGGGGCGGCTGCCCGGCAGGGCCGCAGGCAGCCTGGGGTTCTCGCCCATAGTGTTGCGGATACGCGCAAAGGACCGCGTCCTGGTGGAGATTACCGGCGAGACGGGCCGGCTCAGGCTGGGGGACGCGGACTTCGTGGTGACGGGCACGGCGCGCGCCGTTTCCGGCAAAACGACCCTCACGGCCGGGCGCATCCTGGTCAACCCGGCGGAGGGCGTGGTCGTGGCCCGGGACGGCGTGGCTCTTACCGGCGGCGGAACCCGGAGGACGGCTCAAAACCTGGTGGCGGACTTCACCCTGGAAGTGCTGGACAGGAACAGCGGGCCGCCTGGAAACGACGCCTCCTGAATCCTCGTTCCGCGCCCGTCACCGAATCAACCTCTCCCACAGCAGTCCCTTGTGCCCCAGCGAGTACAGCTTTTTCGTGATCCGGGACACCCGGGCCGCCCTGCCCGGGGTGATCCAGTTGGCGCGGCCTTGCGCCGCCGCCTCCACCAACCCGGCGGCGCGTTCCGGTGACATGTCCGGCGAGGTGTAGAAGACAGGGTCCACCAGGTCGCAGCACGGGTCCAGGGAGCCTTCCTCGATGGCGATGCGCCGGATCTCGGTGCCGGGGAATATCCGTATTCCGCAGTAGAACACGAAGGCGGAACGGTCCAGACGCTCCACGGTCTCCAATGTCTCGGCCACGGTTTCCCCGGTCTCCCCGGGGCCGCACAAAAGGATGTAATGGCAGACGAAAAGCCCGGCGGCCACTGCCTGTTCGTGTGCCTCCACTGCCTCCTCGACCGTGTAGGGCTTGTTGTAAGCCTCCAGCATCGGCGCGGACAGGGATTCGGTGCCGAACTCCACGTGGGTGAGGCCGCAGGCCGCAAGGCGGAAGAAGAAGTCCGGGGTTTTCACGCGGGGGGCGAAAAATCCCCCCCAGGGCACGGTGACCCCGGCGTCGCGCATGGCTTCCGCCACTTCCACGGCATACTTCTCGTGGGTGTTGAACACGGAATCGGTGAAAAACAGAAATCCCGCGCCGGCCTGCTCGAGGCGCACCGCGTCCCTGGCCACATTTTCCGCGCCGTGAAACCGGGTGGTGTGGCCCTCGATGTAGGGATACGTGCAGTAGATGCAGGAAAACGGGCAACCGCGCTTGGACTGCAGGCCCAGCACGCCGCCGGTTTCGAGGTAATGCCGCGCTCCTCCGTGGTCCGACGGCCAGGTCCGGTGCAGGGGTTCCAGGTACGGACGGGGCATGGACGCGGGCGCTCCGGCGGCCACGACTCCGGGCAGGTCATGCACGGCTTCGTTGTTTTCGAGGGCGGCAAGGAGGTCGCTCATGCGCTCCCCTTCACCGATCACGCCGTAATCCGCGCCCACCATTTCCACCAGCCTGTCGCCGAACAGGGAGAATCCGCTGCCTCCCAGGATCACCGGCGCGGAGGTGGCTTCCCGCACCTTGCGCACAACGTCGCGGTAGTGATCCACGAAGCTCTCGCAGCCGATGGCGGCGGTGTTGTCCACGTTGCGCAGGGAAATGCCCACGACGTCCGGCGCGACTTCCCGCACACGCACCGCCAGCGCGTCCAGGTCCGGGTGTTCCACGGCGTCGGCGCGGTGCACTTCATGGGGCGGGCTGATGGCCGCGGCCACGTAGTCCAGGCCGATGGGATAGACGGGATAGGGTTCCTGGTAGTTGCTGGCCGAGATCAAAAGCACCCTCATGCGCGCCTCCGGACCAGCACTGCGGAGAGTTTCCATCCCAGGCCCACGAGAAGGACGCCGCGCCCGGCAAGGTCAAAGGCGTCGCCCCCGGCCAGGGCCGCCGGGATCGCTCCGTCGGCGCACAGCTCCCAGGCAGCAGCGCAGGCCGCGGCCGACGCCGCGCCGAACTGGCCTAGAAGGTCGCGATAGTCGACCACCGGCCCGGTATGTCCCGTGCGGGCGACGAGCGCGTCCAGACGCTGTCGCGCCGTGTTGCGGCAAGCCCCGGGAAGTCCGGCGAATACCGCGCCCACGTTTTGGGCAAAAAATTCCGGCCCGCCCGTTGCCTCGATCATCCCGTTTACTGCCGCGTCCACCTCCCCGTCCGGGGCATGCCCCAGGTAGAGGGGGATGATGTCCGCATCTTCCGGCGAATCCACGGGTTCCAGGACAAAGGCCGCGCCGCCGTCGGCAGGTGCGTCCTCCTGCGCGGACATGTCAATGAGCGGAGTGAACTCGGCGTGAGCCTCCTCGGCTGCCAGGCAGAGAAGGGGCTCCTCGGGCCGGACCAACAGGCGGGCGCAGAAAAGGGCCTGTTCAAAGGAGTCGTCCGTGCCCGTGGCTGTCACGTTTGCATCCGGCGCGCCCAGCATCAGGGCCACCTGGCTGGCGGGGGAGTTGTGCAGGGAGCCCACGAAATCCGTGGGGCTGGCGAACTTCTCGTTGGACTTGAACAGCCGCGCCAGAAAGGAGTGGGTCTCGCTCTGGGCGCCCAGGCCCGTACCGAAGTACACGGAGCGCGGCGGGGAATCGAGGCCGGCGGCCTCCACTGCCTCGGCAGCCAGGGCCATGGCGATGCAGGGCAGGCGCTTTTGCCGCCGCGTGTACCGGGGATCCAGGTCGGCGACCACCTGGTCCGTGGGTAGCACGCCTGCGCAGGTCCCGCCGTCGGCGAACCGTTCCAGGGTGTCGGCGGTGCGGCCGGCCCCGGTCAGGCAGGCCGCGGAGCGGATGGTGAATCCCGGTGCCCCGCGAACGAGGCCCGGGCCGGTTTCAGCGTCGGGCGACGTGAATACCGCTGCGGCGTTGTTGCCGCCGAAGCCGAAGGAGTTGGACAGGACCGCGAGCAGGGGGACGTCCACGGGTTGCGGAGCCACGGTAAGCCCCATGGCCGGGTCCGGTTCCGGGCAGCCCGTGTTGCCCGGTATCATGCCCTCGCGGATGCACAGGGTGGAGGCCACGGCCTCCACCGCGCCGGCGGCGGCCAGGGAGTGGCCCAGCATCCCCTTGAGGGAGCTTGCCGGCGGCTGGTTGTCTCCCAGCACCGTGCGCAACGCGGCGGCCTCGGCCGCGTCGTTGTCCGGCGTGCCCGTGCCGTGGAGGTTCACGTAGTCCAGTGTGGAGGCATCGATTCCCGCGTCGGCGAGGGCGTCACGAATCGCGGCGGCCGCGCCCCTGCCTTCCGGGTGCGGAGCCGTCACGTGGTGGGCGTCGCAGGACAGTCCTGCTCCGGCAAGCCGGGCCAAGGCGTTGTCCGGAGCGGTCCCTGCCGCGTCGATCACCACGGCCCCCGCGCCCTCGGCCACGTTCATGCCTGCCCGGTCCGCGCAAAAGGGCCGGGAGCCGGTCGGGTCGATGAGTTGCAGCAGGTGGAATCCGTAGTAGGTGAGCCGGCACAGGGAATCCGCGCCCACCGCCAGCACCCGGCGGGCAAGTCCAAGGCGCGCCATGGAAAGGGCCACGGCCAGCACGGCGGTGCCGCTGGCGCAGGCCGTGGACACGGCCAGCACCGGGCCCGCGCATCCCGTGGCGGCGGCGACTTCCTCGGCCACGGAGCCGGGGGTATGCCAGCGATACTTTTCCGGCTCCCTGTTGCCCTCCAGCAGCAACTCCTCGGTGGTGAGGATGCCGCCCGTGGTCACGCCCACCACCACCGCGTCCGGCGGGCCTCCGCCCGCGCCCGCCATGGCCTGTTGCGCCGCGTCCACGGCCAGGGCATGGCACCGGGGCAGATCGCCGTGCTCCGGCGCGGCCGCCACCTCGCCCACGGGCAGGGGCGCGAGGGTTTTCGGGGTGAATACCGTTACAGGCCGGATGGCGCGTTCGTTCCCGCGCAACGCGCCGCCCAGGCCGCGGGAGTCCCTCCCGGCCGGGCACACGACTCCCAGTCCTGTTATGAAGGCTTTCATGGATCAGCTCACGACGTCGGGGGCGGCGGTCTGTTGAAAAAGGCGATTCGCGCTGTCACGCGGCGCGGTTCTGCCGCACGTAATCGGCCAGGGTGCCCAGGGTGATGAACACCTTCTCCCCGAGTTCCTTGTTGTCGATCACCACGCCGTACTCCTCCTCGATCATCACCGCCAGTTCCAACACGTCGATGGAGTCGAGGTTCAACCCGCCCTCGAAAAAGGTGGTGTCCTTTCCCATGTCCTCCGGGGCGATGCCGCGCACGTCCACGGTTTCCAGTATCCTGCCCTTCAGTTCCTCGATAAGCTCAGACATCTTTTGCACCTGTGTGGGGTTTCGATTACACGGCGGCGGCGCCGTCGCCCTTTTTCGCCGCGATCTGGCGCTCCATGGCGCGCCGGCGGCGGATGGAGTCCTTGACCACGTCCATGAACAACTCGGACATGCGCACCGTCTGGCTGCGTTCCTCGTAAAAGCTGCGCCAGGCGTGCTCGTACAGCTCCTGCAACCGTTCCGGGCTCATGTGTTTCGGCTGGAACACCACGTTGGCCGCGTTGTACCTGTTCCAGTCCCTGTGCAGGATCCGGTTTTCCCTTTCCAGGGTGTCCCAGTATTCGCTCCTGGGAAATGGCGTGAGCACCGTGAACTCCGCCAGGTCGAGATCGATCTCCAGCAGAAAGTCCACGAGCCGGAGGATGAAGTCCTCGGTGTGGTCGTCCAGGCCCAGCAGGATGGTTCCCTCCACCGCGATCCCGTGGTCGTGCATCATCTTTATCCGGTCCCGGATCTTGTCCGACACCGTGTAGATGGCGTGGTACACGTACCAGCACCCGGATTCGTACGCCGCCTTGAGCACCTCGGGGTTGCAGGTCACGGGATGGGAAATCCACCGCTTGCCCGCTTCCCGGAACCCGTACTCCTTGAGGGAACGGAACAGGTCCAGCTGGTAGCGTTTGCTCTGCTCCATGGAGTTGTCCACGAAAAACACGATGTCCCCGCAGTTGTCCAGATCCCGGAACACCTGGTCGCGGGGCCGGACACGGTGCTGGCGGCCCCCCAGATAGGGCACGCAGCAGGGCGCGCAGTTGAACCTGCAGCCGCGCGACGTCTGCACCAGGTCGGCCAGTTCCCACCCCTTGTACGTGTACAGGCGCTTCTTGTCATGCAGGTCGCGGCGGGGATTGGGCAGGCTGTCGATGTCCGGGAATTCGCCCCGGGGCCGGGAATAGACCTTTTCCAGCCGGCCCTGGCGGATGTCCTCCACCATGCGCTCCACCAGCCCCTCGCCCTCGCCGATGCACAACGCGTCCACGTGCTGCATAGCTTCGTCCGGCATCAGCGCCGGGTGCAGCCCCCCCATGATCACGGTCTTGCCCCGTTTCCTGAACTCCGCGGCCAGTTCGTAGGCGCGCGGCGCCTGGCAGGACAGCAGCGTGGAAAGGGCGATCACGTCGTAATCGTTGTCCAGGGGCACCTCCTCGACGTTTTCGTTGATGGCGGCGATTTCCACGTCTTCGGGTACGCAGGCCGCTGCCTGGATCATGCCCAGGGGAGGGAGATTGAACGTGGTCTGCTCGGGTATCTTGGGCCACCTGGGGTGGATGAACAGTATTTTCATTGCAATCCGTAAGGGCCGCAAAAATCGTGGCCGGAAAGGGTGTGCGGTCCGGCGGGCCTCCCCCGCCGGACAAGGGATTCGTACTATATATCAGGTCGCCACGGCAGGCAACCCCGGGACACCGGCTGAAAATTTTGCATTCGGGAGTGTGTGCGCCCGGTTGTAAACCGGTTGTAATAAGGGATGCGGCAATACTTCTCCTCATCCCCGCGAAAACGGCGACCCAGGTCAGACCGTTGAAAAACTCGGAATTTGCAGCCTGTTCAAAAACGATGAGATGCAAGGCGCGCGAATTTCGAGGAACAAGGCGTACTTACGGTACGCCGCATCGACGGGAAATGAAGCGCGTACTGCGCAGATCGCGTTTTTCAACAGGCTGAGGTGCATGCACGTTGGTGAAAATACATGGGTCCCCGCTTTCGCGGGGATGACGCAACCATTTTTCCCCCTCTCCTGCTTTGGCATTACAGGGCGGTCCGGGACCGGTCGGGTCGACGGGTCACCGCCGGTTACCTTTGCGGGGCGGACAATTTTACAAACATTTTACAAAACAGTAAGTATTCTGACTGGTTGGGCATTTTCTGCTTTGCCGCCCGGTAAAGATTCCTCCCCGATGCAATCCTGCTTGCACCAACCGTGGCACCTTGGTATTAAAGAGTCTGGACTCCATCGCCGTAATCCCTTGCCGGCCAATACTTGGCCGGCTGCTCCTTCCCCATTGTGCGCAGCTACTGGTTTGACCTGAAGGGAGTTGTGCGCCCTCTCCACATCGAACGAACAATAATACCCCGCCGCCGCACGGAGTGCCGGCCGCATGGGCGCGGGGAACATGGAAGGTGGATATGAAACGGGACGAGATGCACGACGTTGTTACCGGAGCCGGGCTGGCAGGCAGCGAAAGCGTTCGAACCCTGGGAATCTGCGTGGGGGCCTCGTCGGTGACCACGTGCGAGATGCGCGCGGAAAACGGTTCGCGCCCGGTGGTGGTGGGCCACATGGTCCACGCCCATGAGGGCGATCCCAAGAAGGTGCTGGAGACCGCGCTGGGCGGAATGGACATGAAGTCCTTCGACCGCATCGCCGTGACGGGCAGGAAATTCCGCGACCTGTTGAACCTCACGCGGATATCCGAACCCGAGGCCGTGGAGTGGGCGGCGCGCTACGCCATTCCCGAGGGCGTGCGCTGCCCCGCGGTGGTGTCCGCGGGCGGCGAGACGTTCATGGTCTACGCGCTGGACGACCAGGGCCGCATCGTGAACGTGCACACGGGCAACAAGTGCGCCTCGGGCACGGGCGAGTTCTTCCTGCAGCAGTTGCGCCGCATGGACACGAGCCTGGACGAGGCCGCACAATGGGCCGCTTCCGAGAATCCCCACCACGTTTCCGGCCGTTGTTCCGTGTTCTGCAAGTCGGACTGCACCCACGCCACGAACAAGGGCGTGCCCAAGCGTCGTGTGGTGGCGGGGCTGTGCCGGATGATGGCGGACAAGATCATGGAGTTGCTCAAGAACGTGGACCGGGAGAACGTGATGCTGACCGGCGGCACGAGCCGGAACCGGACCATGGTGCATTACCTGGAACAGGAGCTGCCCGGCATGTTCGTGCCGGATTCCGCGCCGTTTTTCGAGGCAATGGGCGCGGCGCTGTGGGCCATGAGCCGCCAGACCGAGCCGTACCCGGGCTGGGACAGCCTGTTCACGGAGCACGGCGGCACCTACGACACCCTGCCGCCCCTCTCCGGGGCGTCGGACCTCGTGGAGTTCAAGACCATGGAGCGGGGTGCGGTGGCCCCTGGCGACGAGTGCCTGCTGGGCCTGGACGTGGGTTCCACCACCACCAAGGCCGTGCTGGTGCGGCGCAACGACAGGGCCTTGCTCGCATCCATCTACCTGCGCACCAACGGCGACCCGGTGGGCGCGTCCCGCCAGTGCTACGCGGCCCTGGCCGACCAGGTGCGCGAGGTGTGCGATCCTTCCGAAATCACCATCCCGGCGCTGGGCGTGTGCGGTTCCGGCAGGCAGATAGCGGGGCTGCACGCGTTGACCGACGGCGTGGTGAACGAGATCATCGCCCATGCCGCGGCGGCCGTGCACTTCGACCCGGGCGTGGACACCATCTTCGAGATCGGCGGCCAGGACGCCAAGTACACGTACCTGACCAGCGGCGTGGCGTCGGACTACGCCATGAACGAGGCGTGCAGCGCGGGCACGGGCAGTTTCCTGGAGGAATCCGCCTACGAAACCCTGGGCCTTGCCATGGAGGAGATCGCGAACGTGGCCATGCGCGGGGCCGGGCCGCCCAACTTCAACGACCAGTGCGCCGCGTTCATCGCCTCGGACATCAAGAACGCGATCCACGAGGGCGTGGCCCACGAGGACATCGTCGCCGGGCTCGTCTACTCCATCTGCATGAACTACAACAACCGGGTCAAGGGCAACCGCCCGGTGGGGGAGAAGGTCTTCATGCAGGGGGGCGTGTGCTACAACCACGCCGTGCCCCTGGCCATGGCCGCCCTGGCCGGCAAGCCCATCGTGGTGCCGCCGGAACCCGGGCTCATGGGCGCCTTCGGCGTGGCTCTCGAAGTGGAAAAGCGCATGGAAGCCGGGCTCCTGGCCCCGGACAGCTTCCACCTCCAGGAACTGGCCGACAGGGAGGTGGAGTACGGCAAGTCCTTCATCTGCAAGGGCGGGGCGGAAAAATGCGACCGCCGGTGCGAGATCGCCATGGTGCACGTGGACGGGCAGAAGCACCCGTTCGGCGGCGCGTGCAACCGCTACTACAACCTGCGCCGCAACGTGAAGCACGACGTGGCCTCCCTGGACATGGTGCGCATGCGCGAGCAGCTGGTGTTCGACAAGCACCGCCACCGGCCGGAGCGTGACGGACGGCGCGGCGCCGTGGCCATCAACCGCAGCTTTCTCACCCACACCTACTTTCCGCTGTACAGCGCGTTCTTCGCGGAACTGGGCTACGACTGCGTTCTGCCGGAGGAGCCGTCGCGCCGGGGCATAGACCGGCGCAACGCCGCGTTCTGCTACCCCGCGGAGCTGGCCCACGGCTTCTTCCACACCCTGCTGGCCACCGATCCCGCGCCGGACTTCGTGTTTTTGCCCCACGTGAGCTCCGTGTACGTGCCCAACGGGTACCGCTTCTCCCAGGTATGCCCCCTGGCCCAGGGCGAGCCGTTCTACCTCAAAACCACCTTCATGGACGAGGTCGCCGCGCTGGAAGCCCGGGGCACCCGGTTTCTCACCCCGTTTCTGCACTTCAAGGACGGATTCGCCTCCGTGGAGGACGACTTCGTCGGCATGGCCCGGCAGCTGGGCGTGTCCCGCCGGGCCGCTCGCGGGGCGTACCGCAACGCCGTCCAGGCGCAGGAGCGGTGCCGCGCCGAGATGCGCGAAATCGGACGCGAGGCTCTGGCCCGCCTGGAAGCCGAGCCGGAAAAGACCGGGGTGGTGCTGTTCGGCAGGCCCTACAACGCGTTCGCCGAGGAGGCCCACATGGGCATCCCGCACAAGCTGGCGTCCCGGGGCGTGCTGGTGATGCCCCACGACTTCCTGGACACGGACGCCGAGACATGCCGCGACCACATGTACTGGGGCATGGGCGAGCTGATCCTGCGGGGCGCGCAAATCGTGCGCCGCCACCCGCAGCTTTTCGGAACCTACGTGACGAACTTCTCCTGCGGGCCGGACTCCTTCGTGGTGGGATACTTCCGCCAGACCATGGGCAAGAAGCCCAGCCTCACCCTGGAGCTGGACAGCCACACCGCGGACGCGGGCCTGGAAACCCGCATCGAGGCCTTCCTGGACGTGGTGGCCGCGTACCGGCAGCTGGAGCAGGAAAAGCGCATAGCCGAGGCCACGTCGGACTTCGCCCCCATGCGCGCCGTGGCCGGCGAGGACGGCGGCGTGTTCTGCCCGGACGGCACGCGCCTGTCCCTCAAGGATCCGAACGTCACCGTGCTGCTTCCGTCCATGGGCAAGATGTCCTCGGACTCCCTGGCCGCGGCGTTCCGTTCCGTGGGATACAACGCGGTGGCGCACCGCGCCGCAGACGAGGCCATCCTCAAGCTGGGGCGCGCCAACACGTCGTGCAAGGAGTGCCTGCCCCTCATCCTCACCACGGGCACCCTGCTGGACTACGTGCGCAACCACCGAAAACCCGGGGAGAAAGTGGTCTACTTCATGCCCACCGCCTATGGCCCGTGCCGGTTCGGCCAGTACAAGGTGTTCATCGAGGACCTGGTGCGGCGCCTGGAAATCCCGGACACCGCCATACTGTCCGCCACCAGCGAGGAGTCCTACGTCCAGGCCCTGGACTCGGGAGGCAGGCTGGAGCGCCCCGCGTGGTGGGGCCTCGTGGCCGGCGACGTGTTCGAGGACATCCGCTCCATGCTGCTGGCCAACGCCCAGGACCCCGAGGCGGCCATGGACCTGCTGGCCCGGGAATGGGCCGACATCCTCACCGAACTGGAGCACCCGGGGTTCTCCCGCATCCTGGACCGGCTGGACCAGACCGCGGCGACCCTTGCCCGCGTACCGCTTTTGCGGCCCGTGGAGGAGGTGCCCGTGGTCTCCGTCATCGGCGAAATCTTCGTGCGCCGGGACTCCCTGTCGCGCAGGCAGCTCATACGGGACCTTGCCGCGCGCGGATTCGCCGTGCATCTGGCGCCCATCGCCGAGTGGGTGGGATACACCAGCTACACCATGGAGACAGGGGTGTCCGAGCACAAGTGGGGGCTCGTGCGCCGGGTGGGCCAGAGGGTCAAGCGCACCGTGCGCGACGCCTACGAGGCCCGTATAAAGGGCGTGCTGGCCCGTTCCGGCCTGGTGCACGCGGACACCGTGGACGTGGCCTCCATCGTGAAACGCGCCGCGCCCTACATCTCACCCAAGCTCACCGGCGAGGCCGTCCTCACCGTGGGCAGCGCCCTGGCCGAAGTCGGGCACAGGGCCTCGGGCGCCATCGCCATCGGCCCGTTCGGATGCATGCCCAACCGGCTGTCCGAATCCGTGCTGGCCGAGGCCATGAACAGGGAGGCCCAGGCCGGCAACGGCGCTGGGCACCGCGCCGTGCTGACCAGGGTGGGCGACCTGCCCTTCCTGGCCATCGAGAGCGACGGCTCCCCCTTCCCCCAGATCATCACGGCAAAACTCGACGCCTTCTGCCTGAGAGCCAGAAGACTGCACGAGGCCATGCTGGAAGGCAAGGGCGTGGTGAGGAGCGAGGTTGATGGTGTTTATGTTGGGTAGGGGGTGATTTGTGAGGGCTGATAGGGATCGAGTGGCACTCAGATTGTTTGGGGTATGATTTCGGATTGTTGTGGCGTTTGTAGGCTGATTCCATGAGCCCATTCACCTTGTACCGGCGCCACCCCGATTAATATTGTTTTACAGAATGTGCTTGTATGATTGAAGCCTTGCCCCTGCAACTGTAGTAGCCGTAGAAATTCTTTTTTTGATGTGGTCATATGGCTTATTTATTTGAAATCGTTTTTGCGATTGTTTTCATTACTTTCTTAATCCTTTTATAAGAATTTGGCAAATTCTTATGAGGAATATTTTCAATTACATATAGTATATTTTCGATTTTTTTAATCTGCTTTTTCCTGTTAACGAGTAGTTCATGTTGATTTCTTGATTGACTATCAATCTGTAGGTGATCATATAAAATATCACATGCTTTATATGACGCAATTAAATCTATTTCAAGATTTTGTTTCATGCAAATTATGCTAAACCCTTCCAGCATATCCATTGCCCTGCTGTGATTTTTTTGTAATTTAGTTAACAATCTATCCCTATCTCTATCATTTTTAATAAGATCATTAATAATACTATTATTTTTGTATTCATATCTGTATTTTGGAAAACCTGATGCATTTCTGCTATTTTCCAAGTCGTCATTTAAATAAGGAACAAAAAAATCTTTATCTACTATTATCAAATACGGTATAGATAATTCTTTAACAATATCTAATGGGTACTTTATATTTCGCAATCCTTCAAGATTAATCAAGCTAATGCCGCAAATATCCAAATCAATACCCATTTGTTTTGCGAAATACCTAATCAGTTCTGATTCATTCTTGCTTTCGACAATAATTACATATCGCGCAAAGAAAAAATCACTGTTACGGTAATTATGAAATTGATAATACCTAAATTCATCAATATTATTATCGGAAAAAAAATTCTTATTGACTGATTTTACTGTCGTTACGAAACCACGTTTCGGATCATCTTCTTTACGAAATAATACAATCTGTTCATGTCCAAGTTGATCAATAATTACAGTAGAGTGTGTTGTTAATATTATTGATGGCATATTACTATTTTCTTCATCAATCATATCTCTTATACTACCCACTAACTCCTTTTGAGCCTGAGGATGCAGATTTGTTTCAGGCTCTTCTATACCTAATATAATCCTATTATGTTGCAAATTGGCAATGGCTCTGTGAAGTGCAATAATGGTTAGAGATTGAATTCCTGAGCCACAATCTGACAGATCGTATCTCTGATTTTTCTCTGTAACATAAAAGCAAATATTGTTTATAAAATTTTTGTATGATATGTCATCTTCAAATTTTATTTCATAGTCAATATTTTGATTTAAATTGTAAAATTTCTTGGTAATTGCAGCTATTCGTTTAAATGCATGCTTATTCACATAATCCGCAGCTTCAACAAATTTTGGTGATAATGTATCTCTTTTACTAGTCTCATTTTTCAAATATGCCTCAATCAATTGTTTTAACAGTGTTTGCTCATCCCACATGAATTTTGCTGAATTTCTGTTCGGTGGAATAAAAACATACGTAATATACTTATTCAATATTTCAATGACATTCCCATCAATCTTAGAATATTTCCTATCTGGTTTTTTATATTCGATGATTCTTTTCCGTTTTTTGGGCTGATAAGTCATTCTCAGAGTTAATATATCATCATTTCTATACTCATTAAATTTTTCGACATCTGGTAAATCAACAAAGGATATTTCGATTCTCGGTGATGACTGAGGAGTATGTTGATGATGCCCTAAATAAAAATGGTCCTTTTCGTCATTGTAGTTAAAGAATGCATTGAGTGCCCTTAAGAATGCTGATTTTCCAGAATTATTTTCTCCTACAAGTGCTCTGATTCCCGAAATATTTGCAGAGCATAATTTTATTGATCGGAAATTTTTGATTTCAATCTTGCTTACGTTCACCTACACCCCTCCTTATTCAGCTCCTTATTCAGCGAATGACAAATTTTCTTGTGCACTCTATCGTCAAATTCAAGCAATATCAATATTTTTGATATATTGAGCCTACTTTTTTCACGGGTGACACAGATTCCAGACCGCATCATCCCTAGCTTCAGTACACCACGGGACAGGCGATTTCAGGGACGGACTCGAAGTGTGGCGAAGCCTGGATTAGGGTGGCCCTGATTGCTATCTATCCGGGTGCGAAGCACTGGTGAATGCCTCCGTGGCGGTGCGCAGGCCTATCGAATCCACCGCCTGCACGATATCTCATAACGCTGCCGGATATCTATCACCACAATCCGAAATTTGCAACAGGAGAGTATATACTAGGCCCCGGGAATACCTTGCCAACGGTCCCCGGCATATACGTCCGTAACGGAGCAGTGCCGCTGCTCGGCCGGATACCGTCGGCAAGGTCGATGGATTATCGCCCATCGCGTGGCGCGGGTCAAGAGGTGTGGAGG
>JBKHBM010000013.1:0-55259 GCA_046542385.1 Desulfatibacillaceae bacterium | reverse complement strand
CACTGACGAGAAATGAAGCGCAACGCCGCAGATCGCGTTTTTCAACAGGCTGGTATGCCCGCCCGCGGTGCGGGAAAAGGATCTGGCCCGGGGTCCGGATACGCGGCCCGGCCGTGAGACCGGAGGGCGCTGGCCGTTCCCGGTCCTCCCGGGTCGATGGTTATCTCTGCACCACAGGTCAGCCCCCCTGTATTCGCGCTGCCTGACACCGGTATTACGGCGCCACGGCCACCTTGACCCCGGACAGGGAACCGTCCGCCAGCTTTTCGAAGGTCACGGGCACGTCCTCCAGTCCCACGGTCAGCGAAACCATGCCGTCCACGTCCAGCCTGCCGCCCGCGATGTAGTCGGCGGCCAGGTCGAACTCGCCCGGCAGGTAGGCCATGGAGCCCTTCTGGGTGATTTCCCTGGTGGTGAGCATGAGGGTGGACATGGGCTGCGGGGCGAAGTTGATGCCTGCCAGCACCACCGTTCCCTGCAAACGCACGGAACCGAGGGCGGCCTTCAGCCCCGGGTCCGTAGCCGAGGTTTCGATCACCTTGTCGAACCCCCCTCCCGAAGCCATCTTCAATTCCTTTTTCGTGGCCTTGCCCGACGCGTCGAACACGGCGTGAGCAACGCCGCGATCCCTGGCGTACGCCAGCCTGTGCGGGTGCACCTCCGTCAGCGCCACCAGGCTCGCGCCAGCGAGCCGGGCCCATGCCGCGCACAACAGGCCGATGGTGCCGCCGCCGGTGACCAGGACCGTGTCTCCCACTCCCACGCCGGCGCGGCGCACCGCGTGCAGGCCCACCGCGGCGGGTTCGATCATGATGGCCGCGAGGTCGCTCATGCCGCCAGGCAGCTTCCGGACCATGTCGGGCCGCGCCGCCGTGTACTCGGCATAGCCGCCCGGCGCGTTGTTTCCGGGAACGTTCCTCTTGATGGAATAGGGGCACAGGTTCACGGCGCCGGATTTACACGCCGGGCACTGGTCGCACGGGTCCAGGGGGATCACCGCCACCCTGTCGCCGGCGGCCAGGTCCGCCCGGGGTCCCGGGTCCTCCACCACTCCGCAGAACTCGTGGCCCATGATGAGCCCGGGCTTGCCGTCCATGCCCACGCCCAGTTCCCAGTAATGGATGTCCGACCCGCAGATTCCGCAGGCTGTGACCCGCATGACCACGATGTCACCGGTGGAGGCGGGTTTGTCCACGTCCCGGGTTTCCAGCCGCTTCGGTCCTTCCAGCATTACGGCCCGCATGATGTGTTCTCCTTGTAGACGTGCAGGGTTGGCGAGACAGGTAGAGAATACGACATTTCGCAGCGTGCGGGAAGCGTGGAATGAGGATTCCCGTCCGGAAGGGAAGTGTTGTCAGCGGGAAAGCGGCACAACGTCACGCCGGAGGCGCCGACTCGGAACCCGCGGCCAGCAGGCCGCCGCTTTTTCTGAGGTGGTAGTAGGCGCCCTGCTGGTCCATCAGCTCCTGGTGGGTGCCGGTTTCCAGAATCCGGCCCTCGTGCATCACCACTATGCGGTCCGCCCGCTCCACCGTGGACAGTCGATGCGCCACCACCAGGGTTGTGCGTTCCGAGGCCATTTTCATGATGGCGTCCTGGATGACACGCTCCGATTCCGGGTCCACGCTGGAGGTGGCTTCGTCCAGGATCAGAATTTTCGGCCTGTGGTACAGGGCCCGGGCAAAGGAGAGCAGCTGGCGCTGGCCCCCGGAAAGATTGGCCCCGCCTTCGGACAGGTCCGTGTCCAGGCCCCCGGGCAGCCGGTGCACGAAATCGCCGGCCCCGGACTGGGCCAGGGCCTGTTCCAGGGCCTGTTCGTCCACGTCTTCGGCACCCAAAGTAATGTTGTCGCGCACCGTGCCGGAAAACAAAAAAACGTCCTGCAGGACCAGGCCCATGTGGCGCCGCAGTTTTTTGGCGGGCCATTGCCTCAGGTCCACGCCGTCCACCCTGACCGTGCCCGAATCCGGGTCGTAGAACCTCTCCACCAGGTGCACCAGTGTGGTCTTGCCCGCGCCCGTGCGGCCCACGAAGGCCACCATCTCCCCGGGTTCCACGGCCAGGGAAACGTCCCGCAGCACCGGCTTGTCCGGTGCGTAGGAAAACCCCACGCCGGAAAACTCGATGGCTCCGCGCACCTCGTCCACGTCGGCGGGCCGGTCCGGTTCCGGCACCCGCTCGTCATGGTCCAGGTACTCGAAGATGCGCTCCGTGGACGCCATGGCCGACTGCATGATGTTGTACTTTTCCGCAATGTCCCGGACGGGCCGGAAGAACATGCCCATGTAGCTGACAAAGGCCACCAGTGTGCCCAGGGTCACCGTGTCCTCCAGGACCATCAGACCGCCGCGCCAGATGAGAAGGGCCATGCCCAGGTAGGAAAACAGTTCCATGACGGGCAAAAACACGGCGAAGACCAGGATCTGGCGCATTCCCGCCAGGTAGTTCTCCTCGTTGATCCGGGAAAACCGCTCCCTTTCGGGCCGCTCCGTCGCGAACAACTGGATCACCCGCATGCCGGCCAGCCGCTCCTGCAGGTAGCTGTTGATTTTCGAGATGCTGGCGCGCAGGTCCCGGAAGGCCTCCCGCGCCTTGCCGGACAACAGGATGGTGAACCCGATGACGGGCGGTATCAACGCAAAGCAAATCAGCGCCAGCCGCCAGTCCAGGTAGAGCATCACCGCCATGATCCCCACCAGCAGGAAGACGTCCTTGAACACGGTGATGATCACGGACTTGAACATCTCGTTCAGGTTTTCGACGTCGTTGGTGGCACGGGTGACCAGGCGACCCACGGGATTGCGGTCGAAAAAGAACAGGGACTGGCCCTGCATGTGGCTGAACAACCGGTTGCGGATGTCGGCCATGATATTCTGGCCGGACCACTCCAAAAGGTTGTACTGGCCGTAGCCCAGGCCGAAGGCGAACACCACCAGCAGCAGCAGGAGCCCGCCTGTCTTCAGCACGCCGAGCAGTTCCGGCTCCCGGATGGCCCGCAGCTCCTCCACCGCCAGCGTGTCCAGGCTGTCGTGCAGCACGAACACGGAGCCGTCGGACATGTCCGCCCGGGGGCCGGGAATTTCCTCGACAATGCCGCCGGCCCGGGCTTCGGGCAGGACCCGGTAGAATTTTTCGGCAAGCTGGATGCCGGATCCCCGGAGCCGGCGCTTGTCCTCGGGGTCCATGTCCGCGAGGTCCGAGTGGGAGATGAACCGCGCCCCGTTTTCCGCGGTGACCAGCCTGCCCCGGTAGCGGGAAAGGATTTCCGCGTTTTCGCCGGAAACCTCCGTGGCTGGAGGGATCCGGTACCACGCCGCGACGATGTAGCGGTCGATGGCGACCTTGGACAGGTAGGGCACGCACAGGTCCACGGCGGTGATGCCCATGCTCATGACCAGGGCGACCAGGATCACGATCTTGTACGGCGCGGCGTACCTGGCCAGCCTGCGCAACAGACGCAGGTTGTACGGCCGGTCCAGCTGGCCTTCCTCCACGTATCCGTAATCACCCCACATCGCCCACCACCGTTTCCGCCTCTTCGCGGGCCTTCTGTATCTCGTACAACCGTCGGTACCGCGGCCCCTCGCGCAACAGGGTCTCGTGGTCGCCCCGTTCCACCACCCGGCCGCGTTCCAGCACCACTATGGTGTCCGCGCGGCGGTTCGTGGACACCCGGTGGCTCACGATCAGGTTGGTCCGGTCCTTTCGCGTGTCCAGCACCTCGCCCAGGATGGCCTTTTCCGTGCGGGTGTCCACCATGGACAACGCGTCGTCCAGGATCAGCACGGGAGGCTCGCCCACCAGGGCCCGGGCTATGGTGAGCCTCTGGCGCTGCCCTCCGGACAGGGTGACGCCCCGCTCGCCGAGGACGCTGTCCAGGCCGTCGTCCATGGCCCGCACTTCCTCGTCCATCCTCGTAATGGACAGGGCCTCCCACACCTGTTCCTCGCTCACGTCCTCGCGGCCGAACATCACGTTGTTTCGTATGGTGTCCGAGAAGATCACGGCCTCCTGAGTGACGAAACCCATGCCGCCCCGCAGGTCGGCAAGCGGTATGTCGCGCACGTCCCTGCCGTCGATGAACACGGTTTCCGGCGGAGGGTCCAGCATCCGCGCAAGGGTGTACAGAAGCGTGGTCTTGCCGCATCCCACGTGCCCAACCAGGGCCACGGTGGCGCCCCTGTCCACGGTGAGGTCCACGTCCTCCAGCACGGGCCGTTCCTGCTCCGGGTAGGACCAGGTCAGGCCGCGCACCTCGATGCGGCCTTCCACCTCCCCGAAAGTCTCTCCCCGCGCCGCCGGATCGTCGATGCCCGGTTCCATGGACAGGATGCCGTTGATACGCCGCATGGACGCGCCGCCCCGCTGGATCAGGTTGGTCACCCACCCCATGGCCATCATGGGCCACGTGAGCAGGTTCAGGTACGTGGTGAACGCCACGAAATCGCCGGTGGTGATCTCGCCCAGTATGGCCAGCCTGCCGCCCAGGCCGATGACGATGGCAAGGCCCAAATTGGTGAACACCATCATCATGGGAAAGAACACGCCCAGGCTTTTGGCAAGGCCCAGGTTCTCCGCGACGTAATGCCGGCCCTGGGTCCGAATCTTCTCACGGGTCCAGCTCTCCCTGCCGTACGCCTTGACCACCCGGATGCCGGCGAATGCCTCGCGCACGCTTTCCGTCAACCCGCCGAAGCGGTTCTGCACCCGCTCGTAGGCCCTGCCCATGCGGCGGGTGTACACGCGGGTCACCACCACCACGATGGGCGCCGGGATCAACGCGATGGCCGCGAGCGTGGGGTGTATCCAGATCATGAAAGCCACGGCGGCCGTGCCCATGACCAGGGCGTCGGTGAGCGCGGCAAGGCCGATGCCCGTGGCCATGCGTACCGCGTTCAGGTCGTTGGTGGCCCGGGCCATCAGGTCGCCGGACGGGTGCTTCTGGAAAAAGCCCATGGACATGCGCTGCAGGTGCTCGTACAGCCAGCCGCGAAGGTGTCGCTCCACCTTCCTGGAATGGCCCAGCAGAAAATACCGCCACGTGAACCGGAACGCGGCCATGACCCCGGCCATGAACAGGATGTATCCCCCGTACCGCAAAAGGGTCCCGGCTACGGCCCCGCCCTCGGTCAACGCGTCCACCGCCTGCTTGATGACAAGCGGGATGAGAAGCTGCATGGCGTCGGTGACCAGAAGACTCAACACGCCGGCCACCAACGCCCGCCGGTTGGCGTAAAACACCGGTCCCAGGGGCCGGAAATGCTTCCATGCCCTGGTTATGGGCGGCCTGTCATGTCGTTCCGGTTCGCTGATGTCGCACCTGCCGGTAAATCGTGGGTCTTCGGGTGTCGGATCGGGCGGCGGCGGCCTGCCGGACAAACTCCTTAATATTGTGCATTGTCCGGGGGAATTGCAATGTCGCTTCTGGAACAGACGTCAAAAAGGCGGTTGCGCGCGGCGAAGGCCGATCCGTGGGCTTCGCTGGTGCAGAGCCTGGACATGTTCAGCGACGACTTCACGGAAACCAGGGAGCAGCCTGTGGACGATGTACGGGAAGGTTTTTGATGCGCTACATGCTGGACACGTGCATATGCCTCCACCTCATCAAGAGAAAGCCGGCGGGATTCCTTGAGCGGCTGCGCGGGTTGTCCGTTTCCGAAGTGGGGATTTCCTCCATCACTCTTTCCGAACTGGAGTACGGGGTGGCCAGGAGCGCACGGCCCGAACGGAATCGCGACGCGCTGATCGGCTTTCTGGCGCCGCTGGAAATCGAGGCGTTCGGAAACGAGGCGGCCGCCTGTTACGGCGTCCTTCGCACCTGGCTGGAAAAGCGGGGGACGCCCACAGGCGCCGTGGACACGCGCATGGCAGCCCATGCGCTGGCCCTTTCGGCGATCCTGGTGACCAACAATGTGCGGGAGTTTGGCCGGGTGCCGGAACTCGTGGTGGAGAACTGGGTGGAAGGATGACACCTTATGCCCCGCAGTCCGCCTCCAGGTCCACGAAACTGCTGTCCTCGGGGCCGTTCAGAAGTTGCAGGGTCTGTATGCGCACGGAGAAAAACCGGGCGTTTTCGTGTCCGGCGAGACCTTCCAGCCGCGGGTGGCGGGCCAGAAACCGCGCGCGGACCCGGTTTTCCTCGTCCGGATCCAGAAAGCCCGTGAAGATGCCGGAGATGGTGAGGGCCTGGACGGTCTCGCCCGCGGCGCGGGCGCGGGTGTCCACCAGTACGCTGACCCTGGGGTTGGCGTCCATGTTCCGGCACTTGAGGGTGTCCGTGGGGCTCATCATTACGAGACCGCGCTGCGCCGGGTCGTACATGTAGGCCATGAGCGAGGTATGCGGCGTGCCGTCCGCGCCGGCGGTCGCCAATACGCAGGACTGGACGGATTCCATGAGCCGTTCCATTTCCGAAATCATTTTTTGCGTCACTGCCTGCTCCCCGTTCTTGCGCCATTGTCGCGCGCCATGGTAATCCGTTGGGAAAATCCCTTGAAAGGATGTCGCCATGACCACACCCCTTCGCATCGGAATAAGCACCTGCCTGCTGGGCGAACCCGTACGCTACGACGGGGGGCACAAGCATGACAGGTATTTGACCGGCACCCTGGGCCAGTACGTGGAATACGTGCCCGTGTGTCCGGAGGTCGAGTGCGGCCTGGGCGTGCCCAGGGAATCCATGCGCCTTGTTGGCAAGCCCCAAAACCCGCGCCTTGTCACCAGCCGCAGCGGGGTGGACCTGACCGAGCGCATGCAGACATGGGCCGACAAACGGGTTGAGGAGCTTGCCGGCGAAAACCTTTGCGGCTTCATATTCAAGAGCAAGTCGCCGTCCAGCGGCATGGCCCGGGTCCCGGTGTACACGGAACAGGGCCAGCCCGTGCGCCGGGGTTCGGGCATATTCGCGAAAACCTTCATGGAACGCTTTCCCCTCATCCCGGTGGAGGAGGACGGCAGGCTCAACGATCCCGGCCTCAGGGAGAACTTCATCGTACGCATCTTCGCTTTGCGCTCCTATCGGCAAATGCTGGAGGAGAACCCCAGCCGGGGCGGCCTGGTGGACTTCCACACCCGGCACAAGTTGCTGATCCTGTCCCACAGCCAGGAGGAGTACCGGGCCCTGGGCAAGCTGGTGGCCCGGGCAAAGGAGCTGTCCGGCGACGAGCTGTTCGCCGAGTACGAGTCCCGGTTCATGCGCGCCCTGTCCCTGTTGAGCACCCCGAAAAAACACGCCAACGTTTTGCAGCACATGATGGGGTACTTCAAGAAGGACCTGTCCTCCGACGAAAAGCAGGAACTGCTCGAGGTGCTGGACCAGTACCGGGACGGCACGGTTCCCCTGGTTGTTCCCCTGGTGCTGATCAAGCACTACGTCAGAAAGTACGATCAGCCCTATTTGAAGGAACAGGTCTACCTGAGCCCCAATCCCCTGGAGATGGCGCTGCGAAACCACGTGTGACGCGGGCGCCTTATTTACTACATAGCAGCCCGTTGAAAAACTCGAAATTGGCAGCCTGTTCAAAAACGATGAGATGCAAGGCGCGCGAATTTCGAGGAATAAGGCGTACTTATGGTACGCCGCACTGACGAGAAATGAAGCGCGTACTGCGCAGATCGCGTTTTTCAACAGGCTGATAGCAGGGGAATCAACTCCTCGCCGAATTCCACCGCCTGCCAGTGGCGGATCTCCCGCACGTTTTCCAACTCTTGCGGGGTTTCCGGCGGCGGTTTTGCCGCGGCCAGGTTCCTGATCTGCGTATTGGTCATCACCGCGGCCGGGTCAATCTCCAG
The DNA here is from genome assembly GCA_046542385.1 of Desulfatibacillaceae bacterium. GTDB lineage: Bacteria > Desulfobacterota > Desulfobacteria > Desulfobacterales > Desulfatibacillaceae > JBKHBM01. The sequence goes on along the minus strand of JBKHBM010000013.1, from coordinate 47,468 downwards.
TTCCGCGGCCTTTTCCTGCCTCCACTCCTTGAGCGCCCCCACCCTTTTTGCCACCAAAGGGCCCGACGATTTCCTCTTCTTGTGGGGATACCTCGGCAGTTCCGATTCCGGAATGTCAAGCGCGGTGTTGATCCGGTCCAGGAGCTGTCTGCCGAATCGCCCCACCTGCTTGGGGCTGAGGCCGTTGACCTTCTTCAGCGCCCTCAGGCTGTCCGGCTTCCTGGACGCCATCTCCAGAATGGGAGTATTGCCCATGACCTTGAAAGGGGGCCTGTCCATGCGCCGGGCCATGTCCTCACGGAAGCCCAGGAGCATCTCCAGCACGGCAAGGCTTCGCGGGTCCAGCCTTCCTGCTCCCTTGAACCTCATGAACAGGGGGTTGTCGTCCTTTAGCGCGGGGCGGTTGTTGCTCAAAAGTTCGCATTCCTCCTCCACCCAGTACAGGCGGCCCTTTTCCTTGAGCATGCCCCGCAGCTTGTCGGACAGTTCAAACAGGTACAGGGTGTCATGGGCGGCGTAGGACAGCATCTTTTCCGGCAGGGGGCGCTGGGCCCAGTTCTTTTTCTGGTACTTCTTTTCCAGGTGCAGGCCGAAAAAATTCTCCAGAAGGTTGGCGAGACCGGTTTCCTGAAGGCCCAGGTAGCGGGCTGCGAGCTGGGTGTCGAACAGGTTGTTGATTTCCATGGCGTAGTCCCGGTACAGGCAGCGGACGTCGTAATCCGCTCCATGGAAAATCTTGCGGATGCCGGCGTCCGCGAAAACCGGGGCTATCGGGGACATTGAGTCCACGGCGAAAGGGTCTACAAGCCAGGTGCTGTCTCGCGTGGACAATTGCAGCAGGCAGACCCGTTCCTTGTAATGGAACATGGAATCCGCCTCCAGGTCCCCGGCGATCTCGTCCTGCGCGCCCAGCTCCCGGGCCACCTTTTCCAGTTCGTTCTGATTGTCTACAAGCTCGTACTCTATCTGTTCGGCTTCTTCCATGTACACGGATTCCCCCAACGTGATTTTGCTGCCGCGTTTTCCCGCCTCCGGCACCCTGCTCCCGCGATCGGGAGAGGGCGCCGGGAGGGCGTGAGGGGTCAAAAATACACCATGGGGATTGACTTTACAACAACACCTGACTAAGTTTCGGACATTTCGGTGAGATCGGGAACCAGTTGAGGATGACGCGTAATGATGGAGGTGGACCATGATCGAGGACGTTCTCGCCGGCATCAGGTGGCTCGGACACGACGGATTCGTGATTGAACACGACGGCAGGATTCTGGCCATCGACCCCTATCAGGCGGCAAATCCCCCCAAGGCGGACGTCATCTGCGTGACCCATGAGCATTTCGACCACTGCTCGGTGGAGGACATCGAGAAGATGGCCGGGCCCGGCACCGTCATCGTGACCGAACCCATGTCGGCGGCCAAACTCTCCGGCGACGTGCGGACCGTGGCGCCCGGAGACAGGGTGGAGGCGGCGGGTTTCACCATCGAGGCCGTACCCTCCTACAACACGGACAAGCCGTTTCATCCCAGGGAAAACCAGTGGCTTGGCTTTGTCGTGGACGTCGGAGGCACGAAGGTCTACCACGCCGGAGACACGGATTTCATCCCGGAGATGGCCGATCTGGACGTTGACATCGCGCTGCTGCCCGTTTCCGGCACCTACGTGATGGACTGGAAGCAGGCCGTTGAGGCTGCAACGGCCATCGGGCCCGGGGTCGCCATCCCCATGCACTACGGAGGCATCGTGGGAACGGCCGAGGACGCGGAGAATTTTCGAAAGGAGTTGGAAGGAGTATGCCAGGTAAAGATTCTTTCCTGACAGTCAGCCGAATATTGGCGCTGATCGTGGCCGCGGCCCTGCTGGCCCTGCCGGCGGCCGCTTTCGCGGAACGCATGGCCGTTTCCGTACCCAATGCCAACGTGCGTTCGGGCCCCGGGACCAACTACCGCGTGCTGTGGCAGGTGGAGATGTACCATCCGGTGGACGTGGTGGAGCGTTCCGGGGACTGGTGCCGGTTCAAGGACTTCGAGGGGGAGGACGCCTGGATTTTCTGCGGTCTTTTGAGCAATCTCCAGACCGGCATCACCAAGGTGGAAAACTGCAACATCCGCTCGGGTCCGGGCACCGGCAATGACGTGATTTACACGGCCCAGGCAGGCGTGCCTTTCCGCATACAGAAAAAGGAAGGCCGCTGGTTGTACGTGGAATTTCCGGACGGCGACAAGGGCTGGCTGCACGACTCCCTGGCCTGGTGACGGGAGGGGCGCCGCGGCGCCAGTTTTCCACCATGCCTCTTTCCCCCGGGGAAGAGGTGTTTTTCATTGGCGAAAGAGGTACACATGTTCAACGACCGTAAGCTGATCGTGGGGGTGGGTTCCGCCCTCATGGACATATTGGCGCAGGAGGACGATGCATTCCTCGAATCCACCGGGGCGGCCAAGGGCGGCATGACCCTGGTGGAGAACGGCTTCATAGACGACTTGATGGGCAGATTCTCGCAAAAGCCCAGCATCGTGTCCGGCGGCTCCGCCTGCAATACCGTGGTGGGCGTGGGCAAACTGGGCGGCAGGGCCCGGTTCGTGGGCAAGTGCGGGACCGACGAGTTCGGCCGCATGTTCCGCCAGGGCCTGCTGGACAACGGCATCGAGCCCACCCTGTTCGAATCCCGGACTCCGACGGGCCGCGTGATCTCCATCATCACTCCCGACGCCCAGCGCTCCATGTTCACTCACCTGGGGGCTTCGGCGGAGACCTCCCCCGCGGACATCACGGCGGAGGTTTTCAGCGACGCGGCCGTGGTGCACGTGGAGGGATACATCCTGTTCAACCGGGACCTCATGCTGGCCACCCTGGAAAGCGCGAAAAAGGCCGGGGCCAAGGTGTCCCTGGACCTTGCCAGCTATACGGTGGTCCAGGAATCCAGGGATTTTCTCATGAGCCTGCTGGACCGGGTGGACATCCTCATCGCCAACGAGGACGAGGCCCAGGCCTTCACCGGACACTCGGACGACGCCAAGGCCATTTCCGCCCTGGCCGAACACGCCGAAGTGGCCGTCCTCAAGGTGGGACCCCGGGGCAGCTACATCGCCACCGAGGGAAAGATCGCCCGGGTGGAGGCCCAGTACGGCAACCCGGCGTTGGACACCACCGGAGCCGGCGACCTCTGGGCCGCGGGATTTCTGTACGGCCTGGTCAATGGACTCCCCGTGGACAAGGCCGGGGAACTGGGCTCCGCATGCGGATACGAAGTCTGCCAGGTGGTGGGCGCGTGCATTCCCGATACGGGATGGCATAATATTCGCCGGATTCTCGGGTAGCGGACCGGGGCCGGCAGGTGCGCTGCGGCGCGCACCGCAACATCGAGGACGCGCTACGGCGCGAGGAGGCGACATGGCGAAATCTCCGGGAAAGATCTCCCGAAAACAGCTGAAGGAACCGGACGAGTTCCAGACATTCACCGCCAAGATAATCACCTACATGGTGGAGCATCGCAGGCAGTTGTACACCGTGGCGGGCGTGATCACCTTTCTGGTGGTGGCCGGGCTGTTCCTGAACTACTTCATGGCCAGGACCGAACGCAAGGCCCATGAGATGGCCAGCCAGGCGGAGGCCCTTTACATCAACTACCTGGCCGGCGCGGAGAACAGGCCCGAGCTTTCCACCATCGTGGAAAGGTTCGAGGATGTGGTGCGGGAGTATCCTAGGACGGACGCCGGACGTTCCGCCAAGCTGTATCTGGCCCAGGTTTACATGAGGGAAGGCGAGTACGAAAAGGCGGTGCGGCATTATGAGGAGGTGCTTGACCGGTTCGGTGGCGACGAAGACTTGGCCAAGGTGGCCGCGATAGGTCTCGCCTATGCCCACGAGCAGCGCAAGGAGTACGAAAAGGCGGCGGAATATTTTCGGAAACTGGCCGAGGCCGAGGACAAGGCCTTCAAGGAAGACGCCACTTTGGGACTGGCTCGCACTTACGAGGCCATGGGCAGGACCGAGGACGCCTACCGGGTGTACCGCGACTTCGTGGAACGGTACCCCGAATCCGTGTACGTCCAGTTGATCCGGGAAAAACTGCCGCCCGACGCTCTGGGCATGTCCTGAACCGTCCCGCGGCGCGGGAACAACGTCGGGTTTCCAGGGTGACACGGCGCGCCTTGCCCCAGGCAGCCAACCGGGTGTTCTCCGTCCCGTCACCCGGAATGGAACCGGGTCCAGCAAAGACCAAGGGGGTTGGCCGCCCGCCGCGGCCAACCCCCCACCACAAAGAGGAAAAAAGGAGGAAAACGGAGGAAGATTGCTCTTCAACCATTCGCCATTATACATAAGCAACTTCCTTGCCAACCTCGAAAAAATTATTTGATACTTTCCTCTTGTGCGGCCAGTCCCGCGTCCGGCGGGCATCTTGGCCCGACCCCCCTGAAGCGTTGCGTCGGAGACGGCTTCCCGCTTCCGGCCCTGAAAGTTCAAAATTTTGAACCCGAATCGGTACCGATTTTTCATTCACCTGAAATCATTGAAAATAAATAAGGAAAAGGCCGGTTCAAAAATCTGAACCAGCCCGGAAAGATCAAGACGCAATTTGGCCAAGTATTCGATTTAACGATTAATTCATGCGTTCACTCTTTTGAACCCACCTCCAGGCCGTACTTCTTGATCTTCTGGTTCAGCCCGCTTTTCCCGATCCCCAGAATGTCCGCGGCGTGCGTCTGCACGTTGTCAGCCATGCGGAGTGCGCGCAGAATCATCATCTTCTCGACGGCGGCCATGGTTTCGGAAAGCCCCGCGTCCATGGGCACCCCCTCCAGCTGCATGCCGTCGTACACATTGTGCTTGAATTCCTTGGGCAGGTCGGACACGGTGACGTATTCGCCGGGAGCCAGGATCACGGCCCGTTCGATCACGTTTTCCAGTTCCCGCACGTTGCCCGGCCAGGAGTAGTCGTAGAACAGCCGGTCCACCTCCTGGTCCACGCCCACCACCGGAGCGTCGGCGCGGCGCACGTCGCCGTACTTTTTGATGAAATGATCCACGAGCAGCCTTATGTCCTCGGGCCGCTCCCGCAACGGTGGAATCTGGATGGAGACCACGTTCAGCCGGTAGAACAGGTCCTCCCGGAAACGGCCCTCCTCCATCTCCTTTTTCAGGTTGCGGTTGGTGGCCGCGATGAGGCGGATGTCCACGTTGATGGGCTTGACCCCGCCGACCCGTTCAAAGGTACGCTCCTGCAGGACTCGCAACAGCTTGACCTGGGTGGGATGGGGCAATTCGGCGATTTCGTCCAGGAACAGGGTGCCGCCGTCGGCAAGCTCGAACCGTCCCTTCTTGAGGCTGGTGGCGCCGGTGAAGGCGCCTTTTTCGTGGCCGAACAACTCGCTCTCCAGCAGGCTTTCCGCCAGCGCGGCGCAGTTCACCGCCACGAAGGGATGGTCGCGGCGTGGTCCGTTGAAGTGAATGGACTTGGCCACCAGTTCCTTGCCGGTGCCGCTCTCCCCCTCTATGAGGACGGTGGCCTGAGTCGGCGCCACCTTCCGGATTGTCTCGAACACGTCCCGCATGGGTTTGCTCTTGCCGATGATGTTGGCAAAGCCGTACCGGGAGAGCAGCTGGTCGCGCAGCAGGCGGTTTTCCCGCACCACCCGGTGCATGGCCAGGGCCCGTTTCACGAACAGGATGAGCTGCTCGTTCTGGAAGGGCTTCCAGATGTAGCTGTGAGCCCCCCGGTCCATGGCCTCCAGGCCCATCTCCACGGTGCCGTACGCCGTCATCATGATGACCGGAACGTCCGGGTCCATGGACTTTATCCGGGACATCAGCTCCATGCCGTCCATCTTCGGCATCTTCATGTCGGTAAGAACCAGGTCGACGTCCGCTTCCTGCAGGGTCTCCAGCGCCGCGGCTCCGCTGTTGGCGGTGAGGGTTTCGTAACCCTCGTCCTCCAGGATGGCGGCCAGCACCGGAGGATAGTTCTTCTCGTCGTCAACTATGAGTATCGTCTCCATAAGACGGTTCCTCCAGGGGTAATTCTATCTTCACGGAAGCGCCGATGACGGGACGGTTTTCGATCCACACGCTCCCGTTGTGCGCCTCCACGATGTTACGAACCATGCAAAGTCCCAGCCCGGTGCCCGATTCCTTGGTGGTGAAAAACGGGTTCCATATCTTTTTCATGGCGGCCTCGTCCACCCCCTTTCCCTCGTCGGCAAAGTGGATGCACACCTTGTCCCCGTTCGGAAACAGGCTCACGGTGACGTTGCCGCCTTCGGGCATGGCCTGCATGGCGTTGATGAGGATGTTCAGAAACGACTGGTACAAAAGGTTGGGGTCGGCCTTCACCAACGGAGTGGCGGGGTCGAACTCCGTTGTGATGCGGCACTTCTCCTTGTCCAGGCGCGGCTCCAGATAGGAGATGTTCTTTTCCACCACCTCGGCCAGGTTGCACACCTGGAACCGGGGATTCTGCGGCCGGGCGAAGTTCAAAAAATCCGTGACGATGTCGTTGAGCCGCGTGGACTCCTCGATGATCACGTCCACGAGCGGCCCGCCGCCGTTGTTGTCGCCCGAACGTTTTCGCAACAACTCGGCCGTGCTTCGTATGATTCCCAAAGGATTCCGGATCTCATGGGACACGCCGGCCGCCATCTCGCCGAGGGATGCCAGGCGCTCCGCGTGGGACAGCTGCTCCTCCAGGCGTATTCGCTCCTCGGCCCGCATCAGGATCACGGCCTCTCCGCGCTGGACGACCCACCGCATGATGAGGAACAACAGGCCCATGACGCCGGCCGAGGTGGCTATGATGAGCAGTTGGAACTGGAAAATGGTCCGGTAGTCGTCGGACAGGTCCTGGACCACCTCGAAGACGCCCAGCACCGGGCCTGATATGTGGGTCATGGGTTTTTCGGCCAGCAGCGGCGTGTACGTCCGCAGGCGGCTGTGTTCGGGAATGCCCAGCATCACCGCCAGCCAGGATCCACCCTGGTCCAGACGCGAGGTCGTCTTGCCTTCCATGGCCTGGAGATACTCCACCCCCCCCGCGTCGGCCTTTCCAACCAGTTCAGGATCGAAACTGTAGGAAATCACGTTTTCCAGGTCGTAGATGTTCACCATGTCCACCTTGAACCCGTGAAGCGTGGCGCGCACCACACGGTCCATGCGCTGAAACTGCACTTTGTTGCGCAACTGGATGCGCCCGAACTGGAGGGCCGTGGGAATGATGAACTGCAAAAAGACCTGGTGGTTCAGGTTGTTGGCCAGCAGTACCGCGTATTCCTCGCTCTTTTGCAGCAGCACGGTTCGCGCCCGGTGCGTGATGACCACGGACAGGACGATGGTTGCCGCGAAAATCACGATAAGGCTGGTGAACGTGAAGTTCTTGACCAGCTCAAAAGGTTTCACGGCTTCCCGGGTCAGGGGACCGGGGGCGCCCACGCTTTTCTGGCGCCTGGTCTGATTGGGCTGTTTTTCGGCCATGCGGTGAAGGGTCCTTTGTCCCGGCCCGGATCATTCATTCATGAAGAATCTCGCCAGTGTCGAAATTCCCTTGAGAACGGAACGCATTTCCGGGAACGCCCGGGGCTGCCAGTAACAGGAGTGAAACGTTAAACATGGCATGCTTGACCAATTCCTTGTTGAACAAACCGGGCCATGGTTGCAGCACCTGTCCCCAACATATTGGCGAAACCCTTGTAATGTCAAGGATTTGTTGTAAAATTAAGTTGTTCTCGGTCTGATTCGGCCACACTTGAAAATCGGGCCGGTTCCGTGTAGATTCCCACCTGAACCCCGCTAATGGGTCGTTCGGAAGGACGAAGCGGGGACAGAAAGCGAGGGAACATGAAGGACGGTGCGGACGCTGGCGCGGCCATGCATTCCGTCACGGACAGGGTCCGGCAAAGGGCGCGGGAGCTGTTTGCCCGGGCCCGGGCCAGCCACGACTGGGAGCATACCGAACGAGTGGCCCGCCTTTGTGCGCGGATAGGCCCGGCGGAGGGCGCGGACATGGAGGTGCTCCTTTGCGCGGCGTACCTGCACGACGTGGGCCGACCGTACGAGGACGCGGCAAGGGGCGGACTGTGCCACGCGCAACGGGGCGCGGAAATCGCGGAGCAGGTGCTCGCCGATCTGCCCATGTCCGGCGAACGCAGGACCAACGTGATCCACTGCGTTCGCACCCACCGGTTCCGGGGGAACGCGGTTCCCGAAACCACCGAGGCCCGGGTGCTGTTCGACGCCGACAAGCTGGACTCCATCGGCGCCATCGGCATCGCCCGCGCCTACCTGTTCGCCGGAGAGGTGGGGGCCCGGCTGCACAATTCCCGTCCCGACGTGGAGAACACGGAGGCCTACTCCGAGGAGGACACCGGCTACAGGGAGTACCGGGTCAAGCTGCGCAGGGTGGTGGACCGCGTCCTCACCGCCGAGGGCCGCCGCATGGCCCAGGACCGGCACCGGTACATGGAGGAGTTCTTCCAAAGGTTCTTGGAGGAGCACGAGGCGAAAAGGTAGCAGCCTGTTGAAAAACGCGATCTGCGGCGTTGCGCTTCATTTCTCGTCAGTGCGGCGTACCATAAGTACGCCTTATTCCACGAAATTCGTGCGCCTTGCATCTCATCGTTTTTGAACAGGCTGTAAATCCCTGGTTTTTCAACGGGCTGGTAGGGCGGATGCAATGTGAAGGGACATTTACCGCCAAAAAACGAACATCATGGTGACCAGGCGGCACCCCGCCGACCCCGGAAAGCCCGGACGGCCCGCAAGAAACGGGGCGCGTCCGGACCATCTCTTTGCCAAAATCGGAACCCGTGAAGCATTCGCCTCACCGAATCATCTGAGGCCCATCTCCTCCAGCAGTTCCTCGTTGATGGCGCCGGTGCGGGTAAGGCCGTGGTCGCGCTGGTAGCGCAGAATGCCGTTGTAGGTGCCGCTGCCGATGATGCCGTCGATCTCCATGTCGTAGTATCCCGCTTCCTTGAGCCTGGCCTGCACCGCCTTGATGCGGGCCACCCGCTCCTGCCAGGTGATCCTGCGGGGCGCCGCGCCGGACTCCGGGCTGGGGGCCGCGGGCCGCGTCTCCACGTTGGAGGACGTGGGCAGGCGGTTGGTGTCCGCGCTGGCCGTCACCCGGGCATGCGTCCTGGAACGGCGTTTTCTTTCCGAAATCACCAGCTTGCCCTCAACCTTGGCCACGGTCACCGACTTTTCGTTGCGGAACTCGGCAAGGTGGGCCAGGATCTGCTCCAGCAGGGACACGTCGAACTGCTCGCCGGCCATGTCGTCCCACACCAGGCGGGCCCGCCGGCGCAATTCCCGCTCGTCCTCGGGGCCGAACCTGACCTCCTCCACGCCATAGCGCAGGATGGCGTCGATGAATTCCTTGTTGAATTCCCGCACTCCCTTCACGAACTCCCTGGTCAGCGACATCCTGTCCTCCCACAGGGCCCCCTTGTACTTCTCGGGAAGCTCCTGCCAGGCATCCTGGGTACAGATCATGGCCGCTGGAGAGTACCGGATCTTCGCGAGATTCACGCTCTTGAGCAGCGGATGCAGCTGGCTTCCCAGAAACCAGACACCCGGGCCGATCATGGCGTCGCACTGGCCCTGCCGGATTGCCGGGGCAAGGTCCTCCATGGGGACCTCCACCGCCGTGGTGCCCAGGTGCCTCAGCAGGCTTTCCTCCACCGGACCCATCCACTGCAGGAAGGTCGCCTTCTCGTACTGCTCCAGGGTACGCAGGGGGCGCTGCGTCGAGTAGATCTGGTCGAAGTCCTGGTCGATCCATCCCAGAAGCCAGTAGCCGTGCTGCTCGGTGAGAGCGTCGAAGGTGGGAAGCATCCTTTCCCGGACATAGTCCACTTCCTCGTAGTTGCGGAACAGAAAGGGCAGTTCCAGCACGGCGAATTCCGGGCAGGCCTTGACCACGCCACGCGCCGTGAGTCCGGCTGCCTGGAGCTGGCCGATTTCCATCTTGCGGATGTAGTCCTCGTCCACTCCCATGGCGCCGCCCCAGAACACCTTGATGACCAGGTCGCCGTTGGTGGCCTCCTCGACCCGGGGCAGCAGAAAATCCTCCATGAGCTTGGCGTAGCCCGTGCCCTGGGGCGCCATGGTCGCGCTTTTCCAGCGATAGCTGGCAAGGTCGCCGCGTGCGGCACGGGCAGGGAGAACGGCGGCCGGAATGACACAGGTCGTGAGGATGAGTACGAGTACGAATGATGCAAAACGGTTCATGCAATCCTCCATGCTGAATCGACACATGGCCGATTTTGCCCGATCTTTCGTTCGACAACCGCCGACGGTGCCGGCACAGCTTGTTTTCGTCCAGGGTCCCGCGGGGGCATCCGGAAGTTAATTTTTCAATATGATTGTAAATATATTCGATCAGCGGATTGAAATCAAGTCCGGCAACAAATCGTTGCGGGCTCCTGGCAGGCTACTGGCCACACCAGGCGTCAGCGGAAAAAGGCACACGTCGGAATCGGCGATGTTTCAGCATCCTGAATCCGGGGCGGTTCAGCATGTCGGCGACGGATTCGGGGAATCACTCCAACAAGCCCGCCCTCCAGGGGAGGGAGACATTGGCCGGATGAACCGGAAAATGCCCCCGGGCGTCCGAAGCGTCATGCAACGGGCGCGGAAAAGACACCCCAGTCAAAGCATCGGGCAATCCTGGGATCGTCCTCGTCCAGTCCGTACCCATATGTGAGAAGATGGTGCACGATGGGGTTCAGCTCCTTTCGGGAAAGGAACCGTGGTATTTTCTCCGCGTAAATCAGGAGATCCAGGGGGTCCAGGGCCTTGGCGTCGCCGAAATGGGGCACCCGGTACGGGACCTTGATCCGTCGGATTCCCCGGGCCTGATAGAACCTGCTGGGAGCTTCCTCGGCCTCGATGATCAGATACCGGATCTCGGGGCGTCCCTGCCTGAAGTCATCCAGCACGTCGAACAGCAGGGCTTCCCCGATGCCATGCCGGCGGTGGCTTTCGGCGACGCCCAGAAAATTGAGGGAGGTGTAGCCGATTTTCGGTACCGGATTTATGGTGGCGAACCCCACCACCTCGCCGCCGTCCAGTGCAAGCCGAGTCTTGTAACGCCCCTTGACGTGCCGCGCGTGAACCACGCCCTCCGGTTCGCGCTCCGCGGAGGTGAATATACCTCGGTAAATGCCGTAGTAATCCGCGACCTGTGTTTCATCCCGGCGATCGAGGTCCACGATGCGACACCTTCCCTCGATCCTTCTTTCGACGCTCGCCCGCGTGGCAGCCATGGATGCGCTCCTCCTTTCCCGGAACGGCCGGTTGTAGAGGGTTGTTCACCCGGTTACCGAACCCATAACCCGGGAAATCGGACTTGTCCACCCGCCGGCGCTCCCGGTGGCGATCCCGGAGAGCCGAAAACCCGGCCATCCCGGCCGGGTCCGGGCCCCCCCGGCGAACCAGTCTGTGTGGTCATGAGAAAAGGAATCGCGGGAGGCGCCATGGACGTTTGCCGGAGGGACTTGCCGGGAACAGCCAGCAAACGGCGCGGCCCCACCTTCCAGGGGTTGGGGTGGGGCCGCGAAAATTCCGTGAGGAAGGGGTCCTCGAAACTCTCTATACTAGTTCACAGCATCCTTGAGAGCCTTGCCCGGGATGAACTTGGGCACGCTTTTGGCCTCGATCTCGATTTCCTGTCCGGTGCGGGGATTGCGACCCTTGCGCGCGCTTCTCTTGTCCACCTTGAAGGTACCGAAACCCACCAGGGTCACGGCGTCGTCACTCTTCAGCGCATCGGTGATGGCCTGGAATACGGTGTCCACGGCGGCCTGGGCCTCTTTCTTGGTGCGGACGACATTCGCGACTTCATTGATAAGATCACCTTTGTTCATTTACGAACCTCTCCTTTCTTCCCTCCGTTGTTTCCCGATTACCACAAAAGTGTGGCATCCTCCTTGTACCCTGAGCTTTTGACCTGTGCCGACTTGCTTATCAGACAAGCAGGCTCAATGCAACTCAAAACCGGCGAAAAACCGTTGCCAGTGGGGCATTTCACGGATTCTGAATGAAACGCGGAACCGTCATCGGGCCCGAAGCCGATTCCGGCCAAAGCGCATGGGTAAAAAGACTGCGAGTATGCACAGGACGAAAACCCCGGCAAAGGCGCCAAGGAGCCATGCCCACTCCATCGAGTCGAATCGGAATCCCCGGACCCCGGACATGAAGACCCTGTACACGGGGCCGGCCTCCAGCACGATGACAAGGCCGATGAATCCCGCGGAGAGTATCATGTACAGCAGCCCGCCAAAACTCGTCACGGACTGTGCCGGATTCTCCGAGACAAAATTCGGATAAGCAGCTCCAAGACCTATACCCATGGCGACGATGCCCGGTACTATGCAAAAAACGGTCCCAATGGACAACCACATCATGAAAGGGGTGACGTTGAGCAGGATGTTGGTGGCCACCACAAGGACCAGGGACAGGACCCAGAGCGGGACCAGGTAGGTGAAAAACTTGATCCACAAAACCCGGCCCACGTCCACCGGCGCGCACCGGACGATCCAGAAGGCTTCCCTCTCCATGCTGACGGCGGGATAGGCGAAACGCGCGGCCAGCGCGGTGAGTACGAATCCGGCCAGGGCCATGTTCAAAAAGGAAAACAGGTTCTGCATGTAAATGGTGGGCAGGGGCGACTTCTCCAGAGGCAGGACCTTGAAGTTGTACAGATAGATGCCCACCAGGGCCGCCATCAAAAAAACCTGGGGCCACTGGGTCTGGTCGCGAAAAAAAATGCGGACCTCCTTGACCAGGAAGGCCCGGGTGGGCCCCCGAACAAAGGCAAAGTGGCGTTTTGCCGCCTTGCGGGGGGATTTGAACGCGGCGGGATTACGCACGCGGCCCACCTGCGCCTTGGTCACGCCCCGGAAATACGCCACCCGCGACAACAGCACGGCCAAGTAAACCAGGCTCCCGGCGCCGAAAATGGCGAGTCCGTTATTGAACCACGCTTCGGTCCAGTCCCCGGCCAGGGCCGCGATCACGCTGTCCGTGGCCCAGGTACTGGGCAGCCACGGATTGCTCGGCGTGTTCAGGGTGGACAAATAGGACATCACACTGGCCGCTTCGTCCGGGTCCACCAGTCTTTCCGGCTGCACCACGCGTACGGCGACGTAGGCCAGGACGAACAGGGACAGCCCCAGAAATGCGACGATGGTCCGGAACCTGTTGGCCGGCAAAATCAGCACCACAACCATGACCAGTATCGCGGACACGGCCGAGGCGATGACGCAAAACGGCACCAGCACAGGCAACAGGTTGAGATAGAATCCGGGCCCGGTCCCGTAGGCAATTCCGTAGGAAAGGAAAACCGGCAGGGCGAACACCAGCACCATCCACGAACTGTCCACCGTGCTCTCGATCCATCGCGCCGCGAAAATGCGGTGGTGCAACACGGGCAGGGAGTGGACCAGATCCAGGTCCCGGCTCAGATACAGCTTGGACAGGGAGGTAATGATCCCTGAAAACACCAGAAGGGACATGAAGGTCACCAGGACCATGGACAGAAGCTTGTTGGCCAGGATGTCGCCAAACCCCTCCACGCCCTGGAAATAGAGGAGAACCCGGAAGAACGCGGCGAAGATACCCAGCCAGAAGGCCAGGCCGATCACCGCGAAGAACAGGCGCTTCACGTTTTCGTGCTTCTGCTCGACGCCGGCGGGCGACCTGGAGGCGGACAGCCTCCTGGGGGCCAGCAATGTCCATATCTGGCTGCTCATGGGGCGGAAGGCTCCGATTCTTCCTCGGTAAGTCTGAGGAACACGGCCTCGAGGTCCTCTTCGCTGGCGCCGGACCTTGTCCGAAGGTCGCTGGTTGACCCCTGGGCGATGATGTTGCCCCTGCTGATCACGGCGATCCTGTGGCAAAGGTCCTGGGCCACCTGCAGGGTGTGGGTGGACAGGAACACGGTGACCCCCTTTTCGGACTGCTCCCGCAGAATGTCCTTGACCAGCCGGATGCCCCGGGGGTCCAGCCCCACCATGGGCTCGTCCACGATGATGACCGCCGGATCATGCAGGAACGCGGCGCACATGATGAGCCGCTGCTTCATCCCGTGGGAATAGGACTCGATCAGTTCGTCGGCCCACTGCCACAGGCTGAACATGCGAAGAAGCTTTTCGCTGCGTTCCGGGAACAGCTCGGGCGGCACCCGGTACAGATCCGCCGTGAACCGGAGGAACTCGGTGCCCGTGAGCTTGTCGTAGAGAAAGGGGCGGTCCGGTATGAAGCCGATGTGCCGCTTGGCCTCCTCCGGGCGTTTTGCCATGTCGATCCCGTTGATGCGGACGGTGCCCGCCGTCGGCGCCACCAGCCCTCCCATCATCCTGATGGTGGTCGTCTTGCCGGCGCCATTGGGGCCGATGAATCCGAATATTTCCCCAGACCCGACGGACAGATCCAGGCCGTTCACGGCCATCACCTTTCCGTACCGTTTGGACAACCCCGCAAGCTCTATCATTTGCCATACTCCAGTACGGAAAGTTTCAAACGGCCCAGGTAGGCCATCATTTCCACCTGTGCTTCGAAGTTGCCGCGAGCCAGCCTGAGATGCGTCACGTCAGCGGGCATCTGTCCGAACACGGTGTCCGCGGTGATCCATTGTCCTTCCAGGAAAAACGCGTTCCAGGCATGGTAGAAGAACCTGCCCCGGAGGTAGACCACGCCGATCTCGATGCGCGCGGGCACTCCGGCCGCCCGTGCCAGCGCCGCCGTCAGCACGGCGTGCTCGTTGCAGTCCCCGCGCCGGGTGGACAACGTGGTCAGCGCATCGGGAATGGAGACCACCGGTATTTTCTCGATGTTCTCGTACATCCAGTCCACGATCCGCCGCGCCTTGGCGAGGTCCGAGTCCCCGGGTTCCACGATCTCTTCCACCACGGCGGCCACCCTGGGCGAGTCGGACTGCACAAAGGACCCGGGTCCGACGAATTCCTCCCCAGCTGTCTCCGTGCCCGTATGGGAGCCCGGTTCGGGAAGGGTTTCCTTCACCACGGTGAGGACCCCGTCCGAATAGGCCTGTCTGCCGCCGGAAAGCTGCTCCTGGTCGCCGACGGAACCGGAAACGCGGACCTTGAGGTAGGACAGTCCGGCAGGGTCGTCCAGCACCACGTCCGATTCAATGGAGGCGGCCTCCATGATGTCCTCGGTCTCGCCGACCTCGTAATCCTGCCTGATGGCGACTTCGCGGGCCACCTTTTCCAGCCGGAGGCCCAGAGCCCCCTCTTCGGCGACCACCTCGCCCTTGTCGCTGACCCAGGCCTTCTGCTCGCTGCCCGCGTATTCCACCCGCACCCGGCGGGTGTCCACCGGTTCGCCCATGACGTCCACGGTCTCCCGCGCCTCCACGTGTACCGTGGCCCGCTTTCTGCTCATGGTGGCCGGGTCGAAGACGGGAAACGAGGCGCTGTCCCCCGGTTCCATGTCCACCACCGCGGCGGTGTACATGAGGCTGCCCCCCAGAAAGGGAGGCTCCTCCACGGGAATCGTCATCTCCGTGGCGTCCTCGCCCCTGCCCGCGCGCACCACGAGGTCGCCTTCCACCATTCTTCCGGACAGGCGCATTGTCGCCAGTGCGGAGCCCAGGGTGAAGTCGAAGTTGACCAGAGTCATGTCCGGGGCCAGTCGCGCCCTCGAGCGATAGTTGATGTCCTGCACCGTGCCCAGGGTATTCAACCGCATGAACACGGCTTCCGAGGTCTCGTATCCGCCCACCGTCCGGACCAGCGACCTTTGGGCATAACCGATCTTGTTGCCTCCTTGAAGGATGTTGAGCCAGGAGGTGAGCCCGTGTTCGCCAAGGGGTACGCCCTTGACCACGAATTCCCCGGGTTCCGTGTGCGGAGTGAATGCGCCGAGCCGCAGGGCGATGAGAACGGCAAAGCCCATGAGGAACAAGGGCGCCAGGATGTGGTGGATGCCAATTTTTCGGGCCATGTCGCCGTACCGGGTCCTGGTTGGGGTGACCGGCGCCGCCGCGCGCGGCGGGCGCCGTACGTCCTGGGGGGTCATCCCTGCCTGTCTCGGGAGGGCGACCGTCCGGGATATTGAGGATAACGCCTCGCCGCCGCAATTTCAACCTGTTCAAGCGCCGGACATGACGGAATTATGGAAACCCGCGACGCCGACCGCCCCGGGGCTCCGCGTCGCTCCCGCGTCCTTGACTGCCCGGGCGTCCCCGGGTTATGTTTCGCCCACTGGCCGCGACGTGGAAAAACTTTGCCTTGCCCCTGCCTGAATCCGTGAGCGGCCTCAGGTGGTGCGGAGGCAAGGAAAAGGCCTGCCGGCTGTACTGAAGTACGCCAGCCGGGCTCCGACGCCGCGGACGCGCCGCATGAGGCCGCCCCGGAGGGCGAAAAACCTTTCACTCACCGGGTGAAACGAAGAGTTGTTCAAGAACCCGCGAAAAAAGCCCGATTTATGGGGTTCTTGAAAGTTTTTCAATATTTTCGTCACGGATTCAGGCCCTGATCAACCTGTCGAGGAGTACCGATGCGGGAATACGTTCACAAGGTCGCCGAAGCCGTGGAATGGTTGCGGGAAAGAACCCGAATGCCCCCCCGGGCGGGCCTGCTCGCCGGCACCGGGCTGGGAGGCAGCCTGGCCGGCATGGAGACCCATGCCGCCGTCGAATACCGGGACATTCCGCATTTTCCCGCCTCCACGGTGCGGACCCACCAGGGGCGCTTGTTGCTCGGAGAAGCCCACGGCAGGGGCGTCGTGGCCATGCAGGGCCGCCTGCACCTGTATGAAGGGTACTCGCCACTGGAAGTCACCTTTCCCCTGCGGGTGTTGGCTGGCCTGGGGATTCGGTCCTTCCTGTTCGCCAGCGCCGTGGGCGGGATCAATGCAGCATGGTCCGCCGGCGACATCGCGCTGATCACCGACCACATCAACCTCACCGGCGAAAACCCCCTGGTCGGGCCGAACGTGGACCAGTGGGGACCGCGTTTTCCGGACATGTCAGCGGCCTACGACAGGGAACTGGGGGACGCTGTCCGGACCGCCGCGGCGGAAACGGTCGCAACCCTCCGGCAGGGTGTTTACGCCGGCCTCAAGGGACCCAGCCTGGAGACACCCGCTGAATTGCGCTGGCTGCGCACCATCGGCGCGGACATGGTGGGCCTGTCCTCGGTGCTGGAGGTGATCGCCGCGCGACACGCCGGAATCCGCGTCCTCGGCCTGGGCATCGTCACCAACATGGCGGACCCGGACAACCCGGTGCCCGCCTCCTTTGACGAGATCGTGGCCGTGGCCGACGCTGCCTCCGGCACGGTCTCCACCCTGTTCGGCGCCGTCCTGGCCGGTATGGAAGGGTGACCGAAAATGGGGAAGGGACCAAGGTCGAGGGTAAAGGCGGAAGGCGGGATTTGTTTCGCTGTTCACGCGACGCCGTGGGCGGGCCGCTTTTTGTGAAAAGCTCCGCAAGAACTGTTTGGATGATCACCCCTTTTCGCGGACGAACATGGAAAAACCCGACCTTCTCATAACCAACGGCACTGTCCTTACGATGGACCGGGATCGCACCGTCATCCCCAACGGCGCCGTGGTCGTCACCGGCGACAAGGTGACCCGGACGGGCCCTGCCGCTGAACTGGACGGGCCGGGGGCGGGCCGGGTGCTGGACGCCCGGGGCGGCCTGATCCTGCCCGGACTGGTCAACACGCATACCCACGCGGCCATGACCTGTTTCCGCGGGCTGGCCGATGACCTGCCGCTCATGGAGTGGCTGAACAGGCACATCTTTCCGGCGGAAGAAAAACTCACCGGCGACATCGTGTACGAGGGGACCCTTCTGGCCTGCGCCGAGATGATTTCCTCGGGCGTCACCTGCTTCTGCGACATGTACCTGTTCGAGGACCACACCGCCCGGGCCGTGGCCGACGCGGGCATGCGCGCCGTTGTGGGCGAAGCGTTCTTCAACTTTCCGTCCCCCAACTACGGCGCCCTGGAACAGGGTTACGCGCACGTGGAAGGGTTGATGGAGAAATGGCGCGACCACCCCCTGGTGAATATCGGCGTGGCCGCCCATTCCGCCTACCTGTGCGCCCCCCCGGTCCTGCACAGGGCGCGCGAAATCGCCCGGCGGTGGGATGCGGTGTTCATGATCCACGTGTCCGAGACCGAATCCGAGGTGGACGAGATCCGCAAGAAGTACGGCAGGACCCCGGTCGCCCACCTTGCCTCCGAGGGCATCCTGGGACCGCGGCTGCTGGCCGCCCACTGCGTGGCCCTGAAGGACGGGGACGTCGAACACCTGGCCCGGACCGACACGAAGGTGGCCCACAACCCGGAAAGCAACATGAAACTCTCCTCGGGCGTGGCCCCGCTCCGGGAACTGCTGGACGCCGGAGTATGCGTGGCCCTGGGCACGGACGGGGCGGCCAGCAACAACAACCTGGACATGCTGGGAGAGATGGACACCTGCGCCAAGCTGCACAAGGCCGCCACGGGCGACCCCACCACGGCGGACGCGGCGACGGTGCTGGCCATGGCTACCCGAAACGGGGCCCGGGCTTTGTCCATGGAGGACAGCATCGGCAGCCTGGAGCCCGGCAGGCAGGCGGACATCATCGTCATCGACACGAACCGTCCGCACCTCACGCCACCCCGTGACCCGGTGTCGGCCCTGGTGTACGCGGCCCGCGGAGGCGACGTGCTGCACTCGGTCATCAACGGCCGCGTGGTGTTGGAGAACGGCCGGCTGGCCACCATCGACCTGGCCCGGTCCATCGCCCGGGTGCGGGAAATCAGAAAGGTGATATCGAAGGGACAGCGTGGGAACGGTGGAATACGACCTCGTGGTGCATAATGCGTTGCTCGTGGCCTGCGGCGCGGACCATTGCGTGATTCCGGAGGGCCTGGTGTGCGTAAGGGACGGGGTGCTGGCCTTTGTCGGGGAGGAGCCCGGGCAGGGACCGCCGCCCGCCGCGGAGGTGATCGACGCCGAACAGGCCCTGGTGCTGCCCGGATTGGTGAACACGCACAACCACGCGTCCATGTCGCTGTTCCGGGGAATGGCCGACGACCTGCCGCTCATGGAATGGCTCAACGAACACATGTTTCCGGCCGAGGCGGCGATGGTGAACAACTCCACGGCCCGGGCCGGGGCCCTGGTTTCCTGCGCGGAGATGCTGCTTTCCGGCACGACGTGCTTCTCGGACGGATACTTCTGCGAGGACGGAGTGGCCGAGGCCGTGGCCGAGGCGGGCATGCGGGCCGTGCTGGCCCAGGGGGTCATCGACCATCCCGCGCCGGGAGTCCCGGATCCGGCGAAAAATCTCGAGACGGCTATGGATTTCGTCCGGCGGTGGCAGGGCGAAAATCCGCTCATCACGCCCTCCGTATTCTGCCACGCGCCATACACCTGCTCGAGGGAAACGCTCACCGCCGCAAAAGAGGCGGCGCGGCGCGCCGGCGTCCTGTTCCAGATCCACGTGGCCGAGACCTCCGGCGAACGGCAGCGGTTCCTGGACGGACACGGACTCACGCCCGTGGCATACCTCGACCAACTGGGCCTGCTGGACGAAAACACCCTGGCCGTGCACTGCGTGTGGGTGGACGACGAGGACATCGCCCTGTTGAATGCACGCGGCGCGGCCGTGGCGCTGGCCACGGAGAGCAACATGAAACTGGCCTCGGGCGTGGCCCCGGTATACAGAATGCTCGGCGCGGGGCTGCGCATGGGCCTTGGCACGGACGGTCCGGCCAGTAACAATGATCTGGACATGTTCGGCGAGATGGGCGCCACCGCCCGGCTGCAGAAGGTGCATACCGGCGACCCCACGGTCCTGCCCGCGGCGCGCGCCCTGGCCCTGGCAACGTCCATGGCCGCGGACGCCGTCGGCCTGGGCGGCGTATGCGGCAGCCTGGAGGCGGGCAAACGCGCGGACATCGTGGTCATGCGCGCTGACAGCCCACGGCTGTGGCCCAGGTACGACCCCCATTCCACGCTGGTGTACGCGGCCACCGGCGCTGACGTCCGCCACGTGATCGTGGACGGCAGGGTGGTGGTGCGGGACCGGCGGATTACCACGTTCGACCTGGAGGAGGCCATGCGCGACCTCGTGGCGATATGTCAGGACGGGATAAACGGATGAAGTGTCGGGATCCGGAAAATACCGGGTGTTCTCCGCCGGGTACTGGAGGACCGGCATCCATAACAGGCCGTTGAACAACCCGGAATTGGCAGCCTGGTCAAAAACGATGAGATGCAGGGCGCGCGAATTTTTGGGAGGTTGGCGTACTTACGGTACGTCGCGTCGACGAGAAGCGCGCAGCAGATGGCGTTTTTCAACAGGCTGATAAACAATGGAGTATGTTAATGAAAGTAGGCGACAAGTGGTATCGGCCCATATGGGCGGACGAGAATCGGCCCGGGGTCTTCCGGATCCTGGACCAGCGGCTTCTGCCCCACGAGTTCATTGTGGTGGACGTGGACACCGTGGACATGTGCATCGCCGCCATCAAGGACATGTACGTGCGCGGCGCGCCGCTCATCGGAGCCACCGCGGCCTGGGGGGTGTACCTGGCCCTGTACAACTCGCCAGAGGGTGACACCGGCCGTTTTCTGGAGGAGGCCGGCCGCATTCGCGAGGCCCGGCCTACCGCCGTGAACCTGGCATGGGCCGTGGACGCCATGCTGGACGCGGTCCGCGACGTGGACGACTGGCAGGCCAAAATCGAGGCGGCGCGGCAAAAGGCCGTGGAGATCGCGGACAGCGAGGCCGAGGCCTGCCGGATGATCGGCGAGCACGGCCTGCCCCTCATTCAGGAGGCTGCCCGTACCAAGAAGCAGGGGGAGGCGGTGAACGTGCTCACCCACTGCAACGCGGGCTGGCTGGCCTGCGTGGATTACGGCACGGCGACCGCGCCGGTCTATCTCGCCCATGACAGGGGCATCCCCGTCCACGTCTGGGTGGACGAAACCCGGCCCCTGAACCAGGGAGCGCGCCTCACCGCCTGGGAGTTGGGGCAGCACGGCGTGCCCCATACCGTCATCACGGACAATGCCGGCGGCCATCTCATGCAGCACGGCATGGTCGACGTGGTGATCACGGGCACGGACCGCACCACCCACACGGGCGACGTGGCCAACAAGATCGGCACCTACCTGAAGGCCCTGGCCGCGAAGGACAACGGGATACCGTTCTATGTAGCCCTGCCCTCCTCCACCATCGACTGGGACATCGACGACGGCGTGGGCGGAATCCCCATTGAAATGCGCGACCCGCACGAGGTGCGCTACATACAGGGACTGTACCAGGGCAGGACCGTCGAGGTGCTGGTTCCCCCGGAGAGCAGCGACGCGGCCAACGTGGCCTTTGACGTGACCCCGGCGCGGCTGGTCAGCGCCCTGATAACCGAACGCGGCGTGTGCCGGGCCGACAAAGCCTCCATTGCCGCGCTTTTTCCGGACAAGGTGCGAAAGTGAGCGGAAACAACGAATTGAACGAAACGGAAAGGCTGGTCATCGCCGCCGTTCAAAAGGACATTCCGGTGTGCGAGAGACCGTACAGGGTCCTGGCCGAGGAATCGGGCATCACCGAGGACCAGTTCATCGACGCCCTGCGCGGTCTGGCGGAAAAGGGGGTGATGCGCCGCTTCGGCGCCACCCTGCGGCATCAGAAGTCCGGATACAGGGCCAATGCCATGGTGGCGTGGAAGGTGCCGGAAGAGCGCGTGCCCGAGGTCGGGGAAATCCTTGCCGGATTCGCCAGCGTATCCCACTGCTACCGCCGGGACCCGGCCGCGGACTGGCCCTACAACCTGTATACCATGGTCCACGCACAGAGTGTGGACGAGTGCCAGGCCATTGCCCGGGAGATGTCCGGAAGGGCCGGAGTGGACGACTACGAACTTCTGTTCTCCAAACGGGAGTTCAAGAAAACGTCCATGGAATATTTTCCGTCGGATGACGATGACTAGTGTTGCGAGGACAGCCCCGGAGACGGACCCGTCCCGCCGGGGTTCCACCTCGAGGATATCGGGGCGGGGACGAACAGGAGCCTGTCCTGGCAATCCTTTCATCCCTGTGTTGTCCCGTTTCCACCCTGTTGGTCATTCCTCCCGCCGCATGGCCCGTATCCGCTCGACGCTGTCGCGCGCAAAACCGATGGACGGATCCAGGCTCAGGGCGTGCTCGTAGAATCGCAGGGCCTGATCGTAGTCGCCCATTTCCCGGTAGTTGGAGCCTATGTTGGCGTAGTCGATGGCCGACGAGGGGTCGATGTCCAGAAGGCGTTCGAATACCTGGATGGCCTCCATGTGCCGCTTGAGCCTGAACTTGCAGAAGCCGAGGAGATTCAACGTGTCCGTGCGTTCCGGGTCCAGCTCCAGGGCCCTGTCCAGGACCCCGGCCGCGTCATCGTAACGTTCCTGGTCCTTGAGGGCCATGCCCTTGTAGGTGAGGATGGCGGGTTCGTCCTCGGGATGCGGGTCCCGGGACAGGGCCTCGTCGAAATGCGCCACGGCCTTGTCATAGTCCCGCATGCGCGTCTGCATGGTTCCCAGGTAGAAAGGCAGGAAGTAGCGGCCCGGAAGGGCGTTTTCCAGCGCGGTGAGCATGGCGATGGCAATGGGAACGGGCTGGTTTTCCGTGACGTGGCGGGCCAGGAACAGGGCCACGCTGGAGGCGGCGGCGCGTTCCCGGAACATGGCCCCGGGAGCCATGGTGTAGAACGCGGGGATGCCCAGGTCCGGGTGCGTCGTCTCGATGGCGTAGCAGTTCATGCCAGCGTTCGCCATGGCGGCCACGCAACGCTCCAGTTCCACCCGGATGTTCGGGTCGGACAGGTTGGGAAGGTCGTTTATGCCCACGAGCTCCTCGGCCAGCAGCACGTAGTCGGCCTCCTCGATACCGCGGAACTTGGGCAGGCCGCTGGCCACATAATTGGCGCCGGTGTTGAAGTCGCCGGCCAGCTGGGCCACCTCGGTGAGTGCGCGGCACAGGGCCTTTTCCGGCGAAGGCGCGGTGCCGGCCGTCCACACGATTTCGCTGGCCACGCCCATGGTTTCCGGGTCGTACGCCAACGCGCCCACGGTGGGTATGCCGGTGTCCAGGGTGAAGTCGTTGAGATGCAGGACGATGCCGGCCCTGGCGTACTTTTCGAGCAACTCCCGCGCCATGGGGTCGGTGGCGGAGTCCGGGTCGATGGCCGGTGTGGTCATGTAATCCCTGCACACCCGGGCGCTGACGTGGCGTTCGGCGACCTCGCACACGCCCTGCAGCAGAGCTTCCTCGGCGCAATTGCCGGCGGAGGTTCCGTTGAACTCGTTGATCATGAAAAACCAGTCGAACGGCACGAGGACCTCGCGGCCCGTGGCCAGGTCCGTTGCGGAGCACCAGCGTTGCGGGTAGTCGGCGAACAGGGCCAGGGCACGGTCCAGGTCCGGGGTCCTGTCGTGCACGGATTTGGCGATTTCGGAAAGGGGGATGGCGCGGTCACCCAGGTTCCTGTGCTTGTCGGTGACGAAGTTCTCCGGGTTGTCGGCAAAGGCGTAGAAGGAAAACCGTTCCGCCAGCTCCATGACCGCGCTGGCTTCGGCCTGTTCAGGCGTACCGCCCTTGCCCATCTGCTGCTTCTTCCCGGTGAGGGCGGCGGCGTCCTTTCCGCACACGGAAAAGTACACGGGGATGTCCAGCCTGCCCCTGTCTATGCGTTCCGCTCGTTCGAAAATGGCGAGGTCCAGGGTTTTCAGTTTCTCGTGGAAACGGTCCAGGGTCTGCCCGGGGGTGAGCGTTTTTTCCTGGTCCCGTGTATTTGCCTTGTACGCGTCCTTCAATACGATGGTCGTCATTTGGCTTCGGTGTCTCTCAATTCAAGGTTCATCCTGCCTGTTTCATATCCCAGAAGGTCCAGGCTCACGTGGGCGAAGCCCAGTTCGCGAAACGCCTCGACCAGCCGGATTCGTTCCGGGTGGGAGGCCAGCTTCCCTATGTCCTCCGGGGGCACCTCTATCCTTGCCACGGTGCCGTGGTGCCGCACCCGGCAGTGGCGAAAGCCGGTATCATGCAACAAATCCTCGGCTTTTTCAACGGCGGACAGGATTTCGGAGGTGAGCAGGGTCCCATGGGGTATCCGGGTGGCCAGGCAGGCGGCGGCGGGCTTGTCGTGCACGGCCAGGCCCATGTCCCGGGCCATGGCGCGGACGTCGTCCTTGGTGTACCCGGCCTCGGCCAGGGGCGCGCGAACTCCCAGCTCGTCGGCGGCCTTGTGTCCTGGGCGATGGTCTTCGGCGTCGTCCACGTTGTCGCCGTGGACCACGGGTCCCAGGCTGTTTGCCTCGGCGTGGTCCAGTATGGCCGACAGATGCAGGCGTTTGCAGTGGTAGCAGCGCCGGGGCGGATTGGCGGCGATGTCGCCGTCCTCCAGCACCGGAACCGTAACGAGGTCGTGGCGAATGCCTTTTGCCTCGCAAAAGGCCCGGGCCTGCTCCATCTCCCGTGCAGGGACCAGCGGGGACACGCAGGTGACCGCGACGACGTCGTCCAGCACTTCGGCGGCGGCGGCAAGCAAAAGGCTGGAGTCCACGCCGCCGGAAAAGGCGACCACCAGCGGCGGCCCGCCACGGAACGTTTCCAGGATGCGGTGCAGCGAGGATGTTTCCATGTGCCTACATTTCCTCGGGCGGCACGCGGCCGTTCCCCCTGGTGAAACGGGTCGCGCCGGCAAGGGTCTCTCCGCCCCGGATCACGGAAAGGCCACGCGCAAACTCGTTTTCCATCGCCTGGTCAAACGGCATGTCGAAACCCTCCAGCGCGGCCACCCTGTCGCTCCGCATGCATGCCTGGGGGAATTTCGCAAGCCGGGCCGCGATGGCCCGGGCCTCCTCCAGGGCCAGGCCCGGTGGCACCACGTAGTTGGCAAGCCCCATGGCCAGGGCCTCGTCCGCGCGTACGCTGCGTCCGGTGAGGATCATGTCCATGGCCCGGCTCATGCCGACGAGCCGGGGCAGGCGCTGCGTGCCGCCATCAATCAACGGCACTCCGTACCTGCGGCAGTACACGCCGAACACGGCGTCCTGTTCGACAACCCGCAGGTCGCACCAGCAGGCCAGTTCGAGACCTCCGGCCACCGCGAAACCGGACACGGCGGCGATGACCGGCTTTGACAGGCGCATGCGCGACGGGCCCATGGGACCGCACGCGGACATGTCCTCCTCCAGCGGATTCATCCGCTCCATCTCCCCCGATGCCAGGGCCTTCAGATCCGCGCCCGCGCAAAACGCGCCCCCCGCTCCCCACAACACGGCCACACTGGCGTCACCGTCCGCCTCGAATTCGGCGAACGCCTCGTACAACGCCCGGGCCGTGGGACCGTTCACCGCGTTTTTCACCTCGGGCCGGTCCAGAATCACCGTGGTCACCGGCCCGTCCTTTTCCACTCGCACGCTCATGGGAACACCTCCTGGAAATGAAAGGGCCGCCCGGCACTACCGGCGCGGCCCCCGAAAAATGAAATGTCCGCCTGCCTCCCGGCCCCTACCAGCCGTTGAAAAACTCGGAATTGGCAGCCTGTTCAAAAACGAGGAGATGCAAGGCGCGCGAATTTCGAGGAGTAAGGCGTACTTACGGTACGTCGCATCGACGGGAAATGAGGCGCAACGCCGCAGATCGCGTTTTTCAACAGGCTGCTACAGGTCGCTGAACGAGTAGTCTCCGGCCATGACCTGTCTGGCCACCTTGTCCAGGATGTGCACCACAAAGATGAGCTGGGCGAATCGTTCGTCCCTGGTCTGTCCGTGGTAATACCGGTAGTATATCTGCTGGGCGATGCCCGCCAGGCGGAACAGGCCGAAGACGTAGTAGAAGTCGAAATTGTTCACCTTGAGGCCGGTCTCGTCCAGGTAGCGTTGCACCAGTTCCTTGCGGGTCAACGCCCCGGGTATGTTGGTGGGCATCATGCGGATGGCCTGCAATTCCTCGCTGTCGTCCCCCTGCACCCAGTAGGCGATGGAACTGCCCAGGTCCATGAGCGGGTCGCCGATGGTGCACATCTCCCAGTCCAGCACGCCGATGATCCTGAGCGGGTTCTCCGGGTCCAGCACCACGTTGTCGAACTTGTAGTCGTTGTGGATGACGGTGGCGGCCACCTCGTACTTGGGCATGTTCTCCAACAGCCAGTCCATGACCTTCTCGCACGAGGGAGCGTCGTCGGTCCTGGCGGCGCGGTACCGTTCGCTCCATCCCCGCACCTGCCTGCCCACGTAACCCTGGGGCTTGCCGAAGTCCTTGAGGCCGACGGCCTTGTAGTCGACCTTGTGCAGGGCGACGTGCACGTCCAGCAACTCCTCGCACAGCTTGCGGGCCTGCTGTTCGGTAAAGTCCAGGCCCTCGGGGAGGTCGCGGCGCAGGATGATGCCCTGGATCCGGTCCATAACGTAAAACGGCGCCCCGATGACGGATGTGTCCTCCGTGTACACCAGGGGATTGGGGCAGTAGGGATACACCGGCTTGAGCGCGGACAGCACCCGGAACTCGCGGCCCATGTCGTGCGCCGTCTTGGCCTTTCTCCCGTGGGGCGGCCTGCGCAGGACCATCTCCCTGTCGCCTATGGTGACGCTGTAGGTGAGATTGGAAAAGCCCGAGGGAAACTGCTTGATGGTGATCGGGCCGGACAGGTCCGGGATGCGTTCCTTCAAAAACTTCTCGATGGCCTTGGCGTCCAGCTCCTCGCCTTCGCGAATTTCCGTGGCCTTGTCTACCGTAGTCATGCTCGCTCCTGTCGCCCGGGTTCCGGACGCCCACCGGAGAAGCGTCCGCTTACCAGCCTGTTGAAAAACGCGCTCCGCGACGTTGCGCTTCGTGTCCCGTGGATGCGGCGAATCAGTTGTGCGCCCTGCTGTTCGAAATTCGCGCGCCTTGCGTCCCGTCGTTTTTGAACAGGCTGCCAATTCCGAGTTTTAGAACGGGCTGATAAACAGTCCGCCGATTCCCGGTTTTTCAACCGACTGCTATGAAGGATTCCACCCATTCGATGACGAAACGCGCGTAGGTCTCGACGTCGATGGAGCGTGAATTGTACTTCCACCGCTTGAGATACCAGTCCTGGAGCATGGCCTTGATCACCGCGGAGGTCATCACCGGGTCGCGGTCCGAGAAGACGCCCTCCTTGCGGCCCTCGCGCAGAAGGTCGGCCAGGAAGCCCTCCGTGGCCAGCTCGTTCTGGATGGCTTCCTTCTGCTGCTTCCTGGCCAGGTTCTTGGCCTCCATGTAGGAAAAATAGAACCAGGGCTGCATGGCCTCGGACAGGTACAGGTGGGCCATGATGGCAGCCCGGAGCCTGTCCCGGGACCCTTCGGCCGCGTCCACCTGCCCGGCCAGGGTGCGCATGGTGACGCGGCGTCCCTGCTCCTGGATCATGTTGAGCAACTCGTCCTTGCTTGCGAAGTAGGAGTACAAGGCGCCCATGGACAGCCCCGAGGCCTTGGAAAGGTCCCGCAGGCTCATGGCGTGGAATCCCTTCTTGTTGCTCAGGGCAAGCGTCGCGTCGAAGATCTTCGCCAGGTTCTTTACGACACGCTCCTCCTTCTTCACCTTGATGCTTTCCGCGTTCTCGGAAAAAATCTCCTTGCAGATTTCGCGTTTGGACAGGTTCACCAGGTTCTTGAATTCCTGATACGTCATCATGGCCGGCTCTCCGGATTCAGAATAGGTGCGTGAAATGTTCTGATGTACGGAAACCATTAGCCTAGCCGGCCTTTCCTGACAAGGGGCAATATCGGGATTTGTTACTTTACCGTGCGATTTTCATAGGTTTTCAGAATACGGCGGGCCACCGCTGACTTGTGCACTTCGTCCGCGCCGTCGTAAATCCGGGCCGCGCGTTCATGCCTGAAGAAGTACGCTATTATCGTGTCGTCGGTCATTCCAAGGCCTCCGTGCACCTGAAGCGCCCTGTCTATCACCTGTTGCATCACGTTGGCTACCGTGTACTTGATGAAGGAAACCTCGTCACGGGCCTCCTTGTGGCCCATGTTCTCCATGGCCCACGCCGCATGCAGCACCATGAGGCGCGCGGACTGGATTTCCGCGGCGGATTCCGCCACCCAGGACTGGATGATCTGTTTGTGGGCCAGTGTCTTGCCGTCCGGGCTCATGACCCGATTCACGGCGCGGGAGCACATGAGGTCAAAGCACCGCTGGCAAATGCCCAGCCAGCGCATGCAGTGGTGAATCCGGCCTGGGCCCAGGCGTTCCTGGGCGATAACGAAGCCTTGGCCCTCGTGGCCGAGGAGGTTGGTCTTGGGTACCCGGCAGTTCTGGAGGGTGACCTCACCGTGGCTTGCATAGTCGTCGCCCTCGTGGCCCATTACCGGGATGTTCCGGACCAGGTTGAAGCCCGGCGTGTCCGTGGGCACGATGATCATGCTGGCCTGCATGTACTTGGGCGCGTCCGGGTTGGTCACGGCCATGACGATGGAAAACGACGCGCCGTCGGCCGCCGTGGAGTACCACTTGTGGCCGTTGATGACATATTCGTTCCCGTCGGAAACCGCGGTGGTGTCCATCATCACGGGATTGGAGCCGGGCATCTCGATCTCGGTCATGGAAAAGCAGCTGCGGATCTTGCCGTCCACCAGGGGTTGCAGGAACTTCTTCTTCTGCTCGTCCGTGCCGTGGAGGTGCAGGATTTCGATGTTGCCGGCGTCCGGGGCCTGGCAACCGAAGACGTAGTGGCCGACGGGGGTGCGGCCCAGGGCTTCGGAGACCAGGGCGTGTTCCATGAGGTCGAGGCCCATGCCACCGAGCTCCGTGGGATGATTGGGCGCCCACAGTTCCATCTTCTTGACCATGTCGCGCTTTTCCTCGAGTCTCGGGATCATGTCCCGGAAACGGCTTCCCACGAATTCGGGCTCCATGGGTATCAGTTCCTTGTCCACGAATTCGTTGATCATCTCGAGGATGGCTTTCATCTTGTCGGTAATGGTGAAGTCCATGGCGCTCTCCCGTTTGTGTGTTGCCCCGTCCGCTCAGCGCAGGGTTATGAGGTCGTCGTCCCCGCATGCGGCGAGATGGTGTATTTCGTTGAAACCGGCCAGGGCGAGTCCCCGGCGTGTCGTGATCAGTCGCGTGAAACTGGCGTTGTTCATCCACAGGGCGAGTTCCAGGGTCTTTTCCGCGGACAGTCCCAGCGCCGTCTGCACGGCCACGGAGATGGCGCCCGCCGAGGTGAACACCACAGCGTGGCCGTCCTTTCCGCAGGTGTCGGCAAGCCTGCTCAGCCCGTCGTTGACCCGCTCCGTGAATTCGACCCACGTGCCAAGACCGGGACGGTCGTGCTCGCCGGAGGCCCACCTGAGAGTGGCCAGGCCGAAGACGCGCTCGAACGCGGCCATGTCCGCCGGAATCCTTCCCAGCAGTTCCGCCATTTCCGGGTCCCCCTCCGCCAGTTCCGGCACGTAGGTTTCCCAAACGCCCTTGGCGTCGAACTCGTCAAAGGCGCTGTCCACGGAGGTTTCCACGGGGCCCGGGCCGTTGCCCGCGTATCGTTCGGCAACGGGACGGGCCGTCATCTCGTGGCGGAACATGCGGCCCCGGACGATGGCGTCCACCCGGACGCGCCTTTTGGCGAGGTCGGCGGCCACCACATGCGCCTGGCGCACTCCCACGGGCGACAGCCTGTCGTAGTCGGCGGCGCCGAAGGATGCCTGGCCGTGCCTGATAAGGGTAATGGCACCCATGGATGAAATTTCCCGGCGGGATTTTCATTTTTCGGAAAATCCCGTTTCTTGTTGGGGATGCGGGCAAGCGCCCGTTGTCACAGGAAGATATACTTTGTCGCGGGGGGTGGTGTCAACGAAAAAATCGAGCGAACGCTCTTTTTTTGAGGTCTGGCCTCAGGCCTCCGCCCCAAGGCCCGGTCCCGGCAGCGGGCATGGACGCGGCCCCTTACGGGAATGGGGCCGCGTCCCTTTAACAGCCTGTTGAAAAACGCGATCTGCGGCGTTGCGGCGCGTTTCTCGTCAGTGCGGCGTACCATAAGTACGCCTTATTCCACGAAATTCGTGCGCCTTGCATCTCATCGTTTTTGAACAGGCTGTAAATCCCTAGTTTTTCAACGGGCTGTTAATCCCTTGACCGCCCTACTTGTTGGCGTCCTTGAACTGCTCGCGCAACTGGTACTTGAGAACCTTGCCCGACACGTTCCTGGGCAGCGCATCCACCACCTGCAAAAGCCGCGGGCGCTTGTAGTCCGCGATCCGCGTGGACAAAAACTCGCGCAACTCCTCGAGGGTCATGGTCTCGCCCTTTTGCAGGGCCACCACCGCCATGACCGTCTCGCCCCAGTCCGGATGGGGCACGCCGATGATGGAGGCGTCGGCGATCTTCGGGTTCTCGAACAGCGCGTCCTCCACCTCCTTGGAGTACACGTTCTCGCCACCCGTGATGATCATGTCCTTCTTGCGGTCCACCAGGGTGATGTATCCCTCGTCGTCCAGCACGCCCAGGTCGCCGGAATGCACCCAGCCGTCCCTGATGGTCTCGGCCGTGGCCTCGGGCTTCTTGTAGTACTCCAGCATGGTGGTCTCGCCCTTGATGGCGAACTCGCCCACCACGCCGGGCTCCGTCACCGTGTTGCCCTGCTCGTCCACGAGGCGGCACTCCATGTTCACGATGTACTTGCCGCCCGCGCCTGCCTTGCGGATCTGATCCTTGGGCTGAAGAGCCACGCCGCCCGGCCCGGCCTCGGTGTAGCCGCACAGGCAGAAGAAGCTGTCCGTGCCGAACTTGTGGATCATCTTGCGCACGGCCTCGGCCGCCATGGGAGCGGCGCCGTAGCCGTAGTATTTCACGCTGGTGAGGTCGTACTTGTCGAAGTCCGGCTGGCCCATCAGGAGGGTGTACATGATGGGAGCGCCGAAGAACTGGGTGACCTTCTCGTCCTGGATCAACTGGAGCACCCGCTGGGGGATGAAGTCCCTCTGGATCACCTGGGTGCATCCGAGGTAGGTCCCGGGGTTCATGTACAGGTTCAGCTCCGCGGCATGGAACAGGGGCGCCGCGTGCAGCAGCCTGTCATCCGGGGTTATGCTGATGAGGCAGGCGATGGTGGTGACCAAAACCATGTGGTTGTGGTGGCAGAACAGCGCGCCCTTGGGGCGGCCCGTAGTGCCGGAGGTGTACAGGATTTCGCTGTGGTCGAATTCGTCCACCTTGACCGGAGGTTCGTTCCTGTCCCCGGAGTCCATCACGTCCTCGATGGCGTCGTAACCGGCGTAGCGTTCCGTGCCCGCGGAGTAGTAGAAGCGGACATTGTTCAGGCGGGGTTTCATCTCGTCGATGACGGGCTGGAAGAAATCGTCGAATATGACGCCCACGGCGTCGCTGTCGTTGAAGATGTACTCGGCCTCGGGGGCGGCCAGGCGGTAGTTCACGGGAACGGCCACGCCGCCGGCCTTGGCGATGCCGTAGAAGGCAAAGGCGAAGTTGTCCGTGTTGAGGCACCACATGGCCACCTTGTCGCCCTTCTTCAGGCCGTGGGCCAGAAGCGCGTTGGCCACCGCGTTCACCCGTTCGTTGACCGTGAGCCAGGTGTAGCGGCGGTCCTCGTAGATGAACCCCTCCTTGTCCGGAACCGTACGTGCGTTTCTCGCTACAAGACCTCCAAGATCCATGGTTTTTCCCTCCGTGTGCGTTGTGGGTTCGACGGGATGGGCGCGGTGCCCGCGTTATGCCGCCACGCAGCGGGGTTCGCGCCGGGAAGATGTAAAGCGGTCGATCGTTCGCCACGCCGAACGCTGTACCACAGACGCCGGCAAATGCAAACCGGAATCCGTGTGTGCCATCTCACATCGGTGCGCCCGCGGCCACACCGCCAGCGGACTCGAGCCGTGCCGGATTCAGAAACGTACCTCCTCCTGCGGGGGCACCGCCTCAGGAAAATCCTCGAATGGAAACGGTTTCGCATTCTGGTTGAGGGTCATGTACCGCATCACCGACTGGGTGTACTCGGTAAGGCGGCTGGAAAACCTTCGCACCGGCTCGTTGGGCTCGGTGGTGACAAGGGCGTGGATGAACTGAAACAGCACCACCACCTGCAGGACCAGGCGAATGAGTTCGAAGACGAGCAGAAACAGGATCGCGAACAGAAACCTGACGGCGATGTCCGCCCTTTTGGGTTGAGCATTCTCGTTCATTTGACACCTGTGGCTTCCGTGGCATTCAAGGGGATGATTCCCGGGATCTTTTCAGGTCGACATGTACACAGAATACGGTCGGCAAGGGGCAAAAGTCAACCATGGTTCGTTATACTGCGCCTGAATCCGTGAGCGGTCTCAGGTGGTGCGGAATGGGAGGAAGATGGCCTTCCCGGACGAACCACAGGGCCGGTCGTGTCCTTTTGCGGCGGGACGGCCCGGCGACGCCCGTCCTTATCCCGCCCTGACTCCGTGGGATATGATGTCGCCGATCCGGAAAGGCGCTGTTTCGGGAAAACAAACTCCTTACCAGCCCGTTGAAAAACTCGGAATTTGCAGCCTGTTAAAAAACGATGAGATGCAAGGCGCGCAAATTTCGAGGAGTAAGGCGTACTTACGGTACGCTGCATCGACGAGAAATGAAGCGCAACACCGCAGATCGCGTTTTTCAACAGGCTGTTACGACGGTCTCACACCCCTTTTCCGCCGTACCGGAACAGGTCGTCCTCGCCCAACTCCGCCAGCATGGGGGCCGCCGCGTCCTTGGGCGAAAGCAGGGGTTTCCCGAGCGGCCATGCGATGCCCATGTCAGGGTCGGACCACAGGATGGCCCGCTCGTCCCCGGGGCTGTAAAGGTCCGTGCACTTGTACAGGACGTCCGCGCTTTCGGACAACACGCAGAACCCGTGGGCGAACCCCTCGGGCACCCACATCTGCCAGCCGTTTTCTCCGCTGAGCACGGCGCCGCACCATTTGCCGAAGGTGGGCGACCCCTTGCGAATGTCCACGGCCACGTCAAAGATTTCGCCGTCCAGCGCCATGACCAGCTTGGCCTGCGGCCGGTTCACCTGGTAGTGCATGCCGCGCAGCGCACCGTGCACGCTGCGGGATCGATTGTCCTGCACGAAGTCCGCGACGATGCCGGCTTCGGCATACTTTTCGACGTGGAAGGTTTCCATGAAGAAGCCGCGCAAATCCTGGAACCTCCGGGTTTCGACAAGCAGCACGTCCTCGATTTCAAGCGGTGTGGCACAGATATTCATGAGATACCCCTGGCACCCTGTGTTTCGTCCCGCAGTCCGGCCGGGGACCATGGCCGGGCCGTGGTTCAGCTGTCCCGGCGGGCCTCATCCCCCGTAATGCTTCTCAATCCAGTCGCGATAGGAACCGGAGCGCACGTCCTTTACCCATTGAGCGTTCTCCACATACCAGCGGACCGTGGCTTCGAGTCCCTGGGCAAAGGTCCTGCGGGGTTGCCAGCCCAGTTCGTTCCGCAACTTCGAGAAGTCTATGGCGTAGCGCAGGTCATGGCCGGGCCTGTCCTTCACAAAGGTCACCAGCCGCCTGCGCGGTCCCGCCGGGCCGGTGCCGCAAACCCGGTCCACGATGTCGCAAAGTGTGCGCACCACCTCGATGTTGGCCAGTTCCCCGTCTCCGCCGATGTTGTACGTTTGGCCCCGGCGGCCCTTTTGCATGATGAGCCACAGGGCTTCGCAATGGTCCTGGACATGGAGCCAGTCCCGGACGTTTTTGCCCTCGCCGTACACGGGCAGCGATTCTCCTTCCAGGGAATTCAGGATCATCAGGGGGATGAGCTTCTCCGGGAACTGGTACGGCCCGTAGTTGTTCGAGCAGTTGGAGATGGTCACGGGAAGGCCGTAGGTCACGTGCCAGGCTCGCACCATGTGGTCCGAGCCCGCCTTGGACGCGGAGTACGGGCTGCTGGGCCGGTACGGGGTGTCCTCGGTGAACAGGCCCTCCATGCCCAGGCTGCCGTACACCTCGTCCGTGCTCACATGATGGAAAAGCTCCATCCTGTCCTGGTGCCTGCGCGCCTGCTCGAGCAGGACGAACGTACCCATTACGTTGGTGCGGACGAAGTCGGCGGGCCCGTGAATGGACCTGTCCACGTGGGACTCGGCCGCGAGGTGGCACACCGAGTCTATACCGTACTCGTCGAACACACGCTCCATGGCGTCGGCGTCCGCTATGTCCTCGCGCACGAACACGTACCGGTCGCCATAGGTTTCGGCCACCCCGTCCAGGTTGTTGGGATTGCCCGCATAGGTGAGCTTGTCCACGTTCACCAGACGGCCGGAAAACCCGGATTCTCCAAGAACGTAGCGAACGAAATTTGCGCCGATGAAGCCGCAGCCCCCGGTTACAAGCAGATTTTTCATGAACCCTTCCCCAAAGCGAATGGTTTGCCTATGATCCGGCCATGGGATCGACACGCTCTATGGCCAGCAGGCTCATGTCGTCGGTGACTCCCTCGCTTCCCCGAAAGGCGGCCACCGCCTCCTGGATCAGGTCCAGGATTTCCACGATGGACAGTGAGCGGTTGTCCACCAGGAGGTCGGCAAGGCGGTTTGACGTGAACATCTCGCCATCCGCGTTGGTGGCTTCCGTAATGCCGTCCGAATACAGGAACAGCCTGTCCCCAACGGCCAGGGTGATCTCCGATTCCGAGAACTCCGCATTGCGCAGAAGCCCCACGGGCAGGCCCCCCTCGCCCACGAAACCCGCTGGCCCCTGCCGGGGCACCAGGATGGGGTGTGGATGGCCCGCCTGGGTAAACCGGACCTTGCCCGTGTTCCGTTCCAGCACGGCGTACACCATGGTGAAGTACTGTTCCACAGAATCATTGGACTGGAACAGGGTGTTCAGCTCGTGCACAACCGAACCCGGTCTCAGTACGCTGAACTCCGGGGCGTCCACCACCTTCCGCCGGATCATCGTCTCGTGGAAGGGAAGACTGGTGATGGTCTTGGCCACGGCCATGGACAGCATGGCCGCCGGAATGCCGTGGCCCGCCACGTCCAGTAGGTAACAGGCCACGTGGTCGGCGTCCACCGGGAAAAAATTGTAGATGTCTCCGCAGACCAGCCGGGCGGGCACGAACTGCGCGTGGAATCGAAAGCCGTGGATGTTCTGGGGACACACCGGCAAGAGGCTCTGTTGAATGCGCGCCGCCGCGTACAGATCCTTCTGGATGATGTCGTAGGCCTCGATGAGCTCACGGTTGGTCTTCTGCAGAAGGCTGATGTGCTCCTCCAGCTCCCGTTCCGCGCTGATGATGCGTCTGGCGGCCATGACCCGGGCCTTGAACTGCTGCTTGGTGAACGGTTTGATGAGGAAGTCGTCCGCGCCGGCTTCCGTGCCCTGCATGAGGTCGTTCCGGTGATTTTTGGGGGTAAGGAGGATGATATAGATGTAGAAGGGAAAGCCTTCCTCGCGAATTTTCCGGCACAGATCCAGACCGTCGATGGATTTCCTCTCCCACTCGGTGATGACGAGCCAGACGTTCTGGGACTGCGTGATGTCCCACGCTTCGTCGCCCCGGGGCGTGGACACGAAATCGAGGCCCCACTCGGTAAGCCACTGTTCGAGGCTTTCCCTGTCCTGGGGGTCGGCGTAGGTCAACAGCACCCGCGATGGCTTTTCCAAAACGCGGCGTCTCCTGTGTGGGGATGGCGGCCCGGACGGTGCGCGAAGCCGCCGAAATCCTGATGGTTGTTGACTACCAGAGCCCCTCGTGGGTGTCAACAATCGCTGCTGGGAGGCAACTCTTTGACGGAATGGCGGAATATGGTACTCGGTCCTGTACCCCTCCGCGAAAAAGCCGTCAACCGAGTGCCCCGTCAGACCCGCGCCGCGCCGACGGACGCGGAAAGGAGTATGCCATGAAACGCACTCTCGGATTCGCCGCCGCCGCCGTACTGGGGATCACCCTGTTCGCCCTTCCCGCAGCCTGCCTTGCCGGTGAACGGGCGGACGCATCGATGACTGTCGCCAGTAGCGCCTTTGCCCAGGGGGAACTCATTCCGGGGAAGTACACATGCGCGGGGGACGACACGTCGCCGCACATCTCCTGGGCCGGCGCGCCCCCCGGCGTGGAAAGCTACGTCCTGATCATGGACGATCCGGACGCACCGCGCCCCAGGCCCTGGGTCCACTGGGTCGTCCACGACATCCCGGCGGTCACGACGTCCCTGGCCGCCGGATTGACGGACGCCCGGGTCCTGGACAACGGCGCGAAACAGGGGAGGAACAGCTGGGGACGAATTGGATACGGCGGCCCCTGCCCGCCGTCCGGCATCCATCGCTACCATTTCAAGGTGTACGCCCTGGACACGATGCTGGGCCTGGAACCCGGAAAAGCGGACAAGCGGGATCTGGAGAAGGCCATGGAGGGACACGTGCTGGCCCGGGGAACACTCGTGGGACAGTATCGCAAATAGCAGGCCGTTGAACAACTCGGAATTGGCAGCCTGGTCAAAACGATGAGACGCAAGGCGCGCGAATTCCGGGGAGGCTGGCGCACCTGGCGTACGTCGCACCGACGGGAAACGCCCCGCAACGCCGCAGATCGCGTTTTTTCAACAGGCTGATAGGCCGCGGGCGCCGGCCCTGGCCTCGCGGGCACGGGTCCCTCCGTCCGCCCCCACCCCCTTCAGGCGGGGCCGCGGACTGGCCACGGCCCCGTGTTCTCCATCGTCGACATCCCGCACGGTATCGTGGAGGCCACCGCATGCCCGGGCATGACCGGACAAGCCGGAAACAATGCTGTCTCGGGGGTGAGGGAGAGCAAAAAAACACTTGACTATACTGAGCCTAAAGCGTTATGTCAGATTCTCGTTTCCGTTGCGGAAACAACCGATTCGGGCGATTAACTCAGCGGGAGAGTGCTACCTTCACACGGTAGAAGTCACTGGTTCGATCCCAGTATCGCCCACCAATGATGTCAAGGGGTTACGGCTTATTCCGTAACCCCTTTCGCGTTTGCTGCCACCATTTTGCTACCAGTGGGTTCAAATACGACGATTTCCGGCCTGCAAGCGGATTCCTGATTGGTAGTCTGAAGCAAGTGACCGTAAACGTTCCGTGTCAATGGACGCCAGATTTGATGACATCGTAACAACCCCTTGAACGCCGCGACCTGAAAAAGGCGGGTCTTCCACCCGCATTCAGGCCGTCAGGGGCAAAGTCGGTGCCAATTGGCGCGACAGGGGCCCAGGATGGCGTGACAGGGGCCGGAGAGGGCGCCGGGCGCCGGATTTTAGCAAATATAAGGCCCGTTCGGCGGCTTTTCGGGCCTTTTCCACCTCCCTTTGGACATAGCGCTTCACATTGATGGCCAATGCCTTGAAGCAGACGGACGAGGCGACCCGAACGTGGCCTCGCGTCCACGAGCGTTTGAGGCTCGTAACAGCCCGTTGAAAAACTAGGGATTTGCAGCCTGTTCAAAACGATGAGATGCAAGGCGCGCGAATTCCGAGGAATAAGGCGTACTCAGCGTACGCCGCACCCGACGAGAAATGAAGCGCAACGCCGCAGATCGCGTTTTTCAACAGGCTGATAATGTCCTCCCAGGTAATCCTGCTCATATCAATTTTTCCTGTTACTGTTATGGACCTGGCGTAGTCCGTGGCGGGCGCTTGGCGCCGCACCCCGTTGTATATTGGTCTTTTCAGGCACCAGAGACAGGCCAGGGGTACAGGGAGTCCAGGCAGACCTTCCTGGCACGCGTTAGGGGTTGCCGGCAATCCCGGACCGGGAGCACGCCCTCCTGGCGCCGTAGCACCACGGACGTGGCGAACTGCTCCTTCCGGTCTTGCCAGCCCGGCAGCACCACCGTCTCGGGTTGAAAAACGAGAGAATCGGGGTCCTCGAAATCCTTGGGCTTTGTGCAGGTCAGAACGCGAGTTGTGCCCTGGACCTCCAGGCGGTACTCGAAATCCAGGGCGGCTTTCAGCGCGTAGGCGCCACGGGCTCGGCCCTTGTCGCTCTGGCCTGTATGGCGGACAAGAAGGACGGCAGTCCCGAAGCGCGCTCTGAGGGCGTCCATAATCGACACGAAGGAGCTCATATCAACGGTGGCATTTTCATCGCCCGGTCCGAAATTGCGGGCCACAGTGTCCACGACGATGAGGTTCGGAGAACCGTGTTTCCTGGCCAGTTCGTCCGCTGCTTTCTTCGCGGGTCGCACAACCGGTTGGCGCACATTAGCAAAATGTGCTGGGCAAGGTCGAAAGTGGCGCCGGACTGGCGGGCGCGACGTTCGAGGAAAAAGCCGATTTTGAGGTGTTTCCATATTTGGACTATAGCCCATATATGCCCGAAATCATGTGCATATTCCATATCGATGTCTTCTGCGGTCGGGCGACCGACGGCCCTGCACAGACCGTTGATGATGTTGTCGACGTCCTTTTCCTTGATGCTTGCGACCTGGCCCAGGTGGGCGATGATGCGGGTCTTGGGCTTTTTGGTTTCGGGGTCGCGCGCGCTCGCGACGATCTGTGCGGGCTCTCTACACTCCCGCCACACCGATCTTGCCCCCTTTCCCGCCTCCGTGGTATGCTCGTTTCACCGATTCCGGGCCGCTTCCCGCGGCCCTCACCAAACCCGCCCCCGGGGACGAGACGCGACATGAGCAAGATGCTGGAGGACGCGGAAGCGGTATTTTCCGAACTCGTGCCGGACAGGGACGAATTGCTGCTGGCCCTGGAACGGGAGGCCGGGGAAGAAGGCATCCCCATCGCGGGCCCGCTCGTGGGCCACCTGCTGTACATACTGGTTCGGGCCACCGGGGCGCGCAAAATCCTGGAACTGGGCACGGCCACCGGGTACTCGGCCGTGTTCCTGGGCCGGGCCGCGGCTGAACACGGCGGCAGGGTGGTCACCGTGGAAAGGGACCCGGACATGGCGGCGCGAGCCGGCCACAACCTGCTGGAAGCCGGGCTTGCCGGGCGCGTGGAAATCGTCACGGGAGAAGCGGACGACCTGCTGCCCCGCATGGAACCCGGTTTCGACATGGCGTTTCTGGACATCGACAAGGAAGGCTACGCCCCGGCCCTTTTGCATTGCGCGAGGCTGGTCAGAGGCGGCGGCCTCCTGGTGGCGGACAACACGGCGTTTTCAGCCGCCGAGGACTTTTCCCGCGCGGTCGCGGGGACCGAAAACTGGCACGCGGTGAACCTGCACTGCTTTTTGCCCGGGCACTCCCCTGAATACGACGGGTTGTGCATTGCCCTGCGCACTCCCTGAACCCGCCTTGAACAAAGCATCGACACGGAGGAAGCCATGAAAAAGAGCCTGGGACAGACCAACTGCCTGTACCCCTTGCCCACCACCCTGGTGGGCGCCCTGGTCGAGGACCGGCCCAACTTCATCACCATGGCCCACGTGGGCATCCTGAGCCTGGAATCCGTGTCCCTGGGCATGAACAAGGTGCACTACACCAACGAGGGCATCCGGCGGACCGAAACCTTTTCCGTGAACATCCCGCCGGAGGGTCTCGTGGTGGAAACGGACTACTGCGGCATGATGACCGGCAAGAAGACGGACAAGTCAAGCCTGTTCGAGGTGTTCTACGGCTCCCTCAAGACGGCGCCCATGATCCGGGAGTGTCCCGTGAACATGGAGTGCCGGCTCATTGACGTGCTGGATTTCCCCAGCCACGACATCTTCATCGGAGAAGTGGTGGAAACCTGGTGCGACGATTCCGTCCTCACGGACGGGGTGGTGGACCTCGAAAAGGTGCGCCCCCTGCTGTTCGACATGGGCACCAAGCAGTACTATGGACTGGGCACACCCGTGGCCCGCTGCTGGAACGTGGGAAAGAAGCTGAAGCAACATGGGTAAGGTGCCGCCCGGGCGGCGCCATTGACGCGGAGAGAATGAACCGGGGGCCCGGAGGCCCCCGGAATTGTTTTCAGGCTACGCCAGGGTGGCGGCGATGTCCTTTTCCGGCTCGGTGATGGGCTGGATGTTGAACTTGTCCACCAGCACGTTGAGCACGTTTTCCGACGTGAACGCGGGCAGAGTGGGTCCCAGGCGGATGTCCGTGATGCCCAGGTACAGCAGGGTGAGCAGGATGGCCACGGCCTTCTGCTCGTACCAGGACAGAATCATGGACAGGGGCAGTTCGTTCACGCCCACGCCGAACGCGTCGGCCAGGGCCACCGCGATCTGGATCGCGGAGTACGCGTCGTTGCACTGGCCCACGTCCAGCAGCCTCGGAATGCCGCCGATGTCGCCCAGGTCCTTGTCGAAAAACCGGAACTTGCCGCAGGCAAGGGTCATCACCACGCAGTCCTCGGGCACCTTTTCCACGAACTCCGTGTAGTAGTTGCGGCCCGGCTTGGCGCCATCGCACCCCGCCACCAGGTAGAAATGGCGGATGTCCTTGTTCTTCACCGCCTCGATCACCTTGTCCGCCACGCCCAGCACCGCGTTCCTGGCAAACCCCACCATGACCGAGCCCGCGTCCTCGTCCTCGGCGAAACCCGGCATCTCCAGCGCCTTCTCGATGACCGGAGAGAAGTCGTAGTCGCAGATGTGGGTGACACCCGGCCAGGACACCTGCCCCGAGGTGAACAGGCTGTCCTTGTAGTCGTCCCTGGGCTTCTGGATGCAGTTGGTGGTCATGAGGATGGCCCCGGGAAACTTCGGGAACTCCTTGTGCTGGTTCTGCCACGCCGTGCCGAAGTGGCCGTAAAAATGATCGTACTTCTTCAATTCCGGATACCCGTGGGTGGGCAGCATCTCGCCGTGGGTGTACACGTATATGCCCTTGCCCCTGCTCTGCTTGAGAATTTCCTCGAGGTCCTTCAGGTCGTGCCCGGAGACCAAAATGGCCTTGCCCTTTTTGTGGCCCAGCGGAACCTGGGTGGGAACCGGATGGCCGTAGGTCTCCGTGTTGGCCGCGTCCAGCAGCTCCATGGTCTTGAGGTTGATCTCCCCGCACTTGAGCACCAGCCCCAGCCATTCATTCAGGCCCAGGGATCTGTCGCTCATGGCGGCCAGCGCCTCGTATATGTACGCCGCGATCTCGGGGTTGTCCTTGCCCAGGATGCGCGCGTGGTCCGCGTAAGCGGCCACTCCCTTCAAACCGAACAGGCACGTGTGCTGGAGGGACAGAATGTCCTTGTCCATGTCCTCCTCGCTGAACAGGCCCACCTGCTCGCCCTGGGCCACCATGCCCTCGATGGTGTCAGCGGGCTGGAAGTTCTCCGGTCCGCCGAATTCCGTGACACCGCCGGCGGCAGCCACCTTTTCCTTCAACGCGTCCCGGAGCTCCACCGCTTTCCTCACGTAGTGGGCCAGGCTTTCGGGATCGAAATTCACGTTGGTAAGGGTGGCGAAAAGGGCCTCGTACACGAACTTGTCGGTTTCCGGGTCGACCACCCCCACCCGACGGCCCTCGTTGGCGACAAGCGCAAGACCCCTGCACGCGTAGACGATGAGATCCTGGATCTGGGCGACGTCTTCCTGTTTTCCGCAAACGCCGATCTTCGTGCAGCCTTCTCCCTTTGCAGCCTGCTCGCATTGGTAACAGAACATGTTTTCTACCTCCTGTGTGTTTTTGGGGGTTTGTGTACCTTTCGGGTCGATGCCGGGTATCGGGAGGGGTGTTTCCCGAGTTGACATGGAGCCGGTGCGTTTCCATTTTGAGTGATGAGGTACCGGCGCCCAATATGACTATCAGGTACCTGAATACCACTTTTTTCCCGAACCTTCACAAGACAACCCGAAAACCCCTTCGCGCCGCCTTGTGCCTTCCTTATCCCAAAAAATTCCGGCGTCGGCATTGACTTAAGTCAAGCACCCGCAAAAAAATCGGCAAAACCCGGAAAAGCCCGGTTTGACACGGAGCACGCCCCTCGGATAGTATCTCATGGACGGAACGAACCGTCCGACATCCCCCGCAACAGGAGATCCCTTTGGGCATTGCACATATGACGCAGGAACGAGACACCCCTACTTTCATATCCGCGAGGTCGTCACGGCGGACCCTGGCCGAGACGGCCGGGCAACTGGCTTCGGAGCCCCTGCTGGAACACGTGGTGCAGGCCGTACCCAGTATGCTGGTGGTGCTGAACGAAAACCGCGAAATCGTGTTTGCCAACGAGAGCTTCCTCAAGGCCGTGGGCGGCGAGGGCAATTCCGGCCCCCTGGGCATGAGGCCGGGAGAGGCGCTGATGTGCGAACACGCGGCGGCAAGCGAACACGGGTGCGGGACCTCGGAATTCTGCAGGCACTGCGGGGCCCACGTCGCCATCCAGTTGAGCACGCTGGGCGAACGCCAGGTCAGCGAGTGCCGTATTTCCCGGCTGGAAAGAAAGGAACCCCTGGATCTCCGGGTCACGGCCACTCCGGTGAGCATCAGCGGACGGAGCTACACCATCTTCGCCGCCGAGGACATAAGCCACGAAAAACGCCGCCGCGCCCTGGAGCGCATCTTCTTCCACGACATCATGAACACGGCGGGCGGCCTGGTGACCCTGTCCGACCTGTTCAGGACGGCCGGCCAGGACAAGCTCGACATGTACAAGGGCATGCTCGCGGAGATCTCCGAGGACCTGGTCGCGGAAATACAGGCGCAACGTGATCTTCTGGCCGCCGAGAACAACGAACTGGCGGTCCGGCCAACCAGAATGAGCGCCCTTGGAATGTTGCAGTCCCTGATCGACGCCTATGAAAGGAGGGACATCGCCCA
This sequence comes from Desulfatibacillaceae bacterium, assembly GCA_046542385.1. GTDB lineage: Bacteria > Desulfobacterota > Desulfobacteria > Desulfobacterales > Desulfatibacillaceae > JBKHBM01. The sequence continues at coordinate 4,803 of JBKHBM010000013.1, read as the reverse complement.
GGGCCGGCGCATCACCGTCGATCCCGGCGCCCGGGACGTGGAACTGTTCACGGACAGGGTGCTTCTGGGCCGTGTGCTGGGCAACATGCTGAAAAACGCGGTGGAGGCCAGCCGCAAGGGGGACGAGGTGGTCCTGGGCTGCTCCGCCTCGGATGAAAACGCCACGTTGTGGGCGCACAATCCGACCCACATGCCCCGCGACGTGCAGCGCCAGGTGTTCAACCGCTCCTTTTCCACGAAGGGCATGGGCAGGGGGCTTGGTACCTATGGGATGCGCCTGCTCACCGAATGCTATCTCCAGGGCCGCGTATCCTTTGAAAGCAACGAGGAGGACGGCACCACGTTTTTCGTGACTCTGCCGCTCTCGCTCGGTAAAACAGACTGATTCGGGCTGGACCGGGGGGGCGCCGAGACCATGTGGAGCATCCCCGAGGCCATGAACGCCCCTGCAGTGGCCGGCGCGGACATCAACGCGGAAGAAGGCGACGGCAAAACCCCGCTGAGCCTTGCCGGGGAGCGCAACAGGTAAATATCGGTCGAGGCCCTTCTGGCCCGTGGCGCGAAGCAATAGGGGTCATTTTCACCGCAACGATGTGGGGAAGCCGGCTTCGGCGACGCAAAAACGTTCCCCGGCCCTACTTTTTTGAACATCCGGACAGGTTTTCCTCCGATCCCTCCCGATTCCCGGAATAATCTCACCTATCCAATGCAACGGGATCATTGCATATTGGCTCTTCCACTCAAGTGGCGCTCCCACACATGGCCCGGGTTTTGCTTACAACTGTTCGTGTCCGAAACGTACAATTCCGTAAACGCTTCCAAACAGGCATTATCAAATCAAACACAGTATCCACGGACAGCCCCCCTCCAACCCAAGGAGCAGGCAAATGGACTCGCCGGGAACCAGAAACAAGGGTTTCACCCTCATCGAGCTGATGATCGTCATCGCCATCATCGGCATCCTGTGCGCCATTGCCGTACCCAACCTGGTCACTTACAAAAACAAGGGCAACGACGCCACGGCCAACGCGGACATCAAGAACGCGTTCACGGCGGCCCAGGCCTATTTCACGGATTTCCCGGACGCCACCCTGGACCGGGACAAACTGGCGGCCGCCGGATTCATCGGCTCCAGGAACGTCACCATCACCGTGAACGACGGATTACAGGCATCCCTGGACATCACCACCAAACACACGCACGGCGCCCATGAGTTCTCCGTGGACAACCACGGCAACATCTCCAAGTCACAACCGTAACCGGCTTACCAGGCCGTTGAAAAAACCCGGAATTGGCAGCCTGGTCAAAAAGGATGAGATGCAAGGCGCACCAATTCCGGGGAGATTGGCGTACCCGACGTACGTCGCACCGAAGAGGAATGAGGCGCGTACTGCGCAGATCGCGTTTTTTCAACAGGCTGTTACGGGGTTCCTGAAGGATTATTCAATATTCCCGTCATGGATTCAGGCGCAGGTTACCGGGTTGCAATCCCCGCGACCGGCACAGCCACGCGCTCGATCACGACTCGGTATGACAAGCCCGCCATGTGACGCCACGAATCCGCTGCTACTGGTCCGTGATGACCAGGGTGCCGTCCGGCTCCTCATACATGCGAACCGGGTCTCTCTTCTCCCCCACGCCTGACGCTTTCCCCGAAGGCGGCGCCTTTTCCAGCCCCGCCACGTAAGAGGCCGGGGTGGCAAAGTTGATGCTCTGCCCGCCTGGAACCTGCCCGTTGGCCACGCCAAGCACAGTGCCCTGCCCGTCCAGAACCGGGCTTCCGCTGGACCCTGGGGAGATGGCGGCGGTAATCTGGTAGAGGGTAACCTTCCGCCGGGTTTCGCGGATGCCGGAAACGATCCCTTCGGACACGGTGTATTCAAGCCCGAGCTGACTTCCCACCACCATGACGCGCTCACCCACCGCAGGTTCCCTGGCTGCAAGCGACAGCGCCGGGAAGCTCCCGGCCCGGACGTCGACCCGCAGAAGCACCAGGTCCGCGGCCGGATCAGCCGAATCCATGCCCAGGACGTCCCGTTCACTGCCGTCCAGGGTCCTTGCCCCGCAGTGGTGCGCGTTGTTCACCACGTGCAGGTTCGTGACCAGTCCGCCGGCCCCGTCGATGAAAAATCCGGTACCCGTGCGCAGGACACTTCCTTCCTCGTCGTACGCCACCACGGTAGCGATCGAGGGCTTGACCTCCTCCACGAGGCCGGACAGGGTTTGGGCGTACGTGCCGCGCGGCAAAAGAGCCGCGAGCAGGACAAGGACCGGGATCAGTGTTGGCCGCATGCTCACCTCGTTTGTGTTGGATGAAACAGGCATATTGTTGAACGCCGAGGGGGACAAGGTCAACAGTCAACTGGCCGCCCGACTCCAGCAAGGCATTTCAAAGGTTTTTTGATCCGCAGGTTTTTCAGGGATATCCATTGTTATCACAAGTGTTTAACCGCAGGAATTAGGCTTTGATCATTTTCGCGGCCGCCAGCCCTGCCTTCGCGCGGGGAAACCGGCTGGCTGCCCGCGGCGTTTTTTCAAGGTTGATTTGAATCGAGAATATCTATTACACGGATAGATATTGATCGAAAATCGGTATTTGACCACCGGAAACGTCCGTGTAATACATGCCCTGCTGATTCGCCGGACATTGAGAACCCGGACTCTTCAATCACGGACTGCCGCCTCGGAGGAATGCCATGCAAAACTCAAGGAACATTTTCGCCACCCGATGGGGCATCATCGGGACCGGTCTTGCCATCGGAATTCTCGCGCCCATCCTGCAAAAACTGGGGAACCCCGGCAACATGGGCATCTGCGTGGCCTGCTTCGAGCGGGACATCGCCGGCGCCGTGGGCATGCATCGGGCCGCCGTGGTCCAGTACATGCGTCCGGAAATCATCGGCTTTGTCCTGGGGGCGCTGGCGGCGGCCTACCTGTTCGGCGAATATCGCTCCCGGGCGGGTTCCGCGCCCATCGTCCGCTTCTTTTTGGGCGCCTTTGCCATGATCGGGGCCCTGGTTTTTCTGGGCTGCCCCTGGAGGGCCATGCTGAGGCTCTCCGGAGGGGACCTCAACGCCATTTTGGGCATCGCCGGACTGGTTGGCGGAATCTGGGTGGGCACACTGTTTCTCAAGAACGGCTACAACCTGGGACCGGCCAGGAAGACCCATGCTTCCGTGGGCTGGCTTCTGCCCCTGCTCATGGCCGGGTTTCTCATACTCATGCTCGTCTATCCCCGGACACCCGACGAACTCCAAAGCGGGGTTCTGTTCTACAGCCTGAAAGGGCCCGGAGCAATGCACGCCCCCCTGTTGGTGTCGCTGTTAGTCGGGCTCGGCATCGGCGCGGTGGCCCAGAGAAGCCGTTTCTGCACCATGGGAGCCTTCCGGGACCTGATTTTGTTCCGCCAGACCCATCTGTTTTCGGGCGTGGCTGCCCTGGTCGTGGCCGCGTTGGTGACCAATTTCGTCCTTGGACAGTTCCAGGCGGGATTCGCGAACCAGCCCGTTGCCCACACCGCGCACTTCTGGAACTTCGCGGGCATGGTCCTGGCCGGGCTGGCCTTCGCCCTGGCTGGAGGATGCCCCGGCCGTCAGCTTTTCCTGGCCGGGGAAGGCGATGGTGACGCGGCGGTGTTCGCCCTGGGCATGATCGTGGGCGCTGCGTTCTCCCACAACTTCGGACTGGCGAGTTCGCCCAAGGGAATCGGCCCCCACGGCATGGCGGCTGTAATCATCGGACTGGCGGTCTGTCTTTTCATCGGCGCCACCATGCGCCGGCAATAGACCAGGGAGGAAGCATTATGGCAAGCACAGTGGACGCGCGGGGATTGTCGTGCCCGCAGCCGGTTTTGATGACGCTCGACAAAATTAAAAACCTCGGAAAGGGCGAAATCACCGTCCTGGTGGACACGGACACAGCGAAGGAAAACGTGATTCGGGCCGCCACAAGCCAAGGCTGGGAGGTCAGGGACGTGCGGAACGCGGACGAGGAATACACCATATCCCTTGCCCGAACCTGAATCCGTGAGCGCACTCGGGCAGTATGGTTGCAGGGAAGAGTCCCGCCGGCTGCACCGGTTGCGCCGACCGGGTTCCGACGCTACGGGCGCACTGCATGAGGCCGCTTTTAACAGCTCGTTGAAAAACTCGGGATTTACATCCTGTTAAAGGTGAATGGTCCTTTCATAGCCGACAGCCTTTGGGGAAGCATATCGGGTTGAAATCGGGGGGAAGCCGGCACACCCCGGCGTTCGAATACGATCCGGCGTTATGGTGCCTTTCCGGGATGGCTCAACAGTTTCGTCATGGATACGGGCGGGGGTAAGCCATGGGATTGTGGCGATGGTTCAGGAAGCGGGGCGGAAAGCGCGGTTCACATGGCGCCGGACGGGGCATTCTGGTGTTCGGCAACACGAGCGAGGTAATTTCCGCCGAACAGACCCTCAAGGGAGCGGGGTGGTCCGTGCGCGTCATGGGACCGCCCCCGGAGATTCGCACGGGCTGCGACCTGGTAATCGAATTTCCCCTTATCGAGGAACTGAACCTTCTGCGGGAGTTGGAGCAAGCCGGCGTCCGGCCGTTGGACGTGGTTCCGGTGACCCACCCTCTGCTGAAGCCGGTGAATCTCTTCCAGGTCAAGGAAATGGGCCGCTATCTCATGGTGCGTGCCGCCAACATGAAGCTGACCGTGGACAGGGAGACCGGGACTATCGTAAACGTTTCCGGCGGCGGGTGTCCGGATGTCCCCTATCTGGCGGAGGCCATGGTGGGAGAGTCCCTGGACAGCGCACCGCGACCGTCG
>JBKHBM010000097.1:0-17609 GCA_046542385.1 Desulfatibacillaceae bacterium | reverse complement strand
CATCTCATCGTTTTTGAACAGGCTGCAAATCTCGAGTTTTTCAACGGGCTGCTAAAGGACTTTTCAAGGCACGCGGACCTCTCCGAGATGGAACCCGTGGACCTGAACGAGGCCGTGGAAAACGCCATCAGGCTGGTAAGAACGACTCTGCGAAAATCCGGTGTCCGGCTCGTCCGGGGCCTGGCCGACGGCCTTCCCCTGGTCAGGGGCCATCTCCACGGCCTGGAGCAGGTCGTGGTGAACCTGCTGCTCAATGCCTATGCGTTCGTCGAGGAGTCCCCGGGCTCGGTCACCGTGGCCACCCGCTTCGACTCCTTTTCGAACCGGGTTCTGCTGGAGGTGGAAGACACCGGCCCGGGCATCGAACCCCACATGCAGGAACACGTGTTCGACCCGTTTTTCACCACGCGCCAGGCCGACGGAGGCACCGGGCTTGGCCTGTCCGTGTCCTACAACCTGATTCAGGCCCATAACGGTGACATCAGCTTTGTCACGGAAAAGGGGAAAGGAACCAGATTCACCGTGTCCCTGCCGACCATGCTCAGCGAACTGAAGGTTCTGGTGGTTGATGATGACTCCATGCTGCGGGACGCATGCATGAAGATCCTTCAGCGTATGCGCCCCTATCAGGTGCAGACGGCGGTAAACGGAGTCGAGGCCTGCGTGAAACTCGGAGCCTACCGGCCCGACCTCCTCATCCTGGACGTGGTCATGCCCGACATGGACGGCCTGGAGGTGTGCCGGGTCATCCGGGAGCAACCCGAACTGCGGAACATGAAGGTCCTGGTGACTTCCGGACACACCGACAATCCCCGTCTGGATGAAATCCGGAAACTGGGCTTCAGGCAGTTTCTCGAAAAACCCTTTGAAATGAAAAAACTGCTGGCATCCGTGGACGAGAGCCTCGGAGTGGCGGGCGGGATCGATTCCGGGTGAGATGACAGGGAGCCCTGAAGCCAGCCGGATCCTGGTGGTGGACGACGACCGGGGGCTCCTGTTGAGCGTGCGGGCCACCCTGCTCAGTGCCGGCCTTCCCGACCCCGCCATGGTGTCGGACAGCAGGGAGGTCATTGACATGGTCCGTAACCGGCCTCCCCATCTGGTGGTCCTGGATCTTGTCATGCCCCATGTAAGCGGCATGGACCTTTTGAAGAGCATCAAGGAGGAACACCACGACGTCGAGTGCGTCGTGGTCACGGCCATGGACGACGTGGGACTGGCCGTCCGGGCAATGAAATACGGGGCTTACGACTACCTGGTGAAACCCATCGAACGCGACCGGTTGACCACCACCGTGGGCCGTGCCCTTGAACGATACAGCCTGAAGCGGGGCCTGAAGCTGCACGAGCGTGACCCCGGTTTCGACGAGTTGAAGAACCCGGACGCGTTTTCCCGCATAGTCAGCCGGGATCCGGCCATGGCCAGGGTCTTTTTACAGGCGGAATCCGTGGCGGCATCGGACTACAGCGTGGTGATCTCCGGCGAGTCCGGCACCGGCAAGGAACTGCTGGCGCGCGTCATCCACGACATGAGCCCCAGGGCGACACGTCCCTTCATCCCGGTCAACATGGCCGCCTTTGGCCGGGAGATATTCGAGGACCAGTTTTTCGGACACGTCAAGGGCGCCTTCACCGGGGCGGGTGCGGAGCGCCGCGGTTTTTTCGAGGAGGCGCACACCGGCACCCTGTTTCTGGACGAGATCACCGAACTCGATCCTACGAAAACCCGTCAGGATGACGCAGTTGCGCCATTCTGACGGTCACGCCATCGAACCACGCCCAATCCGGTTCTTTCCCCTCAAGCCGAACGCAGGCGCGCCAGGATGACGCACTCCGTCAAGGCCACCGGCGCCCGCAAATCCTCCGTCAAACAGCTGTCATTTTGACAACTTCCTGAAAGCACAGCCTCATTCCACAAATGGTTCTGAAGGAAACGGCGTGGCCCGGGGGAGCACGTTTCGATACGGGACAACGAAGTTTCCACACCGGCGCCACGCGCCGTTACAAGGAGGCACAAAATGGCCGGCAAGAAAGTTCTTGTGGTTGACGATTTCGCCACGACCCGCCGCATCATCGCCAACATGATAAAAAGCATGGGCTACGGCAACGTCGTGGAGGCGGACAACGGGGAGACCGCGCGGGACGTGCTGGAAAGGGACACCGTAGGCCTGGTCATCAGTGACTGGGACCTGCCCGGGATGAACGGCATGGAACTGCTGGAGCGCATCCGGGGCAGTTACAGGCACTCGGGGATCCCCTTCATCATGGCCACCACCAACAACGAAAAGGACAAGATCATCGAAGCCACCAAAAAGGGCGCTTCGGGATACCTGGTCAAACCGTTCGAGGCGGACGAGTTGGCGAAAAAGGTGCGGATGGTCATGAACTGAGACCCGCCGCGGAAGCGCCGTTGCAATGGTTTGACGCGGCCGCTTTCAAGTGGCGGTTTCGGGAATTCCGCGCGCGAGCCGTCCGGGGGGGGCGAGGCGGGCGGTAAGGCCGTCGTCCGTGCAGCGAGGCCGTGGTTCGGGAAGGCGGCGAATGTCTGTTCGTCCCTGTTCGGTATGGGGCCGGTGCGGATTTCGGTTTTATATCGGTTTAATATCCTTTGAAACATGTACCTGGTTGTGTTGAACACGTGTTGGAAATAGTGGCCAGGGGCTCCTGGGTTGCAGTCATCAAAAGACAGGCGCCCAGCAAAACCAGGGATCTTCAGATCCCCAACGCTGAAGGGCGTACTCCCCCGGACACAAGTCACCCCCCTTGTCCCAAGCCTCATCGGAACATCCCTTTCCCGTGACATTATCCGACATCCTTTCCCGAATTCCGAAAGGCCATGGCCGATATCCAGCGCGGTCATCCTTTGAGGCGCGGGTGCGTCGTATGTGCGCATGCAAGCCATGTAACCGTGATTCATCAGAAAAATGTTTACTGTCAACCATCGGCATGCCATAATGGACTCATATGGGAAGTATGAATACCTCCCTTCTCCTCGAGATGAACCTCCCGCCGGAAATTCCGAACGTTCCGGATTGGGAGGCGCACATACAATCCCGCTGCAAAACCTTTGCCGGCAAAGGGTGAAAATGCTTGTGGACCCTGCCGCTCCAGATTCTTTCGTCCGGGAACCCGATTCGGCGACTCATGCCCGGGCCGTCTCAACGCACGGCCGGTAGCGCGGACTCAACGCACGGCCGGTAGCGCGGAAACGACAGCCAACGGTTTGTTTCCGTCACCCGGTGACTTCGGACACATAATCCGCCCCTCCGCCCGGAATGGGCAAGATTCACGTCAAGGAGGCAGCCATGAGACTTCCCTCCCCGAGGACGATACCTTTCGCGTTGCTGCTCGCGGTTCTGTTCCTGTCGCCGTCCGTCCTGGCGGCGGACGGGGTCACCGAATCGGAAATCGTGCTGGGCCAGTCCTGCGCCCTGGAAGGGCCTGTCCGTGCCCTGGGCCTGGGCATGAGTACCGGTTTGTCCGCGTTCTTCGCCGCGGCCAACCGCGACGGCGGGGTGCATGGACGCGCCATTCGCCTGATCAGCCGGGACGACGGATACGAACCCCAGCAGGCCATCGCCAACACCCGGGAATTCATCCGGGATGAAAAGGTCTTCTGCCTCATTGGCGAGGTGGGCACCCCCACGTCCAGGGCCGTGGTGCCCCTGGCCGAACAGGAGGAGGTGCCGTTCTTCGCACCGTTCACCGGCGCCGAATTCCTGCGGAACCCGTACAAGGAGTACGTGGTGAACCTCAGGGCCAGCTACTACCAGGAAATGGAACGGCTGGCCCAATACCTCGTGGAGGAAAAGGGGTTCTCGAAGATTGCCTGCTTCTACCAGAACGACGGATACGGCCAGGCCGGTCTTGCCGGAATACGCCGGGCCCTGGAACGGCGGGACCTTGAACTGGTCGCCGGGGACAACTACGAACGGAACACCCTGGCCGTAAAGGGGGCCATACTGACCATTCGGAGGGCCAGGCCCCAGGCCGTGGTCATGGTGGGCGCCTACCAGCCCTGCGCCGAGTTCATCAAACAGGCCCGGCGGGTGGGCATGGACGACGTCGTGTACTGCAACATTTCCTTTGTGGGCACCAGCGCTCTCCTGAAGGAACTGGGCGAGGCCGGCGACGGGGTGATCATCTCCCAGGTGGTGGTGTTTCCCTGGAACAGGGACGTGCCCGTGGTCGCGGAATACCACGAAGCCATGGCCGCCTACGGGAAGTCAAACCCCGACGCCGACGACAGGATCGGCTTTGTAAGCCTGGAGGGCTACCTCGCCGGGAAGCTGTTCTTCCAGGTGGCCGAAGCAGCCGGAAAGGACCTCACCCGAGAGGGCTTTCTTGAAGCCGTCAAATCCGTGGGAACCTACGATCTGGGGGGAATCGAGGCCCGGTTCGGCCCAGGTGACCACCAGGGACTGGACGAGGTCTTTCTCACGGTCATCCGGGACGGGAAGATACAACCACTGAAGTGAGACTCCCGGCAAATGAAACAGGAGGGTCCCTATGAAGAAGGTTTCCGACATCTCCCTGAAATGGCGGGTTCTAGGCGGATTCGGTCTGCTGGCCGCCATCACGGTTTTCGCGGTGGTGCTGAATGTGGGGTCTCTCGAAGCCATACAGGAAAGCATGAGCGGGATGACCGGCGGCATGGAGCGGGTCATTACCCAGTTGAACGCGCAGAATCTCCATGCGAGCCGGTTGAACGACCTTGTGGTGACCATCGGCGTGGCCCAGAACCTCGAGGAACTGGAGGATGCCAGGGCGGCCATCGCCGACCTCTCCTCCGGTGAAATGAAAAGGATCCGGGGGTTCGCCGCGCAAAAGGAGGCCCAGCTGGAGGCCCGGTCCCGCCTGGTGGACGCCCGCCTGCACCTGGAGGGACTTCGGATGGACCAGGAAACCCTGATGCGTGAATACGTTGACCTTGAAGGGATGTACAAGACCTCCCAGCAGCTTCTGCACAAGAACCTCACGTCCATCGTGGACAACGTGGAATTCGAAATAACCCTGCAGGCCGAGGAAACCGTGGACCAGTTGAAGACGCGGGCCCGGCAGGGCCGGTCCATAGCGGACGGCCTGGACGACATGGCCCGGACCATGCTGGGCGGTGTTTCCCAGATGAAAAACGCCCTGGCGGGACGTCTGCACACTCAGGAACTGGATTCCCTGGTCAAGACGGGGCTGCTGTCCGACGATCCAGCCGAGGTGGATTACGTGATTCTCGAGGCGGAGACCCTCATGGCCAACGCAACGCTGGCCGTGGGAGCCATAGGCAGGACCGAAGAGGTTCGCGCGATTCTGGCGGAACTCGAAAACCTCGGGGTGATCATCGCGGACATCATGGACATCAAAAAGCGTTTGCTGGACGGGGAGGCCATGATGGCCCAGGCCAGGGAGAAGATAGCGGAGGCCACGGCTTCCCTGGCCGAGGCGGAGCAGAAAATGCGTGAATCCTCCTCGGCGATCATGAGTTTCATGGAGGATGTCCGCGGCGAGACCCTGGCGTCGGGCAGGGCCATGCTGGACAAGGCCGAAGATGTGGCCAACCGGGGGCAGGCGCTGATAGAGTCGCGCAGGGGCATGCAGGTGGTCCTGGGCGTGATTGCGTCGTTGATCGCACTGGGCGCCGGTTTGTATCTGGCGCGTTCCCTGACCCGGCCGGTGTTGGATGTGGTCTCCGCGTTCCGCAGCCTGGGGGAGGGCCGGAACGGGATGGACGTGCGGGTGGAGGTGCGCTCCAACGACGAGATGGGCGAGCTTGCCCGCGGTTTCAACTCCATGACCGAAAAACTCCGGCGGACCCTGGAGGAGCTGGACGAAAAGGCCGAGTCGGACCGCGTGGCCAAGGAGTATCTCGAAAACACGGTGCATGAATACATGAGGTTCGTGGAGAAGGTGGGGGGCGGCGACCTCACGACCAGGGTGAACGTGCCCGATGGCCAGGACGAACTGGCGGTGCTGGGTCACAACCTCAATACCATGACGGAGAGTTTGCGGGAGCTGGCTGTTCAGCTCAAGGAGGCCACCGAGGAGATCAACGAAACCTCGGCGGACATCCTGGGCGCCACCTCCCAGCAGGCGTCCACCGCGGCCGAGCAGTCCGCAGCTGCGAATGAGACCACCACCACGGTGGAGGAGGTAAGGACCACGGCAAAGCACGCGGCTGACCGGACCAACCAGGTTTCCGCCATGGTCAGGGAATCCACCGAGGCGGCCGACGAGGGCGGCAGGGCGGTGGAGAACACCCTGGCGGGCATGGATGGGATCAGGGCCCAGGTGGTGTCCATCGCCGAGACCATCCAGGCCCTATCCGAGCGTACGGCGCAGATCAGCGAGATCATCTCCACGGTGAACGACATCGCCGACCAGTCCAATCTGCTGGCCCTGAACGCCGCCATCGAGGCGGCCCGGGCCGGAGAGGCGGGCAAGGGCTTTGCCGTGGTGGCGGGGGAGGTGCGCAGCCTGGCCGAGCAGTCCCGCCAGGCCACGGGTCAGGTTCGCGAGATTCTCGGGGAAATCAGCAAGACCGCGGAATCCGCCGTCAAGGTGACCGGCGAGGGCACGGACAGGGTGGCGCGGGGCGTGGAGCTGGCCAGGACCACCGGGGAGGCTATCGGGACCATCACGGACAGGATTACCAGGGCCGCGGAAGCGGCCAGTCAGATAGCGGTGTCCACCAACGAGCAGCTTCTGGGCATGGACCAGATACTGGCCGCCATGGAGTCCATCAACCAGGCGTCCACCCAGTCCGAGCAGGGCACCCACCAGGTGGAGGAGGCCGCGAAAAAGCTCAATGCCCGGGCCGGGCAGCTTTCCAGGATCGTGGAGCGCTACCGGCTCTGATTTTGCCGGGGCGCCTTGTCGCAATCCATCCGGCCGGCAAACCGGGCCAGCACGTCCAGCATCTCCTCCGGCGTGAGCACCGACGCCCGTACCGATTTGTCCGCGACGGTGACCGAAGGGCTTTCCACGAGGGTGAATCCGTGGCCCCGGCCGTCGTACCAGGGTTGCCCCACGCCCATGCCGAACCGACCCTTTCCCGGTGCCAGCCGCATCCGTTCCGGAAAGGGTTTCAGGCCCATGGCGTCTTCCCTGGCCCTTTCCGCTTCTTCCAGCAGGGCGCCCAGGCCGCGCAGGTGCAGGCCGGCAAGCGGGTCGGTGGTGATCACGTGGCGGAACAGGGGCCGGTCGGCGCCGACACCCACCTCCAGCGTCACCGCCAGAAGGGAGAATCCCCGCCTCAGGCTGCTCCGTTCAAGGTCGCCCCGGGCCATCTCCCTGAACAGCATGCACCGGGGATTTTCCACGTGCAGGCCGTCCGCCGGCCTTATGGGCTGGGTCGGAAGCGGATGCGCCGGACCCGGGGGCACGGGGTCATGTCGCCGCGATTCTCCGTGGGGCAGGGCCAGGCACAGCACCAGGCCCCCGTCCAGATCCTCCAGGTAGTCCCCACACGCCCGTTCCAGCTGCAAACGGACGCCAGGAGTGCTGATGTCATGGGCCGCGTCCTCGAGGCTCCCGCCCGCGGCCAGGATTTCCACGGTCCGGTCCAGGTTCCGGAAGGCGGCCAGGACGGCCTTTTCATTGCCCGATTTCCCGTGGTCCGTGGCCAGAATCGTTCGCATGACAATGGGCCAGCTCGTTGCCGGGTCGTTCACGCGGGTCATGCCCTGGTCATGGTCGCCCACCGCGTCGACCAACGAAGCCAGGGCCGCGGCAAGGGGAGGTTTTCCGTTGGCCAGGATGCGCGCGGTGAGCCACGCGCTGGTTACCGCGTCCACGTCCGGGGGGTCGTGAAGCACCAGCACGGCCCGGCCGCGTCGCCGCATTGAGTCGGGGACCAGCTCGGGAAACCGGTGGAAAACGATTTCCGCGGCGCAACGGGTGGCGGAGTCTCCCCCGTGATGGTCCAGAACCCGGATGTCGACCCGATTGCCCACGTCCAGCCACAACTCGTCCTCCGCCGGGGGGGCCGGGGCCACGGAGCCCACCGGAACAAAACGAAACTCCACGTTTCCAGGATAATCCATTTCCGGGCCTCTCTCCTCCGGGGACGCGCCCGCGATCGCCGGGCAATTCCCGCTCCGAGCCTCCGGGATCGATAATTCCGGGATCACCAGGGCGCGAAATCAGGGCGGGAATGCCGCGCTCCGCCGGGGTTCCTTGCCCATGGGCCTTGACGCCTGACCGAATCTGACTATATTGTCTACATACACCGGGAGTTTTGCAACATCGCATCGCATGCACGCCCGGACACAAGTGCGCGGCGAACGAGTCGCCGTTGCAAGCTGTCCCCCATCGCTCCAGATCCACTTGATATCACCCCCGCTCATCATCCGCCAGGGGTGTGGCGTCCTGACGAGGTCATCCGCGTCAGGGCCGCCAGGCGAACAGCCGGAAGGGAGACCCAATGGGCAAGCGCTCGTGCTGGCTTGTAGTTCCTGTTCTCTTGTTGACTCTTGCGGCCTGCGACGCGTATTTCCAGTCCATCGGCCCCGGTCCCAACCCCAAGGTCGAATCCCGGGACATCCGGGAAAGCCGGCCTTCCCGACAACCCGCACCGGCGGAAACGATCCCGGGTGAGGCCTCGTCGGGCATCCGCCAGGCTCTCACCATAGCCGTGAACAAGGCGGCGGGCCGACTGGGAACAGTTGGCGGTTTTCTCGAAAATCCCCGCATTCGAATTCCCCTGCCTGAAAGACTTCAAAGTGGACGTACGGTTCTGGAGTCTCTCGGCCAGGAACGCCTGGCGGACCAGTTCGTCGTGTCGATGAACCGGGCCGCTGAAAGCGCCGCGCCCGAGGCCGGGGACGTCCTGGTCGGCGCAGTCAGGTCCATGACCATAAAGGACGTAATGGACGTGGTGAAGGGACCGGACGACGCCGCCACGCGATACCTGGAATCCTGCTGCCGGGCCCGGCTCGTGGACAGGCTCACACCGGTGGTGAGCGCGGCCATGGCCGAGGCTGACGTGACCCGGTACTACAGGGCGTTTGCCGGCAAGGCTGAGGTCCTGGCCCCGTTTCTGGGCGATTTGTCCCTCGATGTGGACCGGTATGTCGTGGACAGAACCCTCGAGGGTTTTTTTACGGTCATGGCCGACTACGAGAAGGACATCCGGGAAAACCCGGCGGCGCGCACCACCGAGTTGTTGCGCAAGGTTTTCGGCAACTGACACCCGGGATACGGATTCTGGTTCGCTGTTACGAAGCATGGCAATCACCTGAATCCGTGACGAAAATATTGAAAAAACTTTCCAGAACCCCATAAATCGCCCTTTTTTGCGTGTTTTTGAACAAATCTTCGTTTCACCCGGTGGGTGAAAGGATTTTTCGCCCTTGCGGGGCGGCCTCATGCGGCGCGTCTGCGGCGTCAGGACCCGGCCGGCGTACTTCAGCACAGCCGACAGGTCTCTTCCTTGCAACCGCACCACCTGAGACCGCTCACGGATTCAGGAATCAGGCAACGGCAATTCACGGCGGAATCAACAGGAGGTGTAAAAATGACCAAAAGCATTAAGGCATTGCTGATCTTCACACTCGCCGCGTTCGCCCTGGGCGGATGCGCCACCATCAAACCCGATCCGACCTTCTCCGCCAAAAGCGTGGCGGACAAGGTCGCCGCCGGTGAATTGAGCCGCAAGGTGGACCAGTTCGTCGTGCTCTTCGACGCGTCCCAGTCCATGAACGACCGGCCCGATAAAACAACCAAGCTCAACCTCGCCTGGAACACGGCATACAAGATGGCCAAGACCCTGCCCGAATCCATGGCGGCCCAGTCCGGCCTGCGCGTGTTCGGCGGCGAGAAGAAACCGTTCAAGAAGCGCAATGAACTGATTTACGGCATGTCCTCGTATAACACGAACGAGTTTCTCTCCGCGCTGGAAACCATCCAGTGGTCAGCCGGCGAAACTCCGATGGCCAGGGCCGTGGAGTCAGCCGGGCTGGATCTCGCCGGTTCCGCCATGGGCGACCTCGCGGTCATTTTGATAAGCGATGGCGAGGAGACGACCCGTCACTCCGTGGAAAGGGCCCAGGAACTCGCTGACAAGTTCGGTGACCGCATCTGTTTTTACACCATCCAGGTGGGCACGGCGACCACCATGGGAAAGTCCATGATGGAGGACATCGCCAACGCAACCAGGTGCGGGTTCACCACTTCCGCCGCTGAACTGGCCTCGGCCGAAGCCATGGCCGACTTCGTCGAAAAGGTCTTCTACACCTCCAACAAGGACGCGGACGGCGACGGTGTCTGGGACTCCGTGGACCGTTGCCCCAACACAAAGGCCGGCGTCGAGGTTGACGAATACGGTTGTCCCGTGGACGCGGACCGCGACGGCGTTCCCGACAAACAGGATAAATGTCCGCGTACGCCCACCGGTGTCCGTGTCGATGAAAACGGCTGTCCGGTGGACACGGACGGTGACGGCGTTGCCGACTATCTGGACAAGTGCCCGGGTACGTCGCCCAACGTGGCGGTGGACGCCAGGGGTTGCGAGCTGAAGACGGAGACCGACTCGGACAATGACGGGGTCGTGGACACCGCGGACATGTGTCCGGACACGCCGGCCAACGCTCCGGTGGATACCATGGGCTGCTTCAAGATGACGGTGGCCTACTTCGACACCGACAAGCACAACATCAAGCCGCGTTATCGCCCCTGGCTGGACGACGCCGTGGCCTTTCTCAAGGCCAATCCGGACTTCAAGGTGGAAATTCGCGGCCACACGGACAACGTGTTCACTCTGGAATACAACAAGGTGCTGTCCAAAAAGCGCGCGAACGTGGTCTACAACTACCTCGTGAACAACGGCGTGCCCCGCACCCAGCTGGTCGCCAACGGCTACTGGTACTCCATGCCGGTGGCCACGAACGAGACCGTCGAGGGCAGGGCGCTCAACCGTCGCACCGAACTGGCGCCCCTGAAGTAGATCGGACAAGCGCCCTTGGCGCACAAACGGCAGTAGGCGAGGCCCGCCCTGGTGGCGGGCCTCTTCCATTTGCAAAACAAGCCAGGGAGGCGACATGGCCCGCGTTTTTGAAGTGTCCATCACCACCGGCTTTGCCGCGGCCCACCGCCTGGACTGCTATCCGGGCGACTGCCGCCGCATCCATGGACACAACTGGCGGGTGGACGTGTTCGTTCAGTGCCGCGCGCTGGACGACCTGGGCATGGGCATCGACTTCAGGGACATCGAAACCCATGCACGCGAGGTCGTCGGCGGTCTGGACCATCGGCTGCTCAACGATCTGGACTTCTTCGCCGACAAAAATCCCACCGCCGAGAACGTTGCCGTTTACGTGTACCGGGGGATGCAGGGGCTGATCGACAGGGAAGGCGTGCGGGTGACAAAGGTAAGGGTGTTCGAAAGCCCCGGCGCCGGCGTCACCTACTGGGAGGAGGATTGAACCGGAAGCGCCGAGCCCGCGCCTGCTCGCCGGCGTGAAACGAACCCGGGAGGCTGAACATGCCAAAGTACACACAAGAGGATCTCAGGGAAAAACATGGTCCCGACGCCAGGGTGTCGGACGCACTCAGGGCGGGCGTTCTGTCCGCGGCAAGGGACAACGAACTCCCCTGCGCCGTGGCGTTCGAACTGGCCCGAAAGATGGACGAGTCCCCGGCCGAGGTGGGCAAGGCAGCCGACCTTTCCGGCCTCCACATCACCAAGTGCCAGCTGGGACTGTTCGGATACAAGCCGGAAAAGAAGATCGTCAAATCCATGGACGACGTGCCGGAAGACCTCGAACGGGAAATCCGGGAAACCATGGAGGACGACCGTCTGCCCTGTGCCGCCGCATGGGCCGTGGCGGACCGCCGCGGCATCCGGCGCATGCGGGTTTCGGCCGCCTGCGAAACACTCGGAATCAAGATAAAGCCCTGCCAGCTGGGCGCTTTCTGATCCTCCTCGCGGGATCAGGTCCGGGAAAACATCCCGGTCCCACCATCATGCCGTGGCTCAGCGAACCCTCCGGTCCGCTGTTTTTCCATCCGGGCTTGCGCTGACACCTGAGTCTAGTATATTCTCCACATACCCTGTGCCGAATCCCCTTCCCCGCAACGGAAAGGCTGGAAATGCTGAACGCAGACAGCCCGGACAACCGGGACCTCGTCATGATCGACTGGGCCTCTCCGGTGGTAGGTCCCCTTTTGAAACGCTACTTCAAGGCCGAGGTCCGGGGTGTGGAGAACATCCCCCGGGGCGCGGCCCTGTATGTCGGCAACCACAACATGGGGTTGCTGTCCCTGGATTCGTTCATATTCGGCTACGAGGCGTATCGCGCCCACGGGCCCGGGGCGTTGCCGTACGGACTGGGCCACGATTTCGCGGTGACCGTGCCTCCGTGGAGAAACGTGGTGCTGAAAAGCGGCGGAATCCGGGCCAACCACGAGAATGCGCACGAGGTGTTTTCCCGACGGCAGAAGTGCATCGTGTATCCGGGCGGGGACGTGGACGCCCTGCGGCCCTGGCGGGACCGCAACAAAATACGTTTCGGAGGCCGTACCGGGTACATGGAGCTGGCCCTGCGTGAGGAAGTGCCCATCGTCCCCATAGTCACCGCGGGGGCGCATTCCGCGTACATGATCCTGGACGACCTACAGTGGCTCGCCCATGGCCTGCGCATGGACAGGGTGCTGCGCACCAACGTCTGGCCCGTCACCCTGTGCCTGCCCTGGGGCATCTTCCCGGGCCCCCCTCCGGTCTTCATTCCCTGGCCCACACGCATCCTCATCCAGGTTCTGCCGCCCGTGAGGTTCGACCGTTCCGGGCCGGCCGCCGCCGCGGACCATGCCTACGTGGAACAGTGCTCCGACAAGGTGGAGCAGGCCATGCAGGAAGTCCTCACCCAGCTCGCCGTGGAAAGGGACCGGCTCAACGGGGCGGAGGGCAAAAAGAGGAAAAAGCGTGCCCTGGGCATACCGGACAGGCTTGCGCAAAGGGCGCGCCACGCCGTGGCGTCCGTCAGGGAACGGGGCGCCGCCCGCCGCTTCAGGGAGTGACGCGAGGCCTGGACAGGGCGGGAGGGAGTGTCGCCAGGGCAACACGCGCGGGCGGCAATGTGTAACAGCCTGTTGAAAAACGCGATCTGCGGCGTTGCACTTCATTTCTCGTCAGTGCGGCGTACCATAAGTACGCCTTATTCCTCGAAATTCGCGCGCCTTGCATCTCATCGTTTTTGAACAGGCTGCAAATCTCGAGTTTTTCAACGGGCTGGTAAGGCGGGGTCAAGCGAGGGAAGAGCTATTTCTCCCTCACCACTCCATGAGTTGCGTCTTCAACATGGCCACCAGGTACTCGCACTCCTCGGTGGAAAGGGGAGTCCTGATCTCCACGGAGGCGGTGTCCGACCTCGCCACGATGGTGTTGCGGCCGAAAACCCGGATGGCGGATTCCACGAAATCCCTGACCCTTCCGTCCAGTTCCTGTACGTCCTTCATCTGCTCCGGGGAGTGGGCGGAGCCTTTTGCGAGGAACAACTCCTCCAGTTCATCTGCCGGGATGGTGACGGTTTTGGGCAAAAGCCCCTTGCTGGTCACCACCAAAGAGTCCCGGTCGGCCCTGATCTCCCAGCTTTGGAGCGCGTCCCTTATGGCGATCCCGGCGAACACGAGGGAGATCACGATGAAGAAGAGGCCGCCGCCGACCACGCTCACCGCGACGATGGCCGCCAGGATTCCGAGGGCCGCCTTGTGGATGAGGGTGAAGCCCACGGGAGGTACCGCCACCAAAAGGGTGCGCCCTTCCCGGCGCATGCGCGAGCGCATGCCCGCCGGCTGCGTGGGCACGTCCGGGGTCTCGCCGGTCCTGGCCATGCGTTGGGCCAGGCTTTCGTCAAGGTGCTCGGCCTCCCGCACCATCTTCTCGCCATGGGCGTCGTCATGCACGTCCAGGCTCAGGATCCCGCCCAGACTCTCCGCAAGGGATCGCGCCTTCATGTAGTTTTCCGGCTCCCGGATGGTTTCCCTGCCTCCGGCCCCGGCCAGGGCGACGGGATAGTACGTCGTCCTGCCCGAGCTGCTGCTGCTTTTGCTGACGCGCCTGGTGAGCTCCACCCGGTCGAAATCTCCGAGATCGTGGCTTGTGGTTTTGAGGGACACGGCGACACCGGTGCGGCCCAGGCTCAGACCGGACCAGCGGACCATGGAGCCCGTGTTCGTGTCCAGATGGGTGCCTCCCGCCGAAGTGGCCAGCAGCAGGCCGACGACGCCGAATACGGCCGCGAAACCCAGCATGAACAGGCTCATCATGGCCTCGCCCGGTTGCAGTAACGCGGCCACGGCAATGGCGACGGCAGCAATCAGGAACACCACGCCCACCAGCCGGGCCACCGGGTGGAGGGGGTCGCGCATCTCAAAGGCGTCCGGGTTCTTTCCTTGTCTGAAAACCATGGGGATTGCCTCGGCGTTGGTTGGATGTTTCGGCCCCGAAACCCGGGCCGTGAAAACCTCGACGGCATGGATGACCGACCGGCCTTGTCCGCCGCCGGGCCGTTTCGACCATATCACATCATGGAACGCACGAACTCGGTCAGTTCCTTTGACATGCGAAACACGTTGGTGCGGACCGCGCCGGCATAGGCCTGTTCCTGTCTGCCGATCCACCACTGGATTTCGGCCGCCGAGATTTCATACTTGGTGAAGATGTTGCGGCGCCAAACGACCTGCCCGGTTTCCGCTTCGTTGAGCACGTACTGGAGCATGACGCGGGCGGTCGTGGAATTGTAACCGGAGTGGTCCACCACGCCGATGAGGGTGTGCAGTTCGAAGTCCACCAGTTCCTCTTCCGGCTTGTCCGGTTTGGGCGTTTCGCCGTCGTCTCCCGGTGGCGGCCCCTGCTCCACCATCCTGTGGTAGCTTACGGTGCGGAACATCCGTTTTTCCTCGAGGATGGTGCGGATGGCGTCCCGGATCTGTTCGGGAAAAACCTCCCTGGACGTGGAATGCAGTTTGCCGGCGTTTTCGGCGAGAAAGACAGGCGCTATCCATATGGAGGCGTCCAGGGGAATCATTTTTTCCACCCGGACCCGGGGTATGTAGTCGTTGGTCGGCGGCACGAAATGGCGCTGCCTGCAGGACCCCGCAAAGGCGGCGGCGAGAAGCAGCATGGCGACGACGGATAGGCGGATGGTGGTCGACTTGTGTGACATGGCGCCTGGAAACCTCAGAAAGAGTTGAGTTTTTCATGAATCTGCACGGCCACCTGCTCGGAGGCCCGGCTGACGATCCTGGTGGCGGCGCCGGGAATCGGCAGGCCCCAGAAACAGCCGCGGATGTCGTCGTCAACCACGACCTCGCCGATGACCTTGTTGTAACGCTTGTCCAGGAGTTCGGCCAGAATCGTGACCTGCGCGGCCCCCTGTCCGGACTTCTGGCAGATCATGCGGCGCAGGCCGCTGCCCGCCTCGTAGGACATGAGGTTCAAACGGACCACCAGCACCTTTTTCGGTGTATCCGTTCCATACTGGTCGGTGTACCCGTACTCTTCCAGGTTTTCCCGCACCACCTCCGTAATCAGTTCCGTGACGTCGTTTTCCAGCACCTCGCCGGTTGCGTTCCTGGCCGGCCAGACCTCCACGTATTCGTAACCGGTCATGGAAGCGTGTCTGGTGAGCCACGTGGCCTTGGGGGGATTGGGGAAGTCCTTGAAGGTCTCCTCGGTGATTTCGAGGCCCACCATCGAACAACCGGAAAGCACGAGTGCCGCCAGAACAGCGACGATAGTACCTCTTGACACAGCGCCGACTCCATGGCTGGTCGCGCCACCGTTGCGGGGTACGGCTCCGGAACCTCGAGGTTTATCCGGAATCCCGTTTTCCCGGCCAGTGCGCGCGGTTGGTGGTGACACAGGGGCGTAGCCAGGATTCATAGTATGATTTTCCATTAAAGGCAACCGTTTATGTCGACTATTCACACGATCGGAAAAGATCGCGGGCTTGCGCTCGTACGGAAAACAGGGTAGACGTCGGAAACAATCCGCTTTGGACAACCCTTGACCATGGCAAGGCGGCAAGGCATGACGCGATCCGACAATCAGACGAGGCCTCTTCTGTTCGCCCTGCATCCCGGCCTGGCCGGCAAGGTGGAGTGGATGCCGCTGTGCGGCGGCGCCACGCCGGTGCGGCATCTGCCTCACACCTCGCGAACACTGGGCAGGGAGGTCTTCGTCAAGGACGACAGCCTGGTTTCTCCGGTTTACGGGGGCAACAAGCCCCGCAAGCTGGAGTTTCTGCTGGCTCACACAGTAAGTCGTGGCCAGGGGCTGGTGGTGACATGCGGGGGGCTGGGCACCAATCATGGCCTTGCCACGGCCGTGTTCGCGCGGCGGTTGGGGCTGGAGGTGGAGCTGGTGCTGATGGACCAGCCGGTGACCGCGGACGTGCGGCACAAACTGCTCTGCTTTGCCGGGTTGGGGGCCCGCATCGTGTATGCCGGCTCCATGTGGCGAACCGGCCTCCAGTTCGGGGTGCTGCGCAGGCTGCGCCATCCCCGCGGCCGGTTCATTCCTCCTGGAGGCAGCGATGCCCGGGGCGCCCTGGGCTTCGTGGAAGCCGGCCTGGAGCTGGCCCTGCAGGTGGAACGGGGGGAGATACCGGAGCCGGCGTGGGTGGTGGCCGCCGCGGGGACCTGCGGCACGGTCGCCGGCCTGGCGCTGGGCCTGCGGCTGGGAGGGCTGTCCACGCGGGTGATGGGGGTGCGTGTGGCCCCAGCGCTTACGGCGAACACGAAAACGATCCTGGCCCTGGCCGGCGGGTGCGCCGATTTTCTGCGGCATCGGGGCCTGCCGGTGCGCGGCTCCGGAGTGGGGATAAAAGACCTGGCGTTCGTGCGGGACCACATGGGCGCGGGATACGGCCGGCCCACGCCGGCCGGAAGGCACGCCATGACCGTGGCGGCCAATGACGGCCTTGTGCTGGATCCCACCTACACGGCCAAGGCGTTCGCGGCCATGCTGGACCGTTTCACCATGCCGGAATACCGGGGCCCGATTCTGTTCTGGCACACCTACAACGGGGCGGACACCTCCCAATGGGCCCGGGCCGCGGACGAGCACCGCCTGCCAGGGGCGTTGCGCCGGTTTTTCCGGGGCCCGGAAGCCGCGTAGATCGACAACGCCGCATCCGCCCGCCCGGGATCAGAACTCCCTGGGCTTGCACACCACTTCCCGGATGCACATGTCAAAGAACGTGGATTGGTGGGCGGGTTTGAGGACCAGGGCCGCGTCCGCGCCCCTTCCCGAACCGCCTACCGAAATGATGTCGTTGCCTGTCAGCGCGCCGGCGTCGGCGGCCATCACCGCGACCTCGACGGCGACCTTGACCCCCTGGCCGAAAAGACGCAGGGTGTCGGCCATCAGGAGAACAGGATAGATCCCGGAGTGCTTTTTGGCAATGGACCGCTCCAGGCCGGACAGGGCGTGGGAGCACTGCACCACGGTGGCGCCCCGGTCGGCCGCCCGGCGCCGAACTGGTCATACCAGTCGGCGAGGCGACGGGCGCCCATCTCGCGGCCGAGGGTATAGAAGTAGATGTTGCAACTGCGCGCGATCGCTTCGGGGCCCAGCAGCGGACCGTGCGAGCGGTTGAAGCCCAGGTAGATCCAGCA
>JBKHBM010000217.1:0-3261 GCA_046542385.1 Desulfatibacillaceae bacterium | reverse complement strand
GTACCTGAGTACGCCGCGTCGACGACCGTCGCCGCGCAACGCCGCGGATCGCGTTTTCGGACAGGCACGCATTCTCATTAACCTGAGTCGCCCCAGCCTGTTCAGGAACGATGAGACGCAAGGCGCGCAAGACGAGAGGAGCAAGGCGTACCTGAGTACGCCGCGTCGACGACCGTCGCCGCGCAACGCCGCGGATCGCGTTCCTGGACAGGCTGGTCAGGCGAATTCCCACTCCCGTTCCAGAAACAGGCTCAAACAGGCGTCCACCACGTCCGGATCGAACTTCGTGCCCTTTGCGGACCCCAGTTCATCCAGGGCCTCGTCCACGGTCATGGCCTTGCGCCACGGTCTGTCGGACATCATGGCCTCCATGACGTCGGCCACGGCCAGTATCCGGGCCTCCAGCAGGATCTGGTCGCCGTTGATCCCCAGCGGATATCCGCTGCCGTCCATGCGCTCATGGTGCTGCAGTATGATCTGGGCGATGGGCCACGGAAACTCCACGGACTTGAGGATGTCGTAACCCACCTTGGGATGGCGCTGCACCATCTTGTATTCCTCGGGGGTCAACGCCGCCGGCTTTTCCAGGATGGACTTGGGTATGGATATCTTGCCCAGGTCGTGGATGATGCCTGCGAGATGGATCCCGTCCATCTGCTTTTTGGGCAACCCCAGTTCCGACCCCAGGGCCAGGGCCAACTGCACCGACCGCTTCTGGTGGTCCGCCGTCCCCGGGTCCGTCAGGCCGATGGTGGCCACCATGGCCTGCACGGTGCCCCGCATGGCCCGCAGCATGCGCTTGGCGTTCTCGATGAGTTCGGCCGTGCGGGCCTTGACCCGCTCTTCCAGCTCCGTGTTCAGCTTTTCCAGTTCCTCCTCGGTTCGCAAAAGTTCCGCGTTTTGCAAAATCGCGTCCTCGTACACCGAGAGCAAAAGGCTCACCATGCGTTCGGGCGTGGCGTCGAAATCGTACTCCTTGCCTCGAAACCCGAAATCAAGGTGGACGTCCTCCTTGTTCTCTTCCTTGACGATGGGACTTTCGAGCAGGTCCTTGATTTTGGACAGGAGGAAATCATCGTCATATGGCTTGGTGACGTAGCAGTCCGCCTTCACGCTCATGCCCCTGATGATGTCCTCGGGCTCGGAGAGCGTACTCAGCATGATGACCGGGGTGTTCCTCAAGGAATCGTCCGCCCGGATGGCCGCGCACATTTCGTAACCGTTCATCTCGGGCATCTCGAGATCGGTGAGCACCAGGGCCGGCTTGTTCTCCCGGATTCGGTCCAGGCCGTCCTTCCCGTTGGAGGCGTCCACCACGTTGAAGCCGGCCTCCTCCAGCAGCATGGTGACCTGCATGGACTGGGTGGGGCTGTCCTCCACGACGACGATGGTCTGTTTGTCTGCCATAAGATTCCCTTGGCTGATTCGGTGAGGTCGTTTCCAGTTGGCTGACCAAGACGGGGGATTTCTCTGCCGCGCCGTCCGACGTGCCGGTTTTCCGGGGGTCCCGTTCAGGGACCCGGGCCGAAAACCGTCGGGATGACTATACCTTCAGGCGGCAAAATCGTCAACCGGGCCGAACCCGGTATCGCAATTGTAACCGGGTGAGGGGAAAAATCAAGAAAAACGAGGAATCCCCTTGTTTTCCGGTCAAGCCGGAAACAGGGAGGCATCGGGGAAAAAGCGGCGCCGAGGCTGTCTCGGCGCCGCCCGCCCTATCTGTTGACTCTGGCCCACACCGCGTACACCGGATCGGCGCAGGCGATTTCGAGCGCATACCTGTCGTTTTCCGGCCTTGGCCGGCCACGGTGCGAGAATGTGTGAACGTCCTCATACCGTCCGTTGGCGAAAAACAGTTCCTGCACGAAACCCATCCGTTCGAAGTCATGCAGGTCCTCCCAAACGGCCACCGCCTTGGGAGGGAACCACCGATTGGAGAAAGCCACCGCGAAGACCCCGCCGGGCCTCAGCAGCCGGGCGACCTCGTCGAACACGGCCAGCGGATTGGTCAGATACTCCACGGAAACCGTGCATGTCACGGCGTCGAAGCTGTTGGAGTGAAAGGGCAGCCTCGGGTCCGCGTTGATGTCCCAGACCGTGTAGCCGGTAAGGCGCGGATTGGCCAGCAGCTCCTCCATGTTCATGCCCAGTCCGTGCAGGCCGGAAAGTTCCAGGTCATCCGGAATGTGCGACTCCCAGCTGGACATGAGATCCAGAACCTCCGCCCCGGGTTTGATCAGTTGTCCGTAGAGCCCGGAGATGGTGCCGCGGGCCGTTTCGTCGATATGATGCACGAGACGGGGTTCCTCGTAGAAGTCCTCGTCCGGGGACTCGTCCCGCCGGACCAGCGCGCCTTCCCCGAAAAAGTCCGTGGGAATCCCGTTTCGCCGGGCCTGCATGCCCGGACCGCCGTCAAGCACGTTTTCCGGACCGAGGCACGACCCTCCCCGCTCCGCGTCCTTGTCCCAGACCTCGAGAATCTCGGCTTCCACGGACAGGGGCCTTCCGGCCAGGGGATGGTTCAGGTCGGCAACCACGCCCCTGCCGTTGTGCTCGACGCACCGGAACGGAGCCATGTTGCCCTTGAACACGCCGGGCAGGCCGAACAGGATGCCCCTGGGGTAGAAGCGTCCCTCCACGATGGCCTCCGGGGCCTTTTTCAGGTGCCCGGTGGTCACGTGTTCATCAGGTACGCGAAACACCTTCCCGGGGTCGTGCCCGGGAAGCATCTCGCCGGGGGCGAAATCCACGCGGACGGTGTCACCGGTTTTTTTGCCTGCAAGCTGCTCTTTGAGTTTTTGGGGAAGAGCGTCCCTCCAGAGGTTTACCTTGCGGACGTACACCGAGTCGTTGTGCTCGGCCACGCCGCTGTTCCACAGAATGCGGAACTCCACGCTGCCCAGGGTGTTTTCGTCGAGGAAGTCGGTCATTTGGACACCATTTGTGGCGCCGCGACTGGTTGGTTCCAGGCGGAGCCTGAGTTCTGTCGGCTCAAGGCGTCAAGGCGATGCCGCCTTCCTGACGTTAATGATTATCAATCAGGTGTCAACGCCCCGATATCAATATCCGCTTGGTACCCCTCGCACCCTCTGCTACAATGGCCTGGCCCGGACCGGGCTGTCATCGACACCTGTTCCCTGAATCCGTGAGCGGTCTCAGGTGGTGCGGATGCAAGGAAGAGACCTGCCGGCTGTACTGAAGTACGCCGGCCGGGCCATGACGCCGCAGACGCGCCGCATGAGGCCGCCCCGGAGGGCGAAA
>JBKHBM010000096.1:0-17809 GCA_046542385.1 Desulfatibacillaceae bacterium | reverse complement strand
AATTTCGAGGAACAAGGCGTACTTACGGTACGTCGCGTTGAGGAGAAATGAAGCGTAACGCCGCAGATCGCGTTTTTCAACAGGCTGCTGGGCGAAGCGTTGTGCCTTCCGGTTTCACTTGTCGAAAAAGCAACATTTCGTCATCCCCGCGAAAGCGGAGATGACGAGCGATTTTGCCGCATTGACGACTGTCGTCGGTTCTGGCCCTTCCGGCTTCGACAAGAAAAAGGAATGTCGCGGCATTCGGCAGCCGAGGCAACAGGGTTTCCGACTTGTGGGTTTTCGGCTTGGTTTCTGAACGACAAGGGACTGATTTTCATATGAAAACGTTGTCCATCACCGCGTTTTACGACACCCGGGCCGGGCACGCCAAGCAGACGGCGGGGCTGGTGGCCGCGCTGGCGCGGCTCACCCCGGTCGCCGTGCACGAGGTGCGGGTGCCTGACGGCACCCTGGCCCGGGACCTGCGGGACTGGGCGCGGTGGTTGGGCTCCCTTGCCGGCGTGCGGCCGGATTTCTCCCATCTGCCGGGATATTCGGATGCGCCCGGGAAGGTCGACATGGTGATCGGCACGGGAACCCGCTGCCACATCCCCCTGTTGCAAATGGCCCGGAACCGGGATGCGCGCGCGGTTACCTGCATGGGTCCCAGCTCGCTGCTGGTGCCCCGGTTCGACCTGTGCGTCGTGCCGGAACACGACTCGTCGCCCCGGGGCGACAACGTGGTCACCACCCTGGGTCCGCCCAACACGGCGCCGAAGGACGGGGCCAACGACCCGGCAAAAGGCCTGATCGCCATCGGCGGCCGAGACGAAAAGACCCATTACTGGGACTCCGGGGACGTCCTCGCCATGGTGTACGGAGTGGCGCGCGCCGCGCCGGAAATCGCGTGGACCATAACCACCTCGCCCCGCACCCCGGCGGATATGGCGCCCGTGCTGGCCGCGCTGGCTGACAAGGCGGACAATGTCGCGTTCGTCCCGTTTTCCGAAACCGCCCCGGGCTGGGTGGAGGAGCGTTACGGGGAAAGCAACATCGCGTGGGTAACCGCGGACAGCGCTTCCATGGTCTACGAGGCCCTCACCGCGGGGTGCCGCGTGGGCATCCTCCCCGTGCGGTGGAAGGGGGACAACAAGCTGGCCCGGGGCCTTCGCAAACTGCGGGAGCGGGGCCGCGTGCTCACGTACCCGGAGGTCGCCGGCGGCGTGCCCTGGCCGGACACCGAACCCCTGGACGAGGCGGGACGTGTCGCCCGGGAGATACTGAAAAGATGGTGGCCCGAACGCTCAAGGTAGTGCAGATGCTTCCCGACCTCGACGAGGGCGGCGTGGAGCGCGGTACCGTGGAGATGGCCCGCTGGCTTGTCGGACACGGCCACGAAAGCATCGTGGTGTCCAACGGCGGCCGTCTGGTGTCCCGCCTGCTTTCCGAGGGGTCCCGCCACGTGCGGCTGCCCGTGGGCGAAAAGAATCCGAGGCTCCTGCGCACCCTCGCCCCCCTTGTCCGGCTTCTGCGAAAGGGCGGGTGCGACGTACTGCACCTCAGGTCCAGGCTGCCGGCCTGGGCCGCGTGGACGGCCATGGCGGCGGTCCCGGAATCCCGCGGGCCGGCCGTCGTCTCCACCTTTCACGGCATCCATTCGGTGAACCCGTACAGCGCGGTGATGGCCCGGGGCGACGCAGTGATCGCCATCTCCCATTTCGTGGCCGACCACGTGCGCGAAAATTACCGCGTGGACTCCAGGAGGCTGGTGGTGATCCATCGAGGATTCGATCCCGCGCATTTCGATCCCGACGCCGTGGAGGAGTCCCGGGTTGCCGCCCTGCGCCGCGCCTGGCAAGTGGGCGACGATGCGCCGGTGATCCTGGCGCCGGGTCGGATCACCCGGCTCAAGGGCCATGACGTCCTGTTGCGGGCATTGTCCGCCATTTCCGGCATGGACTGGGTGGCGGTGTGCCTGGGCGAGGCGGACCGCGACTCCGGGTATTTCCGTGAACTGAAGGCGCTGGCCCGGGACCTCGGGATCGCCGACCGGGTGGTTTTCGCCGGGCATGCCGACGACATGGCAGCCGCGTACGGCGCGGCACGCGTGGTGGCCGCAACCTCCGTCCGGCCCGAGGCGTTCGGCCGCGTACCCCTGGAGGCGCAGGCCATGGGCGTGCCCGTGGTCGCCACGGCTCACGGAGGGTTCCGCGAAATCGTGGCGCACGGCAAGACCGGGCTGCTGGTACCTCCCGGAGACGCCGCCGCGCTGGGCCGCGCCCTTGGCCGGTTTCTCGCCGACCCGGAGATGGCCGCGGCCATGGGAGGGGAAGGCAGGCAGGCCAGTCTTGGCCGCACCACGGACGCCATGTGCGGGAAAACGTTCGCCGTATACGAAAAGGTGGTCGGAGAACGGGAGGCGGGCGGCTGATGGCGCGGGTCCTTGTCATAAAGATGAGCGCGCTGGGCGACGTGGTGCTGGCCACGCCCCAGATCGAGGCGGTTTGCGCCCACCACGCGCGGGACGAGGTCTGGCTGCTGACAGGCCCGGACATGGAGGGGCTGTTCCGACACCATCCCGAACTGCGGGTGGCCGTGCTGGACCGGTCCGACACTTTCGGCACAGCCGGTCTTTTCGGCCGAATCCGCTGGGCCAGGCGCACCGGGTTCGACGTGGTGTACGACCTCCAGGGCAACCGCACCAGCCGCCGGGTGGCGCGCTGGTCCGGCGCGCCCAAAAGGGTTGGCACCCAGCCGTGGCGCGCCTACACGCACCACCCGGAACTGCCGTACACTCCGGAGGTGCGGCAGAACGTGTTCGACAGGTTGAACGAGACCATCGTTTCCGGCGGGCTGCCTCCGGCCGAGCCCCGGGGCAGGTTGTATCCTTCGCCGGAGGACGTGGAGGCGGCACAAAGGTTCATGGACCGCCACGGCCTGGTGCCAGGCGGATTCGCCTGCATCCATCCCGGGTCCAGCCCGGAATGGCCCAGCAAGCGCTGGCCCCTGGACAGCGTACGCGATCTGGCCCGGGCAATCGAACGGGCCGGCGTCCGCTGCGTGTTCGTTGGCTCCGGCCCGGACTCGAAAATCAACCGGGCGCTGGCCATGGAGGTGGGCGTGGACGCGACGGAGGCGTTTTCCGTGCCCGGCCTGTACGAGTTCGGCGGGCGCGCGCGGTTTGCCGTGTGCATGGATTCCGCGCCCATGCACGTGCTGGCCGCCTCGGGCATTCCGGTGTACACGATCTACGGTCCCACCAGCCCGGTGCGGACCCACGGCCTGGGGCAGGGCGGACGGGTGGTTTCCCTGGAATTGCCATGCGCCCCATGTTACAAGGGCACGTGCCCGCCAGGGCATCACCACCGTTGCATGGCGGAACTGACCCCCGACGAGGTGCTCCGGCGCATTTCGGAACTGCGGCCGGAGGCCGGAAAACCAGGAAGGTAGACGTTTTACCATGCGGGTATTGTGGTGGGGACGGCACGACCCCGGATATTCCAGAAACATCCTGGTGCGCCGCATGTTCGGCAAGCAGGGATGGGTGCAGAAGGACTACACGCCCCGGATGAGCCGGGCCGGCTGGCTCACGGCGCATCTCGCGGGGCTCAAAAAGCCCGATCTCGTGTGGGTTGCGTGTTTCCGGCACACGGACATCCGCTCCGCCGCCAAGTGGGCTCGAGGCTGGGACGTGCCCCTCGTGGTGGATCCCCTCATCTCCTCGTACCAGAAGCAGGTGGAGGAGAGGGAAAAGTGGCCGACGGATTCGCCCCGGGCAAGGCGCCTGCTCCGGTGGGAGCGGGAAACCATGGCCCTGGCCGACGTGGTGGTGTGCGACACCCCGGCGCACGCGCGGTACTTCGAAAGGGTGCTGAAGGTGCCGGCGGACAGGCTGCGGGTGATGTACGTGGGCGCGCCGGAGCAGTTGTTCTACTACCGGCCCATGCCGTCGGACAAACCGCCGTACGAGGTGCTGTTCTTCGGCAGCTTCATCGAGCTGCAGGGCCCGCGTGTCATCGTGGAAGCGGCGCGGCATGCCCGCAAGATGCCGATAAAGTTCACCTTCCTTGGTGACGGCCCGCTGCTGGACGAGGTGAGGAAGGAAGCGGAGACCATGGGCAACATCCACTTCGAGTCCTGGGTGCCGTTTCCGGAACTGGCCGAACGCATCGCCCGGGCCCACATCGTCCTGGGTGTCTTCGGGGACACGCCGCGGGCCGACCTCGTCATACCGAACAAGGTGTTCCAGGCCATGGCCGTGGGCAGGCCCGTAGTCACCCGCAAGGCCAGCGCGTACGAGGAAACGGTGGCGGGCGAGGACTGCATCGGCTGGGTGGAGCCCGCCGACCCGGAGGGCCTGGCCATCCGCATCCTGGACAGGGTGACCAACAGCCAGCGTCTTGCCCTGCATGGAGCCAGGACGCGGGAGCTTTTCGAGGAACATTTCTCCGAGGACCGGCTGGAGGACGCCATGCGGGGGATTCTTGCGGCCGCCCTGGGATCGGAAACCATGGAAGATCGATAGTGGGCATGGTCGAAAAAGAGGATGCCGGCGCCGGAATCCTGCCGCAGGCGGTGGGCGCGGAAAGGCCGGGTAGCGGCTGGCCCGCGCGGCTGGACCGGACGGTGGCGTGGTGCGGGGCCCTGGTGCCCGCCGGAGTGGTGCTGGGCAACGCCGCGTTCGAGTCCCTGGTGGCCCTTGCCGGTCTGGTCTGGCTCATCCGCCTTGCCGTGGTCCGGGACAACCCGGTACCCGCGTGGAAGCGTGCGGGGATACTGCTTCCCTGGGCCGCCTGGGTGGCTGCCATCTGGCTGAGCCTGTTCGTGAACGGCGCGGGCAGCAAGGGGTGGGGCCATGACCTGGCGTTTCTGCGTTTTCTGCTGTTCGGCGCCGCGCTCCTGGACGTAGGGACGCGAAGGCCCCTTGGCCGGATATTCGTGCAGGGCCTTGCCGGCGCGCTGGTCCTGGCCGCCGCGAACACGGTGTCCGCCCTGGTTTTCGGAGCCGACCTGTTGGGCAAGCCCGCCGTCCGCTACACGGGCAAGCTCAAGGAGGCGTCCCGCATTGCCGGTTTGTGCGCTTATGCCGTCCCGTTTTTCGTGGCCTGGGCCGTTTCGGACCGGAACCAGGGCAAAAGGGCCCGCGCCTGGGTCATGTTCTTCGGCGTGCTGGCCTTCGCCCAGGTGTTGCAGACTCAGGTTCGCACCTCCATACTGGCCGCCATCGGCGCGGTGGTGCTGGCCATGGCCGTGGTCCACCGCCGCCGCATGCTTACCGGCTGGGGACTGGCCGCCGTCGCCGCGTTCATCGCCTCGGCCCTGTGGCTGTTCTTTCACTTCGAGTTGTGGAACCTTGCGAGCTTTTACGACCGGATATACTATTGGCGGGTGGGATGGTACATGTTCCTGGACAATCCCGTGTTCGGCACGGGCATATCCGGCTTCCAGGAGGCGTACACGGCATGGGCGCAATCCGGTATCGCGGAGCCCTTCGTGGCGCCCAACGGCAGGGTGTACCAGTTGGCCGAGTTGACCCACCTGCACAACCTTTTGCTCATGGTGGCCGTGTGCACCGGCATTCTGGGCCTTGCCGCGTTCGGCTGGCTGTTCGTCCGGGCGTCCCTGAAGGCCTTCAACCAGGCCCGGGGCTGGCGGCACGGACTTGCCACGTGGCCTTTTGTCGTGCTGCTGGTGGGCGTCACAGGATTCAACATCTATCACAGCTGGTACCAGGCCCTGCTTGCCTGGTTCCTCGTGCTCATAGCTGCGCCGTGGAGGGAATCCACCGCCGCACAAAACCCGGGGACGACGACGCATGCCTGAATATAACATGGGCAAACGGACCGAGGAGATACTGTATCGCCTTTTGCGCGCGCTGTTTCTGGTACTCGGGCTGATCCCCCGGCTGTGGATACGGCCCGTCGCCAAACTGGCCGGCCACTTGTGGTTCGCCGTGGACAAGCGGCACCGCGAGCTTGCCATCGACAACATGGCCAAGGCCTACCGCCTGCACCGCGATTCGCCGTGGGTACGACGCATCGCGCGGGAAAACTTCGTCCATCTGGCCACGGTGGCGCTGGAAATGCCGTGGGTGTACCGCATGGGCAAAAAGTCCACGCGGAACCACGTGGTGTGGAAGGACGCGCATTACATCAAGCCCGCGTTCGAGGGCAACAAGCCCGTCATTCTCATCACCGGCCACATCGGCAACTGGGAACTCATGGCCAACGCCCTGGCCATGGACTTCGGCCCCGACCTCTACGTCATCGTGCGGACCCTGGATTTTCCGCCGCTTGACCGGATCGTCCAGGAGATGCGCACCCGCCACGGCCCCAAGGTCATGGACAAGAACAGCGTGGCTGACCGGGTGCAGGAACTGCTGTCGGAAAACCGGCTGGTGGGCATTCTCATGGACCAGAACGCTTCGTGGTATGACGGGGTGTACGTGCCGTTTTTCGGCCGCACCGCGTGCACCACCAAGGGCGTGGCCATGTTCTCGCTGTTCGCCAACGCCGCCGTCATGCCCATATTCAACAAGCGGCTGCCCGACGGCCGCTACGAGATACGGATTGAGCCGGCCATCTATCCCGTGAACACCGGGGATTTCAAAAAGGACCTCGTGACCAACACAATACGGTACAACCGGATCATCGAGGCCGCCGTCAGGGACGCGCCCGAGCAGTGGCTGTGGGTGCACAGGCGGTGGAACCTCAAGAACATTCCGGAAAAGGCGCTGAAAAAGCTGGGGCGGATACCCGGAGCGGATGACGAAGTCTGATACCGGCGAAGGAGAAGACATGCTTCAACAGGAGTTTCTGGACATACTGGTGTGCCCGAAATGCCACGGCAGACTGGAGGCCGACGAGGCGGGTGACGGCCTGGTCTGCGAACACTGCGGGCTGGTGTACGGGATTTCCGACGGCATTGTGAACATGCGCGTGGAGGAGGCCCGTTCCCTGGAAGACAGGGGCGAATAGGGTGAGCGCTCCCGCGGTACCGGAGCCGGCGCGGCTCGTGGTGGGGGTGCTGTGCGGGGACAGGGCCCTGTTTTCGCCCGTGCTGGACGAACTGGTCGACCTGTACGGCGCCGTGGACATGCTGAGCCCGTGGATGTCCTTCGGGTACACGGACTACTACGCGCCGGAGATGGGCAAGCCCCTGTTCCGCCGCGTGGCGTCCCTTGTCCCCTGCGTGGACCAGGGAACATTGCCGGCAATCAAGCTGGCCACCAATGCGCTGGAACAACGGTATGCGCGGGATGGAAAACGCCGGGTCAACCTGGATCCCGGCATACTCACGCCGGAACGGTTCGTTCTGGCCACGGGAAAGAACTTCGTGCACCGCATCTACCTGTCCCACGGCATCTACGCGGACCTCACGCTCATGTACCACAAGGGCGGTTTCCGCACCCTGCCGTGGACGTATCCCGACTACGCGGAGGCGGAAATGCAGGTCTTTTTGCGCAAGGTGCGTGACAAATACATGGCTGCGCGTCGCCTGGGCCTGATTCAGGTGGCACGGGAGCCGGAAGGGGTAACCCGATGATACGCAGCATGACGGCGTTTGCCAGGGCCGGGCACCGGTCCGGAGGATTGAGGGCCACGGCCGAGGTTCGCGCCGTGAATCACAGATACTGCGAGGTGTACGTCCGTATGCCCCGGACGTGGGCGCCTTTGGAGGAGCGGGTCAAGAACCTGGTCCGCGACCGGGTGGCGCGGGGCCGGATCGAGGTCAACCTCGAGATCCGGGACGAGCGTACGGGCAACGTCCGGTTCGTGGTGGACGAGAACCTGGCCAAGGCATACTGGGATGCCCTCGTGCGCGCCCGGGACGTCGTGGGGGCGGAGGAGAATGTGCCCCTGGCGCAACTCGTCCGGATGGACGGGGTGATCGCCCCGGAGTCGGAAACCCCGGACATGGAGGAGGACTGGGGCGTGATCGAGGGCGCGCTGGCCGAGGCGCTGGATTCCCTGGATTCCATGCGCCGCGCCGAGGGCGAGGCCCTGCACGCGGATTTCGTGGAGCGGCTGGACCTCCTGGCGCAATATCTCGACAAAATCGAGGCCGAGGCCAGGGACCTGCCCAGGCTCCAGAAGGAGAAGTTCACGGAGCGGATCGCCCAGCTGGCAAAGGACGTGGCCACGCTGGACGAAGCGCGGATCGCCCAGGAAGCCGCCATCTACGGGGACAGGAGCGACATCACCGAGGAGACGGTGAGAGCGCGCAGCCACATCGCCCAGTTTCGGGACTTCCTGGCCCAGGACGATCCGTCGGGACGTTCTTTGAACTTCCTCGTGCAGGAGCTGCATCGGGAGTTCAACACCATGGGCTCCAAGTCCTGCTCCGCGCCCTTGTCCCACGCAGTGGTGGACGCCAAGGCCGAGGTGGAGAAGCTCAGGGAACAGATTCAGAACGTGGAATGAACCGGGCCGGCGGCCCGCATGCTGCACAGGAGTGGACATGGACGGACGAGGGCTCAGGAAATGGACTGCCGGTCACTACAAGGGGGAACCGGTACTCAACATAGGATTCGGCAACACCGTGGTCGCCGCCAGGGTGGTGGCGATCGTGAATCCCAATTCCGCGCCCATGAAACGGCTGCGGGACGAGGCCAGGCAGCAGAACCGGCTGGTGGACGCCACGTGCGGCCGAAAGACCCGGTCCATCATCGTGATGGACTCCAACCACGTGGTGCTTTCCGCAATCCAGGCGGAAACCATCTCCGCGCGTTTCACCAGCGTGCGCCAGGGCAAGGACGAGGAGGGCGAAAAATGAACTCCCCGGGCACCGGCGCGCTGTTCGTGATGTCCGCTCCCTCGGGTGCGGGCAAGACGACGCTGGCCAATGCGGTCCGGAAGCGATACCCGGAGCTGCGTTATTCCGTGTCCACCACCACACGTGCTCCCAGGCCCGGAGAGAAGGACGGGGTGGACTACTTTTTCACGGACGCGGGGACTTTCGAGCAGGGCATCGAGGAGGGCCGGTGGGCGGAGTGGGCCAGGGTGCACGGCAACTACTACGGCACCAGCGCCGAGGTCATCACCAACGAGCTTGCCGCCGGGCACTGCCTGCTGCTGGACATCGACGTGCAGGGCGCGCGGCAGATCGTGGAGAGGTTCCCCCAGGCGGTCACCATCTTCATCCTGCCCCCCGGCCGGGAGGAACTGCGCCGCAGGCTGGAATCCCGGGGTTCGGACTCTCCTGAGGTGGTGCAAAAGCGGCTGGAAAGCGCGGAGTGGGAGATGGAGCAGGCCGACGAATACCGGTACAGGGTGGTGAACGACGACCTGGACAGGGCGGTCCGGGAACTGTCCGCGATAATCGAACGCCACGGCGCGGCGTGCCTGGGAGGCTCGTGATGGCCCAGGAGACCCTTTTCGGCACCCACAGCGTTGTCGAGGCATTGCGCGCCGGACGGCGGCGGATCGATTCCGTGCACGTGGAAAAGGTGGGCAGGAAGAAACTGCCGCCGATAGTGGACCGCCTGGCCAGGGAGCGCCAGGTCCGGGTCTTTCAGGAGGAAAGCAGCTTCTTCGTGGGGCAGAAGGCGGGCGGGGGCCGGGGCGTCGCCGCCCGGGTGGGTCCGTATCCCGAAGGGGAAATCGAGGACGTGCTGGAGGCGGTGGCGGCGGGTCCGGAGCCTGGATTGGTGCTGGTGCTGGACGGAGTGGTGGACCCGCAGAATTTCGGAGCCATCCTGCGCACCGCCCTGTGCGCGGGAGCGCATGCCGTGGTCATGCCCAGGGACAAGGCGGCGCCGTCCTCGCCTGCGGCGTCCAGGGCCAGCGCGGGAGCCATGGAGCACGTGCTGGTGGCCAGGGTGAACAACATCGTGCGTTCCCTGGAGCAGCTCAAGGAAGCCGGCCTGTGGGTGTACGGAACGGCCGTGGAGGGCGATACGGCCATGTGGGACGCGGACCTCGCCGGTCCGGTGGTGCTGTGCATAGGCAGCGAGGAAAAGGGGCTTCGCAGGCTCGTTCGCGAAAATTGCGACGTACTGGTAAACATCCCCCAGGCAGGCCCGCTGGGCTCGCTCAACGCCTCGGTGGCGGCCGCGCTCGTGGTGTACGAGGCGGTGCGGCAACGGCGGTGAGTCGCCGGGGGGCACAATACATTCAGAAAGGTTGACGGAAAATGAGCGAACAGGAACAGATCATCACCATAAACAGCGACGGAAGCCTGTCCGTGCCGGACAATCCGGTCCTGTGCTTCATCGAGGGCGACGGTACCGGTCCGGACATATGGAGGGCCACCCGCCGGGTGCTGGAGGCGGGCGTGGAGCACGCCTACAAGGGGGCCAAACGCATTTCCTGGCGCGAGATACTTGCCGGCGAAAAGGCGTACAATGAAACCGGCGAGTGGCTGCCCGAGGCGACGCTGGAAGACATAAAGAAATACGCGGTGGCCATCAAGGGCCCTCTGACCACACCCGTGGGCCAGGGTATCCGCAGCGTGAACGTGGCCATCCGCCAGCGGCTGGACCTGTACGCCTGTGTGCGTCCCGTGCACCACGTCCAGAGGGTGCCCAGTCCGGTGAAGCACCCGGACAGGATCAACATGGTGGTGTTCCGGGAGAACACGGAGGACCTGTACGCGGGCATTGAGTGGCGCGCCGGTGAGCCGGAGACGGAAAAGCTGATCGCGTACCTGCGCGACACCATGGGCGCCAGCGTGGCCAAGGGTTCCGCCATCGGCATCAAGCCCATGTCCGCGAAGAACACCAAGCGCCTCGTGCGCATGGCCGTACAGTACGCCGTGGACCACGGACGCCCTACCGTCACCCTCATGCACAAGGGCAACATCATGAAGTTCACGGAGGGCGCCTTTGCCACCTGGGGATACGAAGCGGCCAGGGAGTACTTTCCGGGCCTGACCATCACGGAACAGGAACTGTGGGACGACCACGGCGGAAAGGCCCCGGAAGGCAAAATCGTCATCAGGGACAGGATCGCGGACAACCTGTTCCAGCAGGTGCTGCTGCGGCCCGACGAGTTCGACGTGATCGCCACTCCCAACCTGAATGGCGATTACATTTCCGATGCCCTGGCCGCCCAGGTGGGCGGGTTGGGGCTTGCGCCCGGCGCGAACATCGGCGACGGGTGCGCGGTGTTCGAGGCCACCCACGGCACGGCGCCCAAGTACGCGGGCCTGGACAAGGTGAACCCCAGTTCCCTGATCCTTTCCGGGTGCATGATGCTCAACCACATCGGCTGGGCCGAGGCCGCCGAGGCAGTGGAAGAGGCCCTGTCCGAAACCGTGGGCTCGGGCGTGGTGACCTATGACCTGGCCCGGCAGATGGAGGGCGCGCGCGAGGTCAAATGCTCGGAATTCGGCGAGGCCATCGTCCAGCGGCTGGGCGCGTAGCGTACGACGCGCCGAGACAGGTCTGGCGCGCGCTGGCGGATGCGCTGTACCCGCCGCGGTGCGTGGTGTGCAGGGAGTTTCTGGGCGCGGAACCCGCGCCGGGGGGCAGGGGGCATGCGCCGAGGCGGCAACCGGGTCGATACGACGTCCTTTGGGACGGCATCCTGTGCCGGAGATGCATTCCGGGAATGCGCGCCGTAGAGCCGCCTTTGTGCGAGCGGTGCGGCGTGCCGTTCCCCTCGGACGAGGGTGTGAGCCATGAATGCGCCGCGTGCGCGGGGCAAAAAACGCTCCTCTCAAAATCGCGTGCCGCCGTCCTGTACGACGCTTCTGCCCGGGAGGTGGTACACCGCTACAAGTACCACGGCAGGCGCGGACTGGCGCGGCCCATGGGTATCATGCTGGCGGACGCGTACGAACGGCTGCTGGAACCCGCTGCCAGCGACGTGGTGGTCCCCGTGCCTCTGCACACGCGGCGCCTGCGGCAAAGAGGATACAACCAGGCGTTTCTGCTGGCCCGGGAATGGGCGCGTCACGCCGGTGGCCAGGCCCCGGAACAGGCGCACGACGCCCTGGTCCGCATTCGCTGGACCCGCTCCCAGACCGGGCTGTCCCGGGAGGAGCGGGTTGAGAATACCAGGGGCGCCTTTGTCGTGGTCCGGCCGGAGCGTATCACCGGCAAGCGCGTGATCCTGGTGGACGACGTGTACACCACCGGCGCCACCGTGGAGGAATGCGCCCGGGTGCTCGCAAAGGCGGGAGCGAAACGCGTGTGCGCCCTTACCGTGGCCAGGGTGGGGTGATTCGGCCGCGGCAACCTTTGCAGGGGAGGGATCCATGAGGTCATTTGTCGTCGGAGCGGTCCAGTTCGACGTATACCTGGGAGAAACGGAACGCAACGTGGAGCGCGCCGTCCAGGGCCTGAACAAGTTGAAGGAACGCGGCGCCCGGCTGGCGGTCCTGCCCGAGATGTTCACCTGCGGGTTCGACAACGAGAACCTGGCGGAACACGCGGGACAGACCCCCGGAATCCTGGACCGCCTTGCCGAGGTGGCCGAAAAACTGGGCATGGTCATCGTCGGTTCCCTGCCCGAGCTGGACGACGAACTGGTGTACAACACGGCCCATGTGATTGGTCCGGACGGCGTGGTGGCGGGCACGTACCGCAAGGTGCACCTGTTCGCGCCCACCGGAGAGAGGGATTACTTCGCCGCGGGCAAAAGCCCGAAGGTGGTGGACACCCATTTGGGCAGGCTGGGCCTTGTCATCTGTTACGACCTGAGGTTCCCGGAACTGTGTCGGGCACTCACGGAGCGGGGCGCGGACATGCTGGTGGTCATGGCGCAATGGCCCACCGTGCGCATACAGCACTGGGACATCCTGTGCCAGGCCAGGGCCGTGGAAAACCAGCTGTGGGTCATCGCCTGCAACCGCGTGGGCCAGGACGGCAAGCTCCTGTACGGCGGCCAGTCCCGTGTCGTGTCGCCGTGGGGGAGGCTGCCCGCCACCGGCGGCAACAAGTCCGGCCTTTTGACCGCCGAGGTGGACCTGAAGGAGAACGAAACGTATCGCAAGGCCATCCCCTGCATGGAACAGAAGGTGTACTCCATCGATGTGCCGTAAGATCATGGACAGAATCGAAGCCGCCCGGCGTGCCGCCCTGGAGCGGGCAAAGGGCAACACCGTGGTCTTCACCAACGGCTGCTTCGACATCCTGCACGTGGGCCACGTCAGGTACCTCGCGACGGCCCGCGCCCAGGGGGACCTGCTGGTAGTGGGACTCAACTCGGACCGTTCCGTAAGGGAGATCAAGGGGCCGCGACGCCCGGTGAACTCCCAGGAGGACAGGGCCGAGGTGCTGGCCGCGCTGGAATGCGTGGACGTGGTGTGCGTATTCGACGAACCCGATCCGGGCGACCTGATCGCCGAGGTTCTGCCCAACGTCCTGGTCAAGGGCGCGGACTGGGCAGAGGAGGACATAATCGGCGGCGACACGGTCAAGGCCCACGGAGGCCGCGTGGTGCGGGTACCGGTGGTGCCCGGCGCGTCCACTACCGCCACCATCGAACGGATCCTGGAGAACCGCGGGGACGGGAAATGAACGACGGCGTCATCCACAGGGAGAAGGACGGCGTCCCGTACTTCGTGTTCCCGGCGCTGCAAGGTTTCCCGGAAATATCCCACGCCGTGTTCACCCGCCACGGCGGTGTCAGCCCGGGAACGTGTTCCTCCCTCAACATAGGCCGCAACGTGGGGGACGAGCCGGAAAACGTGGCCGCCAACAAGAGCCGCATGGCCCGGCTGCTGGACGCGCGGGAGCTGGTGTTCCTGCGCCAGGTGCACGGCCCGGACGTCGTGCACGTCGAGCCGTTGCCCGAACCGCCCGAGGGCGGCCTCCGGCAGATTGAGGACAGGGCCGACGCCATGGTGACCACCGCGCCCGGGGTGTTTTTGGCCATGACCGTGGCCGACTGCCAGCCGTTGCTGCTGTATGATCCGATCCGCAAGGTGGTCGCGGCAGCCCACAGCGGGTGGAGGGGCAGCCTGGTCAACGTGGCGGGAGCCACGGTCCGGGCGATGGAGGCGCGGCACGGAACCAACCCGGCCGACGTGGTGGCGTGCGTGGGGCCGTCGCTTGGCCCCTGTTGCGCGGAGTTCGTGAATTACGAAATCGAGATTCCGAGCCGATTTCGGGGCTACCGGGTGGGCGAACACCATTTCGACTTCTGGAAAATCACTCGCGACCAGTTGCGGGACGCCGGCCTGGAGGAGGACAACATACACGTTGCCGGCGTCTGCACCCGATGCCGGACCGATCTGTTCTTCTCCTACAGGCAAGAAAAGTTCACGGGCCGCTTTGCCGCCGTCATTGGAGTAAGGGAACCCAAATGAGCAAGCTCGAAATGCGGTGCGAAATACTGGAAAACTCGCCCGTGGCGCCGGGCGTCTTCCGCATGCGCCTTGTCGCAGGGGAGATGGGCCGGGTCGCAACTCCGGGACAGTTTGTCATGGTGCGCTGCCACGAGGGCATGGACCCTCTTTTGCGCCGGCCGTTTTCCATCCATGACGCGGACCCGGAAACCGGGGTGCTCAGCCTCCTGTACAAGGTGGTGGGCCGGGGCACGCGGCTCCTGGCGGCACGGAACCCCGGGGATTTTGTCGACGTGCTGGGACCGCTGGGTCGCGGTTTCTCCCTGTCGGAAGGGACAAAGCGGGTGTGTTTTCTCGCCGGCGGCATCGGCGTGGCCCCCATGCTGTTTCTGGTGCGCTCCTGGGTGGGGACGAAACTGGCGCCCGAGGACTGCGTGCTGCTCCTTGGAGCACGCACCGCCCACGAACTGCTGTGCCGGGAGGAATTCGCCCGCATGGGCATCGCCGTGTGGGCCGCGACCCAGGACGGTACGGCGGGGGAGACCGGGCTGGTAACGGCAATGGCCTGCGGAATGGGCGTGTGCCTGGGATGCGCGGTGCGGAAGAGGCCGGACGGCGCGGGGTACGTCCATGCCTGCGTGGACGGCCCGGTGGTCAGCGGCGAGACGCTTTACGGCTGACTCTCCGGAGAAATTGGGCAGGAAAACAAAAAACCGGGTGGGAACCCGAAAGGCTCCCGACCCGGTTTTGTCGTCATCGTGGCTTCCCGTGCCCCCGGCCTATTCCACGTAAACCTTCTGGCCCGGATATATTCGTGAACCCCTGGTCAACTGGTTGATGGTCAGAAACCGGTTGAGCCCCATGTCGTGCCGGCGGGCGATGGTGTACGGACTGTCCCCCCTCCGCACCACGTAGACCGACGAGTTCTTGTCAGGTGTGGCGCCGGAGGCATTGGCCGGTATGGTCAGGCTCTGTCCAACGTTCAGCCTGGAGCCGGACAGGCCGTTGGTACGCTGAATGGCGGCCACGGTGGTGCCGTATCGCCGGGCCAGGTTCCACAGGGAGTCGCCCCGCCGTACCCTGTGGGTCGTCGACTCCGTCCTCACGGCGGTGCTCGATGCGGTGTAGGTCGTGCCGCCTCCCCTCATGGGTATCTTCAGGGTTCGTCCGGCCACGATGATGCTGCGCAGGCTGATGTTGTTGGCCCGGGCTATGCCGACGGAACTCACGCCGTACCTGCGGGCGATGGTGGACAGGGTCTCGCCCCGCCGGATGCGGTGGTGCACATACGCGGGCTGATGCGGAGTGTACTCCGTGAGCTCCTGGACCTTGGCCATCAGGACCTCGGACTTGGCCGGAGGCACCCGGAGCACAAACTCCGAGGGAGGCGTGACGTGATGGCGAAGTTGCGGGTTGAGCAGCTTGAGCGTACTCTCCTCCACGCCCAGCACCTTGGCCACGTCCTTCAGGTGCAGCCTCTTGGCCAAGGTGATCCTTTCATACTCCAGGCCGGACAGGGGCTCGCACAGCTCCATGCCGTACTTTTCCGGGTTCTCGATGATGTGCAGCGCGGCCAGAAACCGGGGCACGTAACGCGCGGTCTCCCGGGGCAGACGCTGGTACAGGTCCCAGAAATTGTCCAGGTAGTTCACGTTCTGGCTGCGTATGGTGCGCAGCACCTTGCCCTCGCCGCAGTTGTACGCCGCGAGGCACGTGGTCCAGTCTCCGAAGATGCCGTGCAGTTCCTTGAGATAGGCGATGGCCGCCAGGGTCGCCTCCTCGGGGTCCAGCCTTTCGTCCACGTACTGGTCCCGGGACAGGCCGAACTTGTACCCGGTGGAGGCGATGAACTGCCACAGGCCCAGGGCCCGGGCCCTGGACATGGCCCTGTCCTTGAATCCGCTCTCGATGAGCGGCAGCCAGGACAGCTCCTCGGGAAGCCCCGCCTTTTTCAGTTGTTCCACGATGTATGGGCGGTACAGGCCGCTTCTTCGATAGGATTCGATGAAAAAGCGTTTTTCCGGGCCCGTGAACCTCTTCAGTTCCGCCTTCACGTGCTCGTTCATCACCAGCGGAATGGCGTTGTGGTTGCCCGTGGCCACCGTGTGCCGTGAGGCGTAGATCTCCAGGATGCGCCGGGAGATCATGTATCGCAGGTCGTCCTTCTGCTGGATCAGCCTGGGATCGCCGTCCGATTCCACCGCCAGGATCAGGTCGTAGGCCTGATCCAGGGCTTCGAAGGCGCTTTCCATCTCGCCCTTCTGCCAGTAATCCTGGGCCATGTCGCAGATCTCCAGGGCTTCGTCCAGAAGCTCCTGGTTGCTCTTGGCGATGCGGGGGGCCTTGTCGTGAACGGCGGGCCCCGCCGGTTCGGGCGCGGAATCGTATCCTCCGTTCGCGTCCAGTGCCGGGTCGTCCACCGGGAGGCCGCTGTCGGACAGCTCGGTCTCTGGACATTCCTCGCCGGTGGCTGCCTTGGCAAGGGATTTCCCGGTCTCCTCTGTTTTCTGGGGTTGCACGGTCTCGGTGGGGGCCGGGGCCTTGGTATTCCTTGCGGAATCAGGCGCCGGCATCCGGCCGGGAGGGGACACGCAGCCGGAAACGACAAGCGCCAGGGCGGCTGCCATGGCGATGGTCAGGGAGATGATCTTGGTATGACTCATGTCGATAAAATCTCTTTGGGATGGTGGTTAGGTGGCGTCAGGGGACGGGGTGATGCGGCCGTTGTGCGGCCCGCCCCAACGAGTCGGGCAACAAATAACAGGGTAAACGGAAGTTGTCAAGATGTTGTGGAAGTATAAGCCTGTACACACAACCAATCCGAGCTTCCGTGTTGAACCTGATCATTTCCTACCGGCCGGCAATGGCTTTCCGGCTTTGGTGTGAACTGCTTCACGCACCCGGTTTGGGACGTTTCACACAACTGGGGTGGCGGTCGTGCGTCATGCAGTCCCATAGTCTTTGGAGGCTGTTTCGCGGTGACCGGGAAGTCGGTCCGCGTCGAAGGTCATGTGGCTGTCGGGCATGCCGGGGCTTTTGGATGTGCGGGTCGGCGGCGCGGGGTAACTCTGATTTCCCGGAATCGGATGCCTTTTTAAAAAATCCTGAATCCGTGAGCGGTCTCAGGTGGTGCGGGGGCAAGGAAGAGGCCGGCCGGCTGTACTGAAGTACGCCGGCCGGGCTCTGACGCCGCAGAGGGGCCGCATGAGACCGCCCCAAGGGCGAAAAATCCTTTCACCCACCGGGTGAAACGAAAATTTGTTCAAGAACAGCAAAAAGGCCGATTTACTGGGTTCTTGAAATCTATTTCAATATTTTCGTCACGGATTCAGGAAAATGCTTGCGTGGCGGCGAGGTTTCATGTACTACGGCGTGGTTGTTTCGGCCCGAGGCCGGTGCCTGTGGGATGAAGACAGGCTGCCGGGTCCGGGCCGGCGTTTTTTCGGCCTGAATCCGTGAGCGGTCTCAGGTGATGCGGATGCAAGGAAGAGACCTGCCGGCTGTACTGAAGTACGCCGGCCGGGCTCTGACGCCGCAGACGCGCCGCATGAGGCCGCCCCGGAGGGCGAAAAATCCTTTCACCCAACGGGTG
>JBKHBM010000216.1:0-3366 GCA_046542385.1 Desulfatibacillaceae bacterium | reverse complement strand
TGGAAAAACAAGCCCGAAAATATTCGCTGCCAGATACGATAGGGGCGAAAATACGCCATCATACAAGTTTCTGGTTTTTCCGGAAGCGGATTGTGGATATCGTCAAATACCGCCAGATCAACCGGCGGCTTTGAGCCAGATCCAGAGGGACATGACCATGCTGATGTTTTCTCTTGATTATCCCCCGTTGGATGGAGGCATATCCCGGCTGTGTTCCGAGATTGCTTGCGGATACAGGGACAGAGGTGTGGACATCCGCGTTTTGACGGGCCACGTTGCAAACGGGAGGGCCCAAAGCCCGGTGCCTGCATTGCCGGAAATTCGCTGTCCTGCGAGGAGGCCCATTGCCGAAGGCGCTGCCCTGGTACATCTTCTCAAGGACAGGCACAATGGGCCCGTTCTGTGCGGCTGCTGGTACAGGGAGGGGTTGTTGGCTGCTCTGGCGGGTGCGGGCCCGCGGGTCATCCTGGCGCATGGAAGCGAGCTTTTGCCTGTCCGGAACAAATGGCGGAGGGGTATGTGGGAGGTCATGAAACGCGGGGTCCTTGAGTCCGCCGGTCTGGTTGTGGCAAACAGCAGGTACACGGCCGACCTGGTCCGACGGACGGCTCCTGCCGCCACGGTGGTAAGCATTCCCCTTGCCGTGGACCATGAGAGGTTTCATCCCGGCGATGGCGTGTCGGCCCCTGGCGCACATGGCGGAAAGCGCGTGGTGCTTTCGGTGTCGCGGATCCACGAGTACAAGGGCCACGACACGGTGTTTCGGGCATTGGCACGTCTACCCGGGGAGAAACGGGAGTGCATCGTGTACAAGATCGCCGGCACCGGTGCTGACCTGGAACTCCTCCAGGACAGGGCGCGCGAGGCCGG
Organism: Desulfatibacillaceae bacterium; assembly: GCA_046542385.1. GTDB lineage: Bacteria > Desulfobacterota > Desulfobacteria > Desulfobacterales > Desulfatibacillaceae > JBKHBM01. The sequence continues at coordinate 2,496 of JBKHBM010000216.1, read as the reverse complement.
GGTGGAGGACAACGTCGAGTGGCTTGGTTTCGTGCCGGAAGAGGATCTGCCCGGTCTGTACCGGGAGGCGGACCTTTTCGTGCTGTGTACGCGGGAGGTTCCCGGGGAAACCGGCCTCGAGGGTTTCGGCCTGGTTTTCCTGGAGGCCCAGGCCTGCGCCACGCCGGTGGTGGGGGCCAACACCGGGGGCATATCCGATGCCGTGAAGCACGGAGTCGGCGGCTGGCTGATCGAACAGGACGACCATGCGGCCCTGGCCGACATACTGAGCCGGCTTGCGCGGGACCGCGCTCATTTTGAGAAAGCGGGAAAAGAGGCGCGACAGCGCGTCGAAAACGAGTGCACATGGGTCCATTACCTGGAGCGCCTTAGCGGTGCCATGAAAGACGCCGGCATCGATGTAAAATGATGGGGGGGGTGACCGGCCCGACACTTGACGGGGGATGATGCAAAAACTCTGGACATACTTTCTGCCGCTGCTTTTTTTGCCCAACCTGAACATGGCGCGGGAGACGGCGTTTGGCACCCTCAAGTCGTCGGACTTTTTCATCGTCCCGTATCTCGCGCTGGTGTTTCTCGCGTCCCGGGGGACGCGGCGCGTTTTGGCGGATCGACTCGCCCCCGTATTGTTGGGGTTTCTGGCGTGGGCCGCGCTGTCGACGCTTACCATCAACTGGCGATACGGATATGCCGGGGATTACCACCTGACGTTCAGTTTTTTGAAACTGGCCAAGTTCACCCTGTATGCAGTGGCCGGATACTACACGATCCGTGCCTGCGCGGTCCCGGGCAACCAACGCCGGTTTTTGTGGGCCCTGGTAGTGTCCGGGTTCATCGTGGGCGGATCGTACTTTTTCCTGCCCGCAAAATTCACCCAGGAGATGGTCATGGAATCGGGCCAGGCTCTCAGGGGCTATCAGGGGAGTAATGGCATCAGCGTTATTATTGCGATGCTGTTCTGCCTTATTGGCGGGTTGTGGATCAACAGGCAGGGTACGCAAAAGTGGCGGGCGGCTGCCCTTGTCTGCCTCGTGCTGCTGTTCCTAGGTGCAGCGCTGTCCCATGGACGTGGAGGCTGGGTGGCCCTGTTCTGCGGCGCGGGATACCTGGCCTTTGCCAGCGGACTTCTGAAGATGACGGTGCGGACTGCCGCGACCTGCCTGTTGATAGCGGGACTTGCAGTTGCAGCCTACCACGCGTATCCTGAGTTCCGGTCCGAGGTGGACAAGACCCTGTGGCCGGATACGGACCGCCTTGCGCACATGCAGCGATACAACTCCGGAGTCGCCGGCCTGGATGACGGGGGCAGGATAGCGATATGGATCAATAGTGCCGGGCAAGTGATTAATGCGCCCTTTCTGGGCACCGGTTTTTTCCATCGCGGTGGGACCTCCGGCATTTACAGCACTGGGAGCCACAATTTTTTCCTGCAGATATTCCTTGAAACAGGGGTGGTCGGCGGGGTGTTGATGCTGCTGGTGTTCTGGCGCATGTGGCGGCAGACGGGGATGGTGCGAAAAGGGGGGAGTGGGCTGCCCGTGCGCGCCGCGCTGGTCGCGGCCGTGGCGGGGGGCATGGGCGGGGAATACTTTTACGGCGGCCTGGGCATTTTTTCCCTGTTTCTGATTTACGTGTTGGCCGGGTGTCAACCCATGCCCGCACGATCTCCCAGGCAGGCCTTTCAACCTGCCAGAGTCCAACGTGGGACCGTGGCGGTCCGGATCAACCGAGGTGTCACGGTAGAGAGGTATACGACATGAAGCCCTTGGTGTCCGTTTCCATGCCATGTTTCAATTCCGCGCACACGTTGCCCATGGCGTTGGCGTCCCTGGTGGCCCAGACCTACGAGAACTGGGAGTGCCTGCTGGTGGACGACGGGTCCACGGACGACCCCTATGCCATAGTGGAACAGGTGAACGATCCTCGCATCCGATATTTTCGTTTGCCTCAAAACATGGGGCGCCCTGCGGCACGACAAAGGGCGCTGGAAGAGGCCCGGGGGGAGTTCCTAAGTATGCTTGACTCGGATGACTGGCTTTTCCCCAACCGGTTGCAGGTTCTGGTCAATACATTGACGCAACATCCTGCGGCTGTCGCGGTCTTTTCCCGCTTTTGCCTGGTGGATGTTCATGGCCGGATTAGCGGCGTGAAGGGCAGTGGGACCCGGAGCATCCTCAAAGCGGAAAACGCGGTACAAATGCCGGGCGTCAGCCATGCCGGCCACATGGTCCGTTCCGAGGCGACCAGGGGGATGTCCTTTGACCTGCGCCTTGGCCGTTCCCAGGATATCGACTTCCTGTACCGGGTCCTGCGTGGGAGGCAATACGTGACCATTCCGGACATTACTTATGCCTATTCGATGGATTACCATTCTGAATTCAATCGGGTGGCCCAAGATGGTTATCAGTGGGAAAGGCTGCGCATGGGCAAACACTTGGCTACGCAGCCTGTGACGGCGCGTATTCACATCGCCCGGTCCTACCTCAAGGCAGGAGT
>JBKHBM010000095.1:0-18326 GCA_046542385.1 Desulfatibacillaceae bacterium | reverse complement strand
CGCACTGACGAGAAATGAAGCGCAACGCCGCAGATCGCGTTTTTCAACGGGCTGCCAGGTATTCGCCCTGATCTGTAGTGACCAACACCTGATCTCGCGAGCCGCGACCATTAACGTCTGAACAGAGGCTGTCTTCTCTTCGGTGGCACGGAGGACGGTCCCAAAATCAGCCCAGCCATCTTTTACGTCGCTTGTAATGCTTTGCCTCACGGTAGCTCTTTCGTTTGCCCTTCAGACTCAGGCCCAGATAAAACTCCTTGATGTCCTCGTTTTCCAGCAGGGTCTCCGACGGTCCGCTCAGGACAATGCGGCCGTTTTCCATTATGTAGCCATATTGGGAAACGGAAAGGGCCTTCTGGACGTTCTGTTCCACCAGGAGCATGGTGATTTTTTCGTATTTGTTCAACTGCTCGAGCACACTGTAGATTTCGTGAACCAGAAGCGGTGACAGGCCCAGGGAGGGTTCGTCGAGCAACATCAGTTTGGGCTTTGCCATGAGCGCTCTTCCAAGAACCAGCATCTGCTGTTCGCCGCCGGACAGATACCCGCTGATCCTGTTTTTCATGTCCGAAAGTTTGGGAAAGTACCCGTACACCTTTTCGATGTCTTCACGCACTTCCTTCATGTCGCCGCGAAGATGTGACCCCACCAGGAGGTTCTGCTCCACGGTGAGATGTTCCAGGATGCGGCGGCCTTCCATGACCTGGATGATTCCGAGCCTGACGATTTCGGTCGGATCCATGTGATGGATCCGCTGTCCCTCGAAATCGATGTAGCCCCTGGTGACCTCGCCTTCCTCGGTTTGCTGCAGACCGGAGATGGCCTTGAGGGTGGATGTCTTTCCGGCGCCGTTGGCCCCGAGGAGAGCCACGATGCTCCCCTCGGGAACCTGCATGGACACGCCTTTCAAGACCATGATAACCCTGCAGTAAATCATTTCCACATTGACTAGTTCAAGCACGCCAGGGCCTTTCTGCCGCAGTGTTGTTTTCGGTCGACAAAACCCCAACCCGTATTATTCATGAGAAATTTCGCTGAAGGTGACGTTCATGGTGTTTCAGCCTGCATATTTGTCCATCGGAGCTTCCCTGAAAAACACACTCTGTTATTCCGGGCTCCGGCATTGGCAAGATTTCTCACCTCGCGGGCGAGTCCGATTCGCGCTACAGCCGCGCCAGTCGGGGCCGCGGTGCGAAAGACAGTACAGCTCCCCCCGGCTGTCGTGCGAATCGAACTCGTGAACAATCCGGACTATTTGTCGGTCCATTTGGGAATGGGAGGTACTTCCAGCCAGCCGTCGCCCACCATTACCTGTTTGCCGTCCTTGACCGTGGTGGCCTTCACCTTGAGGTTCCCGGTTGAAAATGGCGCATCCTTTGTGAATTTCAATGTAGGCGCCAGCCCCAACAGATCCTCCTCGGTGAAGGGTTTGTCGAACATCGCGTTGTACACCGCCACACCGGTGACATTGTCCACACCGACGTCCATAGCGGCCCGTTCCACGCCCCGCAATGTCAACAGGCACATCAGGCTTGCCTGAACCGCCACGTTGCTCCAGTTGTCATCCATGCCCAGTTCCTTGCATGAATCAATGACGACCTGGGCTCCCTTGACGCTCCTGTCAATTCCCGGATCCATGGCGGCGGAATCATAATGCCCTTCCAGCAGGTCGATATTCTTGGAAGCCAGGGCGGACATCTGGATGCCGCAATGGGATGCCATCAGCACTGGAATGTGAATACCCAGTTCCTTTTGGGCCTTGATACAACCGATGACGTGTGTGGTATTGGAGGCGATCCAGATGTAGTCGGGCTTTTTTCGGGAAAGGCGCCGCACTTCGGAAATCAGGGAAACCGGCTTCATCTCCACCCATTCCACGGCCACCAGTTCGGCCCAGTCCGTAGCGTCGGTAAAGCTCCGGATGCCGTTTATCATGTCCACATATGCCGGAGAAACCTTGCTGTTGATGGCGGCGATCCGAATGGGCCGGTCCGTGATCTGATTTTTGTGGGCCCAATTGAAGAATCCGGCCGCCTCGTGGGCATACGTGGGCCTGGGCTGGAAAACCCACTGGTCGGGCACCCAGATGAATCCGTAAGTACCGGTCGACATGATCAGGGGCACTTTGTCCTTGGGCAGGCGCTTCATCAGCGCGGCGACGTCTGGTCCGCCCAGGCCCATGTGGGCTATGGGTTCGTCTCCCGACAAAATGCCCGGCCAGGTGGAAGCCACCACGCTGGGGTCGTAGCGCATGTCGTAACCTTTTTGATTGAGCTCGATGCCAAGCTCCTTGCCCCGGGTGTTGTTCCACCAGGTGAACAGTCCCTTGCGGGCCGATTCGAACGAGGGCATGATCACGGCGTAAGGGCCGGTGTAATCGAGAGAAACGGTGACATTGTACTCCGTCGCGGCAGTAGCCTGCCGCGGGGCGCCGACCGAAATCATCACACCAGCCGCGACGAGCAAGGGTAGAATTCTGATGAATGCTTTCATGTCCTCCCTCCAAAATGAGTGGTTGTCGAATCACATTCCATCTATTCCTTTGTCTCACCTTGTTGCCGTGCGGTTTCCCACCTCCTTTCCCCGACCACGTTGATCATGCTGTGATTTGGTTACACATACGGAAACGGCCATATGCGATAGGATGTTTTCATGATGTTCCATCGGTGATTGATGCCGCGCGGTTCAAATACCAGAAACAATATTATGATCCCACCCAGTAGAATGTTCATGCCGGCAAACCAGAGCGACGCGCTTCCCATTCCCAGATCCTGGACCAGAATCGGGGCCAGCGCGGTAATGAATTCCTGGAGGGCCCGGATAAAGACGACGCCCATTATGGCGCCCAGGATGCTGCCGAGGCCGCCCACGATTATCATGCCCATGTACCATACCGAAAAATAGAGCGTGAACTGGTCGGCCCCGACGTATCGGATGTAATATGCCCACAGCCCGCCGGCCACGCCCGCATATCCGGCGCCGATGGCAAAAGCCAGGGTTTTGTAGTAGAAGACGTTGATTCCGGTCATTTCAGCAGCGACGTCATTGTCGCGGATGGCCACAAACGCCCGCCCCACCCGGCAGCGCACCAGATTGAAGGCAAAAAAGAGCATGAGGATGGTGGTAATCATGATGAAGTAATAAAGCGAGGTATCCGTATCAAAGGTAATCGGGCCAAGCCGGGCGGGATTCAGGTTCAGACCGATCGCCCCGCCGAACCAGTTTCGGGGCATGTGCATGATGATCAGGGGGAATATGACTTGTGCGGCAATGGTCGTAATGGCCAGGTAAAATCCCTTGATCCGTAGTGCCGGGATGCCGAAGATCGCCCCCAGGGCCGCGCCCCCCAATCCTCCCGCCGGGATGGTCACCCAGAAGGGCAAGTTGAAATTGACTGCCAGCGAACCGCATGCAAAGGCCCCCATGCCCATGAAGGCGGACTGGCCGAGATTGATCTGTCCGGCGTAGCCCGTGGTGATCTGGAGGCCCACAACGGCGATGCAGATCATGGCAGCCATGTTTACCATGGCGACAAACCGCACGCTCAATATATGCGGCAGCAGCATGAGCAGAACCAGAAACAGCAGAAAACTGAACCACTGCCACCGGGTCCGCAGGTATGCCATCTCATTCTCGTATTTCTCGAAGTGAATGCCGCAAGGCAGAATCGCCATCTTTATACCCTTTCAATGATCTTCCAGCCGAAAAGCCCCTGGGGCCGGATAAGCAAAACCAGCAGCATCAACAGGTACGGAAAGGCCTGGCTCATGACCCCATCCGTGTACGGGTCGAGGTAGGCTCCTGCCCAGGCCTGACCCACCCCGACAATGACCCCGGCGAACATGGCGCCCCAGATGGATTCCAGGCCGGCCAGCAGCACCACAGGCAGGGCATGCAGTCCGATGACCGATGCCGCGAAGGTCAGGGTCTGGCCGTTCAGAAAGACAATGGCCGCATAATTGGAAAGCGCGCATCCGATCATCCAGGCAATCGCGATGGAGCGTTTGACGGATATGCCCATGGACTGGGCTACCTGGTGGTCTTCCGCCACCGCGGTCAGCTTGAGCCCCCAGCGCGTCCTGCCCAAAACCCACGAAAGCGCCAGGATCAGAAAAAACGATATCAGCCCGCCCCAGAAAATCGAACTGCTGAACACCAGTTCCCCGATGATGACCGGCTTTTCCGGGAAGACCACTGGAAAGGGCTTCTCGTCGCTCCCCCAGCTCACCTGAATCACTCCCTGAAGCAGGATCATCAGACCAATGGTGACCATCACCAAAGCCCATATGGGCTGTCCGATCAGGGGCCGGAACACCCCCCTTTCAATGACCAGCCCCAGCGCCAGCGATATCAGGAAGGAAATCAAAATGGCCAGCCAGAGCGGCATGCTGGTGAGCGCAATCATGGTCCATATGACGTAGGCCATGAAAATGACGATCTGGCCCTGGGCGAAATTCAAAATGCGTCCCGCCCTGTAAATCACGATGAAAGCCAGGGCGATGATCGCGTAAAGCATGCCTATGAGCAATCCTTCCACGCTGTATTGCAAAAAGTCGATAATGATCCAGCGCCATTCCATGTCCTTTTACCCTCTTTTCCCCGCCGGCCGTTGAAAAACCTGGAATCACCGGGCTGCTACACGTCGTTTATCCGGGTCTGGGTGCGGACGACGCCCGTGCGGCCGTCCCGATACTTTACCGGCACCTCTGTTGCGTAAGTCTTTTCTCCGTTGTAAACGGCCTCTATGAGCGGTCCGAAACGGTCCTCCAGAAACCCGCGGCGAAGCTTGCGCGTGCGTGTCAACTCGGCTTCGTCCGGGTCGAATTCCTTTGGCAGGTTCACGAATCGCTTGACCCGGGCATGTTCGTCCAGGGCGGAATTCAGCCGGACGACTTCCTGGTTTATCAGGGCGCAGACCCGTGGATGCTGGGAAAGATCCGGGAAGGAGGAGTACGCGATACCCTCGCGCTCGGCCCACCGTCCGACAGTTTCCGGGTCAATATTGACCATCGCCGAAACAAAAGGCTTTCGCTCGTCCCCCAGCACCATCACGTCCTTGATGAACGGACTGAATCGGAGTCGGGTTTCAATGAATTGGGGCGGAAAGAGGTATCCGGTGGCGAGCCTTCTCAAATCCTTGACCCGGTCCAGGAATACCAGCTCGCCATTTTCCAGGGTATGGGTGGCGTCTCCGGTGATGAACCAGCCGTCGTTCATGACTTCCGCGGTGGCTTCCTCGTTCTTGTAATAGCCCGCGAAGCCGCAGCCGCCCCGTACCAGCAGACCGCCGTCTTCATTCACTTTCCACTCGAGCGGCGGGCCCAGTTCAGGGTGGGAGACGTACCACTTGCCCATGGTTTCGGGGTTGAAGATTTCTCCCGAATGCTGGGTCAACAGCCCGACCTCGGTGGAGCCGTACGCATTACGCAGTTTTATGTCCATGGCATGAAAAAAACGGTAAACATCGGGTGATGCCGGGGCCCCGCCGCTCAAGGCGAAATAGGTGTGCTTGAGCCCCAGGTTGTCCCTCAGGGAGCGCAGCAACAGCCGATCGGCCAGGGGGTGGAGAATTTTCCAAATCGGGGCCGCCTTCTTCTCCCCCATCCGTTCCATGGCGATTTCGGTTCCCACCTTCATGCCCGTGTTGTAAAAAAACCGGCGGACCGGCCCGGCGTCGAGCATCCTGGCCTGCACCAGGGAAGCCAGGCTTTCCCACTGACGGGGGCCGAATACCAGTGCTTCCGCGCCGAGTTCACGAATATTGGCCAGAACGGTTTCCGGCTCCTCCGGAAAGTTGTAGATGAAGGGCTTGATCATGCCCATGGCAACGAAGAAGTGCTCTACGATCCACCCCGGCGAAAGATAGGACAAATACATGGTGAAAGGCTTGAATTCGTTGGACATGAGTACGCGGAAGGCGTTGTCCAGCATGTACCTGTGAGTCAGGACGACCCCTTTGGGCTGGCCCGTGGTGCCGGACGTGTAGCTCAGCAGGGCGACGTCGTCCGCACACCCCTTTTCCACGCTTTCCTCAAACAGCCCGGGGTGCTTTTCCCCGTGCTCCCGGCCCATTTCCTGGACTTCCGAGAATTCCATCAGTATGGGATCATCATACTGCCACATCCCTCGCGGGTCCCAGTAAATCGCCTTGCGGATTCGCGGCAGGGCGGAGCGCACCTCGAGAAACTTGTCTATTTGTTCCTGGTCCTCGCCGATAAAATATACCGACTCGGAGTGCCCCACGACATACTCCACTTCAGCAAGAGTCATGTCCGGGTACAGGCATACCGTTTTCGCTCCGGCTGCCAGTGCGGCGAATTCGGCCCAGAACAATTCCGGCTCATTCTCACCGGCAATGGCCACCGTTTCACCACGCTCCAGGCCCAGTTTCATGAGACCCAGACTGAATTCCTCGACCTTTTTGTAGACATCCCGCCAGGACCACCGCTGCCAGACACCCAGGCTCTTGCGACGCATGTAGACCTCATCCGCCCATTTCCTTGCACCCAGCCTGAGGTATTTGGGCAGCGTGTCCGCTTCGATCTTCGGGTATTCCATTATCTATTCCTCGCCAATATATGCCTTGATCACCTGGGGGTTTCGGCGGATCTCCAGGGTGTCCCCTTCGGCGATCAATCTTCCCCATTCCAGCACGGCGGCGCGGCTGGAGATGTCCATGACCACCTCCATGTCGTGCTCGACCAGGATGATCGGGATCTTGCGGTGTTCCTGGATGTCCAGGATAAATCGGGCCATGTCCTCCTTTTCCTCGACGTTCATGCCCGCCATGGGCTCGTCCATGATCAGAATCCCGGGCTCCAGCGCCAGCGCCCGACCCAGGTCCACGCGTTTGCGCAAGCCGTAGCCCAGTTCTCCCACAATGGCGTCGCGATAGGCCTCCATCTCCAGAAAATCGATGACCTCCTCGGCCACGCCTCGATGTTCCACCTCTTCCCGCAGCGTCCAGGGCCACCGTAGCGCTCCCTGCAGGAAATTGGTCTTCATGTGGATGTGGCGTCCGGTCATGATGTTGTCCAACACATTCATTCCCAGAAAAAGCTGGATGCCCTGGAAGGTTCTTCCGATTCCCGCCTGGATCCTTTTATGCGGGGCCATCCTGGTGATATCCATCCCGTTGAAAATGATGGTCCCCCTTTCCGGCCGGTAGAAACCGTTGAGGCTGTTGAGCAGGGATGTCTTGCCCGCGCCGTTCGGGCCTATGATCGCGAGAATTTCACCTGGAAAGACCTGAATGCTGACGCCGGACAGGGCCATGACCCTGCCGAAACTCAGAAACAGGTCCCGGGCGTCGAGCAGGGGATCGGCTTGGGATTCAACTCGGGGAGAGTCGCGTCGCGTGTCCATGCACCTCCTCTTAATCATCCGAATACGGACAGACGTGGGAATGCTGGAAAAATGCCGTGACAACGCATACCGGCACGAACACCTTAAAATTCTGGGCTTGGAAAACGCGCGGCTGAGTGCCACGAAATCAGCGGTAAATCGGATGGCCGAAACGTCTGGCTGGCCACAGGGCGAAATCAGCGTCTGTTCAGGCGACGGGTCGCGGAATCATTCGCGCCAGGGCCTGACATGCATTCTCATTCTCTGTCTTTTCAGAGTCTCTTTGACGCTTCGCTGTTCACACACCGGCTTTGGGTGCGCCGCCGGGCGTTGTCAGGGGAATGAAGAGGAATTTTGCCTTTTCAGCCTGTTGAAAAACGCGATCTGCGGCGTTGCGCTTCATTTCTCGTCAGTGCGGCGTACCATAAGTACGCCTTATTCCTAGAAATTTGCGCGCCTTGCATCTCATCGTTTTTGAACAGGCTGCCAATTTCAAGTTTTTCAACGGGCTGTTTTGTGAGTGAAGCACGCTCATTCGGGACGAGCGGCAATATGGTTATTGGTAACCATTATCACTCCTTGGGGGTGATTTCATTCTGTAGGTAACCTATCATCGGTGCCGTAGGCGGTCAAGCAAAAACGGTCGGTCGTTCGGGAACCGTGGGGAAGACTTCCCCCTGCGGCCGCATAGCAGCCCATTGAAAAACTCGAAATTGGCAGCCTTTTCAAAAACGATGAGATGCAAGGCGCGCGAATTTCGAGTTTTTCAACGGGCTGTTATGCACCATCGTACCTCATCATGTCCCGCAGTACGTCCAGCTGGATGTCCAGTTCGAGGGCCTCGTCGGTCAGGTTGCGCTCGTACTGTTTCGTCAGAACCTGCTCAATCTCACATAGTGTCTGTCCCGATTTCTCCAGGACCACTTTGAATTGCGGGCTGCCTCTCAAGCGGCCGATTTCCCTGTACCTGTCCACGATTTCCCGGGTCGCCTCCAGATAGCGGAAAAGCACGAGCTTGCAACGGGCCGCATCCGCGGGATCGTTCAAAAGGCCCGCGACGATGGCCTCGGCGATACCTGCGATGCGCTCCACCGCTGCCCGGACCTCCCCATCCAGTTCGTGCGCGGACTTGCGCAGTGCCCGGGCCCCGGCCAGACCGGTTTGGATCACGAAGACAACTTCTTCCGGGTCCACGCCGGCCCGGTGCGCCGCCTCCACGGCCTTTTCCTCCAGGCCTTTCCTTATGGGTAGAAGCAGGAGGAAACCCTTGTAGGCGGCCAGGGCGAGCAGCAGGGACAGGAGAATCTTCCGCTCCGGGCCGTCCACGGGGAAGATCAGGAAGAAATGGCACACCAGAAGGAGCACGGCCGCCAGGAGCGCGGAGACGTATGAAACAGCGGATTCCGACATGCCGAGCTACTCCTGTTTCCCGCGCATCCAGTACCTGACCCTGTCCGGATTCCGCTTGATCCAGTCCAGTACTGCCTCCGTGTGGGAGGTTTTCCGGGCCTCGACCATCAACCGCTCCAGTTCGTCCAGTTTTAGGTGCATGCGTCGGAAAAAGGCGGCCACCTCGGGATGATCCTCTTCAAACCCCTTCCTCGCCAGTACATGGACGGATTCCTCGCTCTTGAATATCCCCCGGGGGTCCTCCAGGTAACGGATGGGGTACTCGGCGAACATCCAGTGCGGCCTCCATCCGGTCACGACGATCGGGGACTTTTCCTCCACGGCCTCGCCCAGGCGCCTGGCCATGGCCGGACCGCTGGCGACAAGAAGTTCGTAATCGATGCCATAGGCGTCGATGGCTTTTTTGCTGAGCGCCATGAGGCCGGCCGAAGCGTCAATTCCCTGGATCTTACCGCCGAAGAGCTTCTTTGCGGCGGGTTTTGCAAGGTCGGCTATGCTGGCCACAGAATCGGCAACATACTCCGGCACGGCCCATCCCAGGTTCGCCCCCTCGTAGACCGGACCCAGATCCACAAGCTGGCCCTCGTATCGCTTCAGGTAACTTTGGTGGGTCTTGGGCTGCCACGACATGAGCATGGCGTCCAGGTCTCCCTCGGCGATCCCACGGTACTGTACGGAGATGTCCGCGAGTGTCAACTCGACGTCGTAATTCATTCCGCGAGTCAGAATGATGGTTGCCATCTTGCTGACGATCTCGGCGTCCGACCAGGCGGTCCAGCCTATGGTGATGTCCGGGGTGCGGTCCCACTGCCCGGCTGCGGACGGCTGGCAGAACACCAGGCACAGGAGGCAGAAGAGAACGACCAGGCCTGCTTTTCGGGCGTGCACTCTATTTCGCATCTTGGGGGAACTCCTTGATCGCGTCAGCGGTGAAGTGGGTCGATTCAGCCAGGACCCGGTCAAGCCCCTGGCGCAGCTCTTCGGGATTGTTCGCGCTCTGGTAGACAACCCGGCCGGGCTGGTTCAGGGCGGAATTCGCGACGCAAAAGCCGATGGTGTATATCTGGACCGGATTGGCGGGGTTCCCGAGGATGCCGTCAACCACGGATCGGGGGTTTTCGCCCTCGCTGTGCTGGCCGTCGGTGATCACCACCAGCCTGTAATCGCCGTAGCCGTTCTGGTGACGGGCGCGCCGTTCCAGTTCCTTGTATGCCATGGCCATGGAGGTGCGCAGAGGAGTACCCCCGCCGGGATAGGTGGCGTTGACCGCCTGCCTGAGCATATCGCGGTTGTCCACCCCCAGAGGCACCTTCAGTTCAACGGTGTTGCCGGAAAACACGACCAGACCGACGTTGGCCTCCCGGGGCACGCCTTCGAGCCAGGCGCTCAGGGCAGCCCTGGCCGCGGCGGCCTTGGTCCCGTACGAGCCGGAACACTCGGATTCGCCCATGGAGCCGCTCATGTCCAGCACGGCCATGAAATTCTGCCGGGTGAGCACGCTGTCGAATTCCTCCACCTTACTGTCAGCCGGCGGCGGCCACACGGCATTTTTCGCCAGGGCCACGGTGAAGGAGGCAGGTTCGGGAGACTCTTTTTGCACCTTCGGGGCCGACTGGGTCGGGCGACTTGCGCCTGCCTGCTGGTTTGCCCCGTCGTCGCAGGCCCCCAGCAGAAGCAGGCAGGCCGTGCAGGCGAGGATTCGTAAGATGTGTTGCATGCCTGACTCCTCCTCTACCATGTATTGGGGGGCGTGAACACGGAGGCTTCCGCCTCCACCTGCACGATCCGGAAATTCACCCGCATGTTGGAAAGCCATTCCGCCTCTGTCCTGGGCGGACAGGGATCGCCCCCGCACATCCCCGTCCTGGGCTCGCTGATGCCGTTGCCGACCACCACGAACTGCGACTCGTCCAGGGTGACCCCCCGTTCCCCGGCAAAGGCGATGATGGCATCCCGAACCTGGATGGCTCGGTTCACGCTGAGGTTGCGCGCCGCCTGCCGAATGCTGCGCAAGGTGTGCGCGGGCTCCCCTTTGGCCTTTTTCCTCAGGTAATTCAGCGGGTCGGAATGCCCCTCCACGGTGAGGACCGCTCCTCCGTAAGTGGATGCGAAGTCCACTGCCCGTTTGAACTCCTGTGCGTATTCCTCCTCTGAAAAGGTCCGCTGGTTGGGCTTGAAGTTGATGTCGAAGTCGATGAGGGTCTTTCTGTCCAGGTCCCCGGTCTGCTTCATGTCCTGAACCACGCGGGCGGCCTGGTTGTCGTCGAACCCGGGCAGGTCCGCCCTGCGCTGGTCGAACAGGCCTTCGGAGAAGTTGTCGTATTCCCAGTTCGCCATGGCCAGGGAGTAAGCCTTGTTCATGATGCCGATGTCCACGAAGGTGCTCTGGATTTCATTGTTCACGGACACGAAGCCGCGGGGGTGGGTTGGCGTGGACCACTCCACGTTGCCGCGAAGCCCCACGGTCTCATAATTCTTCCACAGGCCCCTGGCCTCGTCCACGGCTCCGGCGTCCTCGAACAGGTACTTCGCCACCTTGTCCCATTCCACCAGGAGCTTGAGCACATTTTCGCGGGCCCGTTCCTCCGCCTTGAACAAGGCGGAGACGAAATCCCTGATCTGCTCCCTGTTGGCGTCAAAATAGTCCTGTCGCACCACGTATACCTCGGAAATGATCCGGGAGGCGGACTTGGTGGAAAGGAGGATGCGGGCGCCCCGCACCGAGCCCTCGGCGCCGGTGCCCTCGGTTCCTCCGTTGGTGAGAACGTCGGCGTCCGGCGCCAGGACAAAGGCGGCGTCCACGCCCTTGTCCTCCAGGAAGGCGCGGCCCGGGGTGTGGCCCTGGAACCCGATGAGCTCGCGGCACAGAAGGATCGAGGGCTCACTCCAGGCCTTGCCCTGCTCTTTGGCGGCCTTGCGGGCGTCCTCCAGAATCCGGGCCAGGTACTCCAGGTGCGGCCCGTGCGCCTGGGTGACGATTTTCGCCCCCCCAAGGTCAAGCGGCGTCTGCACGTTTTCCCGGACGACCAGTGCGGATCCTCCGTTGGACCAGCCGTGCTGGTAGACTGCCACCATCCGCGTCCTGGGGTCCGCCTCGGTCACGTCGGCCACCCCGTTGAGCATGCCCTGGGTCCCGCACATGATCGGGCTTTTGCAGCTCATGTAGTCATCGAGCTGATCGAGGATGCTGTTCTTCAGCTCCAGCCGCACGTCGACCCCCCGCTTGCCGAAAAAGCTGCCGTCCGGGGTCTCCAGTTCGTAATCGTTCGCGTCCAGCAGCACGACGTGGGCGCCGGATGTGCGCATGGGCACCCGCAGGGTCTGTTCCCCCCGGCAGCTCTTCACGGCGGGCGCATTGACAACCGGTTTCAGCGGCAGGTAATCAAACGCGCAAACGGCCTGCGAACTGAAAAGGATCATGGAAAAAACAACCAGGGCTTTCCGTATCATGCATGTTCTCCTGTGCGCCGGGATTTCAAGGCAGTTTCAGGGTCACTTCGGCTCTCTTCAATCGTTGATGGTAGGAGCGACCGCCCTCCTCTGGACGTTTTTCCAGGGGTTGCCGCCCTCCCACTCCAAAGGTCCGGATACGCGAAGGGCTCACCCCTCGGGCCTCCAGCCGTGTCTTGACCGTCTCGGCCCTTTCGCGGCTCAGTTCGAGATTCACCTCGGCATCGCCGCGCGTTCCGCTGTGGCCCACGACGACGGCCTCCCAGGAATCGTTTTTGGCCATGGCGGCGGCGATCTGCTCGATCACCGCGTCCGTCCCGGCTCCCAGCCGGCTTCCGGACTCAAAGGCAACGGTGTAGTGACGGGGTTGCCGGGCTCGTCCTGCGCGGTCCAGGCCGTAGGCGGCAAGGGCCACGCAGACCAGGAGCGCGGCTCCGATCCATTGCGATCTGGATTTCATCTGTCTCCCACGTTTCTTCCGGGCGCATTGACATACAGGCGCTGGTCTTTGATCCTCTGGCCGGAGCGAGCGGACTTTCCCGGCACATTCTGGGTCGAAGCAGGCCTTTGACAGGCTGTACCCGGCCTTCGATGGTTCAGCGTGTACAGCCCTCCGGAAGGCGTTTCGCGCCCGGGCCCGCCGGGTTGCATGGACGGGATATACGAAAGGCGCCGGGACCCGGAGGGACTACCGCATCGGCATTGAATCAGAAAAGAGGACGACCCCTTCCAACCTGTATCGCAAGCCGGGAGACTTTTCAAGCCCGGTGGTCTCGGGATGCACGACAGAAAGGGCCGCCTTGCCCGTCATCGCAACACCCCGGCCCAGGGAAGGCGCCCACAAATCCCCGGTGATGTCAAAATCCACCCGGTGCGCGCCCTCGCGCAGGCCCTCCACCAGAAACTCCGCCCGGTTCGCGGCCTCGGGCTCGATGGTGTCCCTGCCCCCGGCGCCAACCAGCGGCATCTCCGGCTGGTTGCTCCCGTCCGTTGTCTCGGCCATGCGCAACGGGTCGTCGCCCGTGTCCGGCATGTTGTCCCCGCCCAGGGGAAGGCTGATGGCGGCGCGCGCGTTCCGGAACGCCAGGCCCGAGCCCGTCGGCGCAACATTGATGGCCAGCAGGAAAACGCTGAAAATCGTGATAATGATTCCTGTGTAGGGATTTTTCAGAGGCGAGAGCAAACCTCCTGAATGCTTACGATTTATGAACTCCTGGACCCCGGCCTTCGCCGGAAAGACGAGTGGCTGGGGCGTTGGTGTCAGGGTTGGCAACCCGGGTTCCACCCGGCTTCGATCCGGATGCAGTTCCCGCTGCCCGGAGCCAGAGACACGGCGCAGCCGTGTCCAAAGGCCAGGCGTCCGGGGGTCGGAGGTTTGCGGCAGGTTGGATCAAGGCGGAGCGACAGGGGAGCCGGACGAAAACAACAAGAACACCATGTTGGCTCCGGCCGCATGGGCGCGGTCTTGACCCAGCGATCGATTTCGATTCGTTGCGCGGTTGTCCGCCCGGTCCCGGCCACACCCGAACCATGTTCATTTTTCCGCCTATTTCCTTGATATTGCGCGCCAAATTGCTACCCTACCGAACCGTCGCTCGGCAGGATGCTGCACAGCTTGCGGTTTTTTAACGAAATTTGGCTTGACACCCATTTTGCCCGGTGTTACATGTGGCCTAGTCAAACTGACGAAACAGAAGGGACACCAATGTTCAACAATTCCGTCATTCGCATCCTCGGCCTCATCCTTATTATCGTAGTAGGGATTATTCCCTGCTACGGGCAAGGGGCTGGATGACGGAATAAATAGCTGAAAAAGCTGATAAAAACAAACTCCGTTGCCAGCCCCGGCAGCGGAGTTTTTTGTTTTTCGGGGGCAATTTTACCCATAACGGACCCGAGATGACAAAAAGCCGGTGAACCATCAAGGGCAAGCCCGATCAAAAACGACGAGGGACGCGGCACAACACAGCAGATCGCGTTTTTGGGCGGGCGATTCAGAGGCTATATGAAAAGTCACAGCGTACGAAGCGGACTTGAACGGGCGCCACACCGAAGCCTGTTCAAATCCATGGGATACTCGGACGAGGAGTTGTCCCGTCCGCTCATCGGCATCGCCAACCCGGCCAACGCCATCATCCCGGGCCACGTGCACCTGGACAAGGTGGTGGACTCGGTGGAGCGCGGCGTACTGCTGGCCGGCGGAACCCCGGTGCCCTTCGGCACCATCGGCGTGTGCGACGGCATCGCCATGAACCACATCGGCATGAAGTACAGCCTGGCCAGCCGCGAGTTGATCGCGGACTCGATCGAGGTCATGGCCACGGCCCACGCGTTCGACGGCCTGGTGCTGGTCACCAACTGCGACAAGATCGTTCCCGGGATGCTGATGGCCGCGGCGAGGCTGAACATCCCCACGATCGTGGTTTCCGGGGGGCCCATGCTGGCGGGCCACCACAAGTCCATTAACAATGGTGAAGCCATAGACCTGATTTCGGTGTTCGAGGCGGTCGGCGGCGTGCGTGCGGGCAGGATGACCGAGGAGGAGCTTGCCCTGGTGGAGGAGAACGCCTGTCCCACGTGCGGTTCCTGCGCGGGCATGTTCACGGCCAATTCCATGAACTGCCTGACCGAGGCCGTGGGCCTGGGCCTGCCCGGCAACGGGACCATTCCGGCCGTGTACGCGGCGCGGTACCGGCTGGCCAAGCAGGCGGGCATGCGGGCGGTGAAGCTGATCGAGGAGGACCTGCGGCCCCGGGACATCCTGACCAAAGAGGCGTTCGCCAATGCCCTGGCCGTGGACATGGCCCTTGGCTGCTCCACGAATACGGCGCTGCACCTGCCCGCCATCGCGGCCGAGGCCGGGGTGCCTTTCGAGTTGTCCATGCTCAACGACATCAGCGAAAAGATCCCGCACCTGTGTTCCATGTCCCCGGGCGGCGCGCACCGGATGGAGGATTTGAACGCGGCGGGCGGCGTGCATGCGGTCATGTCGGAACTGGCCGCCAACAACATGCTGGACACCTCGTGCAAAACCGTCACCGGCGGCACGGTGGCGGACAACCTGGCCAACGTGTCCGTTCTGGATCGGGACGTGATTCGTCCCGTGGACAACCCCTACCACCAACAGGGAGGTCTGGCCGTGCTGTTCGGGAATCTCGCCCCGCACGGTTGTGTGGTAAAGCAGAGCGCGGTCACGGAAAAGATGCTGCGGCACGAGGGGCCGGCGCGGGTGTTCGACTCCGAGGAGGACGCCACCGAGGCCATCATGGCCGGCAAAATCGTCGCCGGCGACGTGGTGGTGGTGCGCTACGAAGGCCCCAGGGGCGGGCCGGGCATGCGCGAGATGCTCACCCCCACTTCCGTCATCTGCGGCATGGGCCTGGACGCGGACGTGGCGCTGTTGACCGACGGCAGGTTTTCCGGCGGCACCCGTGGCGCGGCCATCGGCCATGTTTCCCCGGAGGCCATGGCCGGCGGCCCCATCGCGGCGGTCCGCGAGGGCGACGTCATAAGGATCGACATCCCGGCCAGGAAGCTGGAGGTGGCGCTGACGGAAGACGAGATCAAGGCCCGGATGGCGGACTGGAAAGCCCCGGAGCCGAAGATCACCACAGGCTACATGGCCCGGTACGCGAAGGCGGTTTCCAGCGCGAACACCGGCGCCATCGTAAGGTAAGGGACTGACCCGGTTGAAGGCCCCAGGCCTCTTGCGGATCAACAGGCAGTTGAAATAACCGGAATAAACAGCCTGTTCAAACACGATGAGATGCAAGGCGCGCCGCAGGCACGTTGCGTCGACGAGGGATGAAGCGCAACGCCGCAGATCGCGTTTTTGGGCAGGCTGTCAAGAAGGAAGGCTACCCATGCCTTACTGTGCGCACATACAGCGTACCACGCTATCGGACGACGGCTCGGGCACGATCTTCGGCCACCCCGGAGACCCTTGTGCCCGCTCCTGCAACGGGACGCCGGAACCCGGCGTCCCGTCCGTCCGGACGCACACGGAGCATGTGGCGGCGCGAATGCGAATGCCTCGCGCCGCACGGAGCGGCGGGGTGTGCGCCGAACCCGTTACCCACGGGTTCGGCCCAGGGGTCGCCTCAACCGGCGCCGCCACGCCCCAGCCGACTCCGCGCAAGCCTTCCTTCCCGCCTGCCCTGTCATCGCCACATTCATCCCGGACAAATCATTCGCCGCTTCTTGCGGCGCGACAACCCATGAGGTGCATAAATGGCTGAAACGGCCCGCATATTGAAAGATGCGGCTCCACGAGAGGAAAACCGGATGGAACCGAGAAAACCCCATGGCGACACCCTGCGGGGCGAAGCCGCGAAGAAAACCGAGAAGAAGGGCCCGGCGCCGGTGCTCACCGGGGCGCAGATTCTGATGCACATGTTGAAGGAAGAGGGCGTGGACACCGTCTTCGGCTATCCCGGCGGCGCCGTCATCGACCTCTACGACGAACTGGAACGCACCGACATCCGCCACGTCCTGGCCCGCCATGAACAGGGCGCCGTGCACGCTGCCGACGGCTATGCCCGGGTCAGCGGCAGGGTCGGCGTCTGCGTGGTCACCAGCGGCCCCGGCGCCACCAACACGGTAACCGGCATCGCCAGCGCCTATGCGGATTCCATCCCCCTGGTCGTCTTCACCGGCCAGGTGCCCACCAGCCTCATCGGCAACGACGCCTTCCAGGAGGTGGACATCGTCGGCATCACCCGGCCCTGCACCAAGCACAATTACCTGGTGTCCGACCCCAACGACCTGGCGCGCATCGTTCGCGAGGCCTTCCACCTCGCCCGTTCGGGCAGGCCCGGCCCTGTCCTGGTCGACCTGCCCAAGGACGTGATGAACACCAGGGTCAAGTTCCGGGAACCGCCGCCGTCCACCACGCGCATGCGGTCCTACAACCCGACCTACGAGCCCAACATGAGGCAGTTGAACAAGGTGGTGCGGCTGCTTATGGGCGCGAAAAGGCCCATGATCTTCGCCGGTGGCGGCGTGGTCCTGTCCAAAGCCTCCGAGGAGCTGACAAGGCTGGCCCGGAGGCTTCAAATTCCGGTAACCACCTCTCTCATGGGCCTGGGCTGCTTCCCGGGCTCCGATCCCCTGTCCCTGGGCATGATCGGCATGCACGGCACCTATCGCGCCAACATGTCCTCGGCCCACTGCGACGTCCTGGTCGGCGTCGGCGTCCGCTTCGACGACAGGGTCACGGGCAAGACGGACACCTTCGCGTCCCAGGCCAAGATCGTCCATATCGACATCGATCCCACCTCTATCAGGAAAAACGTGCCCGTACACACCCCGGTGGTTGGCGACTGCCGGTGCACCCTGAAAAAGCTCAACGATCTGCTGGACAGCGAGGACCTGTCCGGCGTCGGGGAAAAAAGGACCGCATGGTTGGAGGAGGTGGACGAATGGCGCCGCGCAAACAGGCTGGCCTATGACCAGAGGGACGTCATCAAGCCCCAGTACGTGGTGGAGCGCCTGTATGCCCTGACCGAGGGCAAGGCCATCATCAGCACCGAGGTGGGTCAGAACCAGATGTGGGCCGCCCAGTTCTACCAGTTCGACAGCCCCAACCAGTTCCTCACCTCGGGGGGACTGGGGGTCATGGGCTACGGCCTGCCCGCCGCCATCGGCGCGCAGGTGGCCGCGCCGGACAAGCTGGTGGTGGACGTTGCCGGGGACGGCAGCATCCAGATGAACATCCAGGAGCTGGCAGTGGCCGTGCAGTGCGGTCTGCCCGTCAAGGTGTGCATCCTGAACAACGGTTACCTGGGCATGGTGCGACAGTGGCAGGAACTGTTCTATGAAAAGCGCTATTGCCAGACCTGCCTGAACGTGGCCCCGGACTTCGTCAAGCTGGCCGAGGCCTATGGCTGCACGGGCCTGCGCGCCACCAGGCCGGAAGAGGTGGACGACGTGCTGAAAAAGGGTCTGGCCACCGACGGCCCGGTGATCATGGAATTCGTGGTGGAACGGGAGGAATGCGTGTATCCCATGGTTCCGGCGGGCGCGCCCATTACGGAGATGCTCTTGGTCTAGCAGCTCGTTGAAAAACCCGGAATTTGCAGCCTGTTCAAAAACGATGAGATGCAAGGCGCGCGAATTTCGAG